>NZ_AP028967.1:110000-422083 GCF_036323535.1 Geobacter sp. 60473
AAAGGAAGGTAACACTTCGTGGAGGCCCGAACCCACTGGCGTTGAAAAGCCAGGGGATGAGGTGTGGATAGGAGTGAAAGGCTAATCAAACTCGGAGATAGCTGGTTCTCCCCGAAATATATTTAGGTATAGCCTCGTGAAGTAAGTAGTGGGGGTAGAGCACTGAATGGGCTAGGGGTCCTACCAGATTACCAAACCCAATCAAACTCCGAATACCACTAACTGTTATCACGGGAGTCAGACTGCGGGTGATAAGATCCGTAGTCAAAAGGGAAAGAGCCCAGATCGTCGGCTAAGGTCCCAAAATCCATGCTAAGTGGAAAACGATGTGGAAATGCCCAGACAACCAGGAGGTTGGCTTAGAAGCAGCCACCCTTTAAAGAAAGCGTAATAGCTCACTGGTCGAGTGGGTCTGCGCGGAAAATGTAACGGGGCTCAAGCATGGTACCGAAGCCACGGGTTGATACCTTAAGGTATCAGCGGTAGGGGAGCATTGTGTAAGCCTGCGAAGGTCGACCGCGAGGACGGCTGGAGGTATCACAAGAGATTATGCTGACATGAGTAGCGAAAATGCGGGTGAGAAACCCGCACACCGAAAACCCAAGGGTTCCTCAGTAAAGGTAATCTGCTGAGGGTTAGTCGGTCCCTAAGGCGAGGCCGAAAGGCGTAGTTGATGGGAAACAGGTTAATATTCCTGTACCACTTGTCGCTGCGATGGGGGGACGGAGAAGGGTAGGCGATCCGGGTGCTGGACGTCCCGGTTCAAGCGTGTAGGCGGGAAGAGGAGGCAAATCCCTTCTTCCATACAACGCCAAGGCGTGATGACGAGGGGGTATCCCCACAAAGTCGTTGATCCCATGCTTCCAAGAAAAGCCTCTAAGCTTCAGGCGGCAGGTGACCGTACCGTAAACCGACTCAGGTGGGTGAGGATTAATGTCCTAAGGTGCTTGAGAGAACACTGGTTAAGGAACTCGGCAAATTGACACCGTAACTTCGGGAGAAGGTGTGCCCTCACTAGGTGTAGCGATTCGCACGTGAAGCCGAAGAGGGTCGCAGAGAAATGGCGGTAGCGACTGTTTACTAAAAACACAGGACTCTGCTAAGTCGCAAGACGATGTATAGGGTCTGACGCCTGCCCGGTGCCGGAAGGTTAAGGGGATTTGTTAGCGCAAGCGAAGCTTTGAACCGAAGCCCCGGTAAACGGCGGCCGTAACTATAACGGTCCTAAGGTAGCGAAATTCCTTGTCGGGTAAGTTCCGACCTGCACGAATGGCGTAACGATTTCCGCGCTGTCTCAACCAGTGGCTCAGCGAAATTGAATTCTCGGTGAAGATGCCGAGTACCCGCGGCAAGACGGAAAGACCCCGTGAACCTTTACTACAGCTTGACAGTGACATTCGGAATAGCTTGTGTAGGATAGGTGGGAGGCTGTGAAACCGGGACGCCAGTTTCGGTGGAGCCACCCTTGAAATACCACCCTGGTTGTTTTGGATGTCTAACCCAGGCCCGTCATCCGGGTCGGGGACACTGTCTGGTGGGTAGTTTGACTGGGGCGGTCGCCTCCCAAAGCGTAACGGAGGCGCGCGAAGGTTCCCTCAGGCTGATTGGAAACCAGCCGTAGAGTGCAAAGGCATAAGGGAGCTTGACTGCGAGACAGACACGTCGAGCAGGTACGAAAGTAGGCCTTAGTGATCCGGCGGTTCTGTATGGAAGGGCCGTCGCTCAACGGATAAAAGGTACTCCGGGGATAACAGGCTGATCTCCCCCAAGAGTTCACATCGACGGGGAGGTTTGGCACCTCGATGTCGGCTCATCGCATCCTGGGGCTGAAGTCGGTCCCAAGGGTTTGGCTGTTCGCCAATTAAAGCGGTACGCGAGCTGGGTTTAAAACGTCGTGAGACAGTTTGGTCCCTATCTGCCGTGGGCGCAGGATACTTGAGAAGAGCTGTCCTTAGTACGAGAGGACCGGGATGGACGTACCTCTAGTGTTCCAGTTGTTCCGCCAGGAGCATTCGCTGGGTAGCTATGTACGGAAAGGATAACCGCTGAAAGCATCTAAGCGGGAAGCCTCCTTCAAGATTAGGTATCCCCGGGACGCAAGTCCCCTGAAGGCCCGTTGTAGACCACAACGTTGATAGGCCGGGTGTGTAAGCGCAGCAATGCGCTCAGCTGACCGGTACTAATCGGCCGTGAGGCTTGACCATAATTTACTTCCGAGCTTTATTCATACGGGGGTGGCAACGCCACCCCCACCATCTACCCCATACAATCTCGATCAATGCAATTGACTTAGATACATTTATACCGTTTCTCGGTGGCTATGCCGAGGGGGTCACACCCGTTCCCATCTCGAACACGGAAGTTAAGCCCCTCTGGGCCGATGATACTGCACGGGCAGCTGTGTGGGAAAGTAGGTCGCCGCCGGGATTTTTTCCAAACCCCCTGATCCTTTGCCGATCAGGGGGTTTCTTACGTCCGCAGCTCCGCTACTGTCCGCAGGCCACGCAGCCCGAACGCCGGCCTACCACTACCTCTCTAAATCGCAACGCCTGGCTGTCGTACGTCAGCAAGCGTCCCGTCAGCAACTCCCCGACTCCCAACACGTGCTTCAATGCCTCCGTCGCCTGCAACGCTCCGATTACCCCTGGTAATACTCCCAATACTCCCGCTCGGGAACAGGCGGTTGCTATCTCCGGCGATGGCTCTTCCTCGAAGAGGCACCGATAGCATGCTGACCGGCGGGGGTGCACTGTCATGGTCTGTCCGGCGTAGCGCAGGATACCCCCGTGTGAAAACGCTTTGCCCGCCCGGACGCATGCATCGTTGATCAGGAACTTTGAGGCAAAATTGTCGGTGGCATCGATGACAAAGTCATACTCGATGAGTATGGTTTGAAGCATGGTTTCGTCTACTCTCACGGGGTATGTTCGGACTTGGATGTCGGGGTTCAGTTCACACATCGCGTCCCGTGCCGATTCGACTTTGAGGTGGCCGATACCGGCAGTGGTGTGGAGTATCTGGCGCTGAAGATTTGAGAGTTCGACACGGTCCGAGTCGGCGATGCCGATGGTTCCAACCCCGGCGGCTGCCAAGTAAAAGGCCGCCGGTGAGCCGAGACCGCCGGCGCCGATTATGAGCACTTTACCGTTAAGGAGTTTTTCTTGCCCTTCCGGGCCTACTCCCTCAAGAATGAGATGCCGAGCATATCGCTCCTGTTGGGCACTTGTAAGCATGTGGTTCCCTCGGATGTAGTGTAAAAAAAGCCCCACCCGTTCGGAGGTGGGGCCGTGAGTGCGACGAAGCGGTCAGACCGGTCGCGTCTCTGCGATAATAGGTATGAGATATGATTTGACTTTACGGAGAGCAGCCTCTTCAATTTGGCGCACACGTTCGCGGGAGATCGAGAAGCGATCGGCGATCTCCTGAAGGGTGAGTGGAGAATCGGCTGTCACGCGCTGCTCGACGATAAAGCGCTCCTTCTCGTTAAGCTTACCGAGAGCTCCGGCTATATGCTGCTTGAGCAACTCGGACTCTTGGAGTTCTGCTAGAGTGTCCTCTTGGTTCTGTCGCTCGTCGGCCAGCGTTTCCAGGATGGTGAGTCCGTCGCCGTCCTTGATTTCTGCGTCGAGGTAGAAGTCGCCGCGCATCCTCTGGTCCATTTCGAGGACTTCGGATTCTTTCACGTGGAGCGTGGTCGCTGTTGCTTCGATGTCGTCCGTGCCTGTGAGCCCCTTGATCGCGTTTTTGGCTTGATTCAGCTTGAAGAACAGCTTCTTCTGGGCCTGGGTGGTGCCTATCTTCAGGAGGCTCCATGCCGAAACAATATGGTTCTGGATATATGCGCGAATCCACCAGACCGCATAGGAGATGAGGCGTATCCCTTTGTAGGGATTGAATTTACGTACTGCCATCATCAGGCCGACGTTGCCTTCCTGAATGAGGTCGAGCATTTTCAATCCATAGGAACGATACTCGAATGCGATCTTGACAACGAATCTAAGATTCGATGTTATGAGAGAGTGGGCCGCTTCCAGGTCCTTGTCCTCGTAAAATTTAACTGCAAACCGGTATTCCTCCTCAGGAGTAAGGACAGGGAATTTTCTGATTTCTCTCAGGTAGACGGTCAGGCTATCCGCTACAACAGGCAAGCTCATCGACATATGCGCGCCTCCCATCGTGATGTTATTAGCACTCGATGTGTTTGAGTGCTAATAATGTAGCAGGGAGAGTGTTAAAAATCAAGCAGGTAGGCAACCCATTTCTTTCTCGATGGATGAAATTCCTGTGGCGTATGATGGGACGCAGGGCGCCTCCGGCGGAAACACCGTGAGTGATCGGCCTCACGGCTCGCAGCGCAAAACATCTTGCCGCGCCTGGGATGCTGTGATAAACCGATTTATATAAACTGAGCCGACGCTTGGCGCCGGTTAACGGAGGTCCTGAAGATGGAAATCAGAGTTGCACCACTTCCCGCTGAACAGAAGAAACAAAAAGCCACTGACGAAACAGCGCTGGGCTTTGGTCGTCTTTTTACCGACCGGATGCTTGTTGCCGAATGGAAGGTCGGGCAGGGCTGGGTCGATGCGCGGATTGAGCCCTATGCTCCGTTTTCACTGGATCCTGCGTGTGCGGTATTTCACTATGCCCAGGAGATTTTTGAAGGACTCAAAGCGTATAAGTGGCCGGATGGTTCCATTGCGCTTTTCCGGCCGGAAATGAATGCCCGTCGCTTCAATCATTCAGCCGAGCGTCTCTGCATGCCCGAGGTGCCGGAAGATCTTTTCGTCGGTGGCATCGAGCAGTTGGTGTCGCTTGAGCGCGACTGGATACCGGCTTCCGAGGGGACTTCCCTGTATATCCGGCCCGCCATGATTGCCGTGGAACCGGCTCTTGGCGTGAAGCCTGCCGATCATTACTACTTTTTTGTGATTCTTTCGCCGGTGGGCGCCTACTATGCCTCGGGGTTCAATCCGGTAAAAATCATGGTGGAAGACCAATATGTCCGCGCCGTGCCCGGCGGTACCGGTGAAGCCAAGACAGGCGGCAATTATGCCTCGTCGCTCAAGGCCGGTCTTGAGGCGAAGAAAAAAGGGTTTGACCAGGTCCTCTGGCTTGACGGGGTCCACCGTCGCTACATCGAGGAGGTTGGGGCGATGAATATGCTGTTTGCCTACGGCAAGACCATAGTCACCTCGCCTCTCACGGGCACCATTCTGAACGGCGTTACCCGCGACTCGGTTCTGAAGCTGGCAGCGAGCCGCGGTTACACCATCGAAGAGCGGTTGATCGACGTGAACGATCTCATGGCCGATATTCGTGCCGGCAAGGTAACCGAGGCATTCGGCAGTGGCACTGCCGCTGTCGTCAGTCCTGTTGGAGTCCTGGCATACAAGGGCGAGAACGTTACGGTGGGCGACGGTGGCGTCGGGCCGATCACCCGGGAACTCTATGATACCCTTACCGGCATCCAGACGGGCCGGATTCCCGACACCTTCGGCTGGACCCGCAAGATTTCCTGATTGTGAGGGAAGGCGGCGGTAACGCCGCCTTCCTTTTTTTCATCACATTCTGTTACTATGGCACATGAGGAGATAGCTCCGGACACCCTAGCGAAGGTCACCATGAAACGGAAGCTCGAAGCCAATAAGCTCTGCCTTTCCTGCCGCCGCCCGTGCAAACAGGCCGCTGCGGTTGTCATATCCTCATGCCCCCGCTACTATCCCGGTCCCAAGATCAAGCGGGAGACCTGGAAACAGTTGGAGTTCGACCTTGTTTCGCCCCCCTAGCAGTCTGTCAGCGCCCATCCTACACCGAAAACCTTCTCTTGCCCGTCCTTGACTTCCTACCGGGGCGTGCCTATGTTTTCCTTGAAGCAGGAAAGGAGAACGCCCAATGATCAGACCTGAGAAAATGACCATAAAGACCCAGGAGGCCCTTGCCGGAGCCCAGCAACTGGCAGCACGGCAGGGTAATGGTTCCATCGAGCCGGAGCACCTTCTGGTCTCGCTCCTTGAGCAGGAGGGGGGGCTCATTGCCCCGATAATTCAGAAAGTGGGAGGGGGCCCGGCCGCACTGAGGAACGCTGCTGATGTGTTGGTGAAAAGGCTTCCTCAGGTGAGCGGGGCCACGGCCCAGGCCTATCTGTCGCCGGCCCTCAACCGGATTCTCGACGCGGCCCAGCGCGAAGCCGATGCCATGAAGGATGAATTCGTCTCCACCGAGCATCTTCTCCTCGGCTTCTTTGCCGAGCGGCAGTGCGCGGCAGCCCGGGCGCTTCTTGATGCGGGAGTCAGCCGGGATAACGTCCTGGCGGCCCTGATGGATATCCGCGGGGGAGAGCGGGTTACGGATCAGAATCCTGAGGATACCTATCAGGCCTTGGCCAAGTATGCCCGCGATCTGACCGATTTGGCCCGTCAGGGAAAGCTCGACCCGGTTATCGGCCGCGACGACGAGATCCGGCGGGTACTCCAGGTGCTGTCCCGGCGAACAAAGAACAACCCGGTCCTGATCGGCGAGCCTGGGGTGGGAAAGACCGCCATCGTGGAGGGGCTTGCGCAGCGGATCGTCTCCGGTGATGTGCCCGAGACCCTCAAGGATAAGCGGCTCGTTGCTCTCGACATGGGTGCGCTCATTGCCGGCGCCAAGTATCGCGGCGAATTCGAGGAGCGCCTCAAGGCGGTCATCAGGGAGGTTGCCAAGTCCGATGGCACGGTCATCCTGTTCATCGACGAGCTTCACACCCTGGTCGGGGCCGGTGCCGCCGAGGGGGCAATGGATGCGTCCAACATGCTCAAGCCGGCGCTTGCCCGGGGAGAGCTCCACTGCATCGGCGCCACGACGCTCAATGAATATCGCAAGTACATCGAGAAGGATGCGGCCCTTGAGCGGCGGTTCCAACAGGTCTATACCGGCGAACCGTCGGTTGAGGACACTATCGCGATCCTGCGCGGGCTTAAGGAAAAGTACGAGAACTATCACGGCATCAGGATCAAGGACAGCGCCATCGTCGCGGCCGCCACCCTGTCGGACCGCTACATCACCGACCGCTTTCTCCCCGACAAGGCAATCGACCTTATCGATGAGGCTGCCTCGCGCTTGAGGATAGAAATCGATTCCATGCCTACGGAAATCGATGAGGTGGAGCGGAGGATCATTCAGTTGGAGATCGAAAAACAGGCCCTGCTGCGGGAGAGCCAGGATCCCCACGCCCAGGAGCGGCTGAAAAAACTCGCCGACGAACTGGAGGAGCTCAAGGCCAAGTCGGCCGAGCTCAAGGGACACTGGCAGCGGGAGAAGGATATCATCGGCAGGGTAAGTTCGCTCAGGCAACGGCTTGAAGAGAAGAGGGAAGAAGCGAAGAAGGCCGAGCGCGAAGGCAACCTGGCCCGGACGGCCGAGATCCGCTACGGCGAGATCCCGGCCATTGAGAGGGAGATCGACGACAGAAGTGCGGAGTTGGAGGATATCCGCAAGGAAGGAAAGATGCTGCCGGAAGAGGTGGATGGCGAGCTGGTGGCCGAGATTGTCGCCCGGTGGACCGGCATTCCGGTTTCCCGCATGATGGAGGGCGAGGCGGACAAGCTGGTGCATATGGAGAACCGGCTGAAAACCCGAGTCGTCGGCCAGGATGAGGCACTCGTCCTGGTGGCAAACGCCATTCGCCGGGCCCGGTCCGGTCTCTCGGACCCCAATCGCCCTATCGGCTCGTTCCTGTTTCTGGGGCCTACCGGCGTCGGCAAGACCGAAACCGCCAAGGCTCTGGCGGAGTTCCTGTTCAACGACGACCAGGCCATCGTTCGCATCGACATGAGCGAGTACCAGGAAAAACACACCGTTGCCCGACTCATCGGCGCCCCCCCGGGCTATGTGGGATACGAAGAAGGGGGGCAGCTTACCGAGGCGGTCAGACGGCGACCCTATTCCATTGTCCTCTTCGACGAGATCGAGAAGGCTCATCCGGAGGTCTTCAATGTGCTCCTCCAGGTGCTGGACGACGGGCGGCTCACCGATGGGCAGGGCCGCACGGTCGATTTTCGCAACACGGTCATCATTATGACGAGCAACCTTGGTTCCCAATGGATTCAGCAGTACGGTTCCAGCGACTACGCACGCATGAAGGCCATGGTCACCGAGACGCTCAAGGAGGGATTCAAACCAGAATTCCTCAACCGGATCGACGAGGTCGTGATCTATCATGCGCTTCCCCTTGAGCAGATCAAGAAGATCGTCGATATCCAAGTGGAATATCTGAAGCAGCGACTCGCTGATCGGCGCATCATCCTTGAACTGAGCAACAAGGCCCGGGAATACCTGAGCCGCGAGGGCTATGACCCGGCCTACGGTGCCCGGCCCCTCAAACGGACAATCCAGCGAAAGATCCAAGATCCGCTGGCCCTGGCGCTTCTGGAAGGAAAGTTTCAGGAAGGGGATACGGTCAGGGTCGATCTGTCCATGTCGGGGGAGGAGCTTGTCATCACAAAGAAATAGCTTCGCTGTCGATTTGAGCGCACCAGCGGGCTTCATTCCTGAAGCCCGCTTTTTTTGTTTCAGGGTGCATCGAGAGGCGTTACTATCGGCAGTATCTGACTGGGCGAGGTGATCAGCGTGACGGCACGACGGATATGTAAGATAGCAAGGGCATTAGTGGCAGTCATTGTTCTGCTTGCCGTGAGCCGGCCGGTGACAGCGGTCGAGGCGGGAGAGGGAGGCGACGGCGGGTATGCCGCCCTGCGGCAGCGTGTGGTTGAGCGATTTGCCGGACGAACACCGACCCAGTGGGGCGAACGGGTTGCAGGTGTCATTACGCATCTTCGGCCTGGCACCAATGGGGTTGCCCTTACCCTGGACGCCTGCGGAACCGCCCGGGGCAAAGGGATTGACAGCCGCCTTATCGCCTTTCTGGAGCGGGAAGGAATCCCGGCAACCCTGTTTGTCACTGGTCGCTGGATAGAGGCAAATCCTGGCGAGTTCCGGCGACTGGCCGCAAACCCTCTGTTCGAGATCGCCAACCATGGCGACCGGCATCGCCCTGCCTCGGTCGCGGGGCGGTCGGCCTACGGTATTGCCGGCACGGCCGATGTCGCCGCACTGATTGACGAAATAGAGCTCAATGCGCGCCGCATCCAGGACGTGACCGGTCGAAGACCCCGATTCTTCCGTTCCGGGACCGCCTACTATGATGAGGTTGCCGTGGAGGTCGCCGGTGTTCTTGGACATCGGGTGGCCGGCTTTTCGGTTCTGGGTGATGCCGGGGCAACCTTCTCTGCCGAGCAGGTCCGACGGGCGCTGCTGGCGGCGACACCTGGTGATGTGGTTATACTCCATATGAATCATCCGGAGAGCGGAACCGCCGCCGGCGTTGAGACTGCAATCCCCCTGCTGCGGGCCAGGGGGCTGCGGTTTGTGACTCTCTCGGAGGGGATGGGTGACTGAGGCGATTTCCCCTTGCGTTACCCGTGCTTTTGCTTTACAAAAAAATCTTTCCATTTTTCCACAGGTGGATGCGACGTGAAGAAGCTGACGCTCAAGGCCCCGGCCAAGGTCAATTACCGCCTCGACGTTCTGAGGCGGCGCCCCGACGGCTACCATGATTTGCGGATGATCATGCAGCGGATCGATCTCTGTGACGAGATAGAGATCAGTCTCACGGACAGGCCCGGCATTCGGGTGGTCTGCGGTCGCGAGGGGGTGCCCGACGGGCCCGGCAATATTGCCTGGCGTGCCGCTGACGCCCTGCTCGCTCTGTCCGCCGACAAGCCTGGTATTGATATCGCCATAACCAAAAAAATCCCGGTGGCGGCCGGTCTGGGCGGCGGAAGCAGTGACGCTGCGACGGTGCTCATGGGGGTGAACGAGCTGCTGGGACTGGATCTGCCCGAAAAGCGTCTCCGGGAGATCGGCGTCACCCTCGGCGCTGACGTGCCGTTTTTCATCTTCGGCCGGACAGCCCTGGCCGAAGGGATCGGCGAGGAGCTGACCGCTATCGACGGAGTGCCCGCCGCCTGGATTGTGGTGGTCAATCCCAATGTTCCCGTCTCGACGGCATGGGTCTATCAAAATTTGCAATTGACAGGTGAGGCCGCCAGGGTTAAAATTCCCTGTTTCTTCGAGAATGTCTCGGATGTCTGCGCGATTCTCTCCAATGACCTTGAATCGGTCACTATCCCCCGGTATCCGGTTATCGGCGAGATCAAGCGTGAGCTTCTCGCCGCCGGGGCGCTCGGTTCCCTCATGTCGGGAAGCGGGCCGACGGTTTTTGCACTCTTCGAGGAAGAGGACGCAGCCGTTCGCGCCGCTGAGACGATGCGCGCGCGGAGTTGGTTCGCCGCAGCGGTCAGGACAATCTGAGCGGAGTCGTGCCGGGTCCGCGGAAACCCGTGCAGGCACGGCACATACGACACGTTGGGGTGTCGCCAAGCGGTAAGGCACCGGATTTTGATTCCGGCATTCCAAGGTTCGAATCCTTGCACCCCAGCCACTTTACCCACTCATTTCCATCCGGCTCGTCCGATGGAAATTATTTTTTGTGGCAAGGCAGCGGTCATGAATCAGAAAATCAGGGTGTTCAGTGGCAATTCCAACCGGAGCTTGGCGGAAAGCATCTGCGCCAACCTGGGACTCCCCCTCGGCAAGGCCAACGTCAAGACCTTTTCTGACGGTGAGGTCATGGTGGAAATCGGTGAAAACGTCCGTGGACGTGACACCTACGTGGTGCAGTCCACCTGCGCCCCCACCAACAACAATCTCATGGAGCTCCTCATCATGATGGATGCTCTGAAGCGGGCTTCAGCGGCCACCATCACAGCGGTGATCCCCTATTACGGCTACGCCCGGCAGGATCGCAAGGTCGCGCCCCGAACACCCATTACGTCCAAGCTGGTGGCCGATCTGATCACCACCGCCGGAGCGGACCGGGTGGTAACCGTCGACCTCCACGCGGGGCAGATTCAGGGGTTCTTCAATATCCCCGTTGACAACCTCTACGCCGCACCGGTCATCCTTGAGCACCTCAAGCAGCGTTTCCCCGAGAACTCCATCGTGATGGTTTCCCCCGATGCCGGAGGAACCGAGCGGGCACGGGCCTTTGCCAAGCGTCTCGGTTGTACGCTGGCTGTCATCGACAAGCGCCGGACCGGACCCAACGTGGCCGAAGTGATGCACCTCATCGGCGATGTGACGGATAAGACGGCCATTATTCTCGACGACATGATCGACACGGCAGGAACTCTCACCCAGGCCGCCCGCGCGCTCAAAGAGCACGGCGCCAAGACCATTTATGCCTGTGCCACCCACGGCGTCCTTTCCGGCCCGGCCATAGAGAGGATCAACAATTCCGATATCGAAGCGGTAGTGATAACCGACACGGTTCCCCTTGGCGACAAGGAGCAGCAGACCGGCAAGGTAAAGGTGCTGTCCGTGGCCAATCTTCTTGCCGAGGCAATCCGGCGGATTCATGAGGATGAATCGGTAAGTTCGTTGTTTGTGTAATCGGCGACCATAACGTAACGACTGATACTGGAGGATGTAATGGAACAGAAAACGATGAGCATAGAACTGAGAGAGAAGAACGGCAAGGGCGTTGCCCGTAAGCTCAGGGCTCAAGATGTTGTGCCCGGAGTGGTTTACGGCAAGGGGATCGCGCCGGTTTCCGTCAAGGTTGCTGCCAAAGATCTCGCCGCAGCCATCGCCGGCGAGGGAGGCGTCAACAGCCTTATTACCCTGGCGGGAGGAGGCAGCCTCAGCGGAAGCATCGTCATCGTTGCCGACATCCAGCGCAATCCTCTTAAGGGCGATTTCCTGCACGTGGACTTCCTCCGGATTTCGCTTGACGAAAAGGTGAAGGTGCATGTGCCCGTGGTCGCAGTCGGAACCTGCGCCGGCGTCAAGGAGGGCGGCATGCTGGAAGTGGTGACCTACTCCCTTGATGTTGAGTGTCTTCCCACCGCGATTCCCGAGGCCATCAACGTCGACGTCACCAATCTCGCCATTGGCCACGCCATTCACGTGGGCGGGCTCGTTCTGCCCGCAGGGGTCAAGGTGCTCAACGACCCCGAGACTCCAGTGGTGAGCATTCACGGAAAGGCAAAGGAAGAAGCTCCTGCGGCGGAATAAAGCCGCCGCAGGGCTTCACGCCGCGTCGACCACATGGCAACAAAACTGATCGTCGGGCTGGGGAATCCCGGCCCGAAATACCTATGGACCCGCCACAACGCGGGTTTCATGGTTTTAGACCGCCTTGCCCACGCCATCGGTGCATCGGTTACCAGGAAGAGCTTTTCCGGTGTCTTCGGCGAGGGGGCCTGGCACGGTGAACGGCTTCTCCTTCTCAAGCCCCAGACCTACATGAATCTTTCCGGACGCTCGGTGGCCGAGGCGCTCCGTTTTCATAAGCTTCCGCTTTGCGACACCATCGTGATTCATGATGATCTCGACATTCCCTTTGGCCGCGTAAAGGTCAAGGAGGGGGGGGGACACGGCGGACACAACGGCCTCCGCTCCCTTGTCCAGGAGCTTGGCGGAGCAGGCTTTGTCCGGGTGAGAGTCGGGATCGGCAGGCCGGTCCATGGTGACGTGGTGAATTACGTTCTGACCAATTTCAGTCAGGATGAAATGGCGGATCTTGCCCACCTGCTCGACGGCACACTCGACCTCCTGGAGTCGCTCTTGACTGCCGGACTTCCCAAGACCATGAGTCTGTATAACAACAAGGATCTTCTGGCTCCCTGACAGCAAAGGGGGGCGGATATCCTCCCGAAGGAAGGACACACATGGGTTTCAACTGCGGAATCGTGGGACTCCCCAACGTGGGAAAGTCGACCATCTTCAATGCTCTTACCTCGGCGGGGGCCGAGTCGGCCAACTATCCCTTCTGCACCATCGATCCCAACGTTGGCATCGTGCAGGTCCCGGATGTACGGCTTGACCGGCTGGCGGAGACCGTCAGCCCCGAGCGCATCCTGCCGACCACCATCGAGTTCGTCGACATCGCCGGCCTGGTCAAGGGGGCCAGCCAGGGGGAGGGGCTCGGCAACCAGTTTCTCGGTCATATCCGCTCCGTGGACGCCATTGTCCACGTGGTGCGCTGTTTTGAGGACGAGAACGTGGTGCACGTGAGCGGCAGCGTTGATCCCTTGCGGGATATCGACATCATCCAGACCGAGCTGGCACTTGCCGATCTTGACAGCGTCGACAAAAAGCTGCAGCGCGTCGAAAAGCAGGCGAAAAGCGGTGACAAGCGGCTTAAGGAAGAAAGCGAATTCTACGCCCGCCTCAAGGCGGCCCTGGAGCAGGGGATCCCTGCGCGCCACACCCAGGTGGCCGACGAAGAGCTCCCCTGGCTGCGGGACCTCCATCTGCTGACCGACAAGCCGGTGCTCTACGTGGCCAATGTGGCCGAGGACGACCTTGACGGAGCGCACCCGGCGGTGGCCAAGGTGCGGGAGCTGGCCGAGCGGGAGGGGGCGCGGGTGGTCACCATCTGCGGCCGGATCGAGGCTGAGATCGCCGAGCTGGAAGGTGATGAAAAGCGGGTGTTCCTCGAGGAGATGGGGCTTGCCGAGTCGGGGCTTGACCGCCTGATCCGTATGGGCTACGAACTGCTCGGGCTCATCACCTATTTCACTGCCGGCAAGAAAGAGGTCCGGGCCTGGACGATTCCGGCCGGTACCAAGGCGCCCCAGGCAGCAGGCGTTATCCACACCGATTTTGAAAAAGGGTTCATTCGGGCAGAAGTCATTGCCTACGCCGACTACATCGCGGCGGGCGGCGAGTCCGGGGCCAAGGAAAAAGGGCTCATGCGGCTCGAAGGCAAGGAATACGTGGTTCAGGATGGTGATGTCATGCATTTCCGGTTCAACGTCTGACCGGCGCGCCATTACGGAAATGCGGCATATTCCCCTTGAACTTCAAGGCGTTTTGTAGTACACAATTACTTTTCCACTGCAGCTCAGGCTGCAACTCCTTGCTCCGGCTGAAGCCGGGGCTACCAAACCGTGAGGAGGAAGTAGAATGGTCAGGATGTATGAAACAATCGTGATCGTCCAGCCGGAACTCGGCGACGACGAGCTCAAGGGGCTCACTGCCAAGGTGACGGACATCATCGGCTCCTTCAAAGGGGTTCTTCACCGCCTTGAGGACTGGGGTGTCAGAAAGCTTGCCTATCCGGTGAAAAAGAGTGCGCGGGGTCGGTATTACTACATCCGTTTCGACGGCGACGCACCTCTTATCGCCGAACTGGAACGGCGCCTGCGTCTTGATGACAAGGTGCTGCGCTATCAGAGCGTGAAGCTTGAAAAAGAGGCCGCCGCTCCCGCACCGAAGGCCGCGCCCGTCGAGAGCGCTCCTGCAGTCGAAGCCGAATAAGCATACGGAGGATCACATAGATGAGCGAAGAAAGAACCGAAAGACCTGAAAGAACCGAGCGGCCCGAAAGACCTCAGCAGCGGAGCGGCGGCCCGAGAAAGAGAAGGCCGTTCCAGCGCAGGAAGGTATGCCGCTTCTGCGCGGACAAGACCCTGGTGATCGACTATAAGGATCCCCGCGTCCTCCGTTCGTTCATTACCGAGCGCGGCAAGATCGTTCCCCGCCGCATCTCCGGCAACTGCTCCGCCCACCAGCGGGAGATCTCCGAGGCGATCAAGCGGGCCAGAAACATTGCCCTGATTCCGATCGCGTCGACCCACGTCATCGCCTAAGCGTCACGGGAGATGGAGAACAGTCTCAGGAGCACCCTGCTCGATATCGTTAAAGGGTGTATCGCAACGGCGGCGCTCTTCATCGCCTACCTGGAACTTCCGGTCATCGGCATGCTTGCGGGGGCGGTAGTACCGCTCCCCGCCCTGCTCTATGATCTCAAGCGGGGCAAATGGTCCGGTCTGGCTATTGTGCTGGTCTCAGCGCTCATATTCATGCTGATTGCCGGCCCCGCAGGAGCCCTCCTGTACGTGTTGCAGGCGGGCATTTTCTCCCTGGCATTGCCGCGGTTCCTCACAATGGGTGGGGGACCTGCACGGGCTCTTGCATCAGCCGTGGCCGTGACGGTGGCAGTCATCACCGTCGCAGCGATCGGCTATGGGATCACCCGTGGCGTCACCGTCGAGGGGCAAGTCGCCGAGTCGCTGCAATCCAGCATATCCCAGGCGATTCAACTCTATGAGAAGAGTGGCGTGAGCGGTACCGATCTCGACGAACTGCGCGAGGGTATGGAGCAGGCAGCCAAATCGCTTGCCCAGCTCTATCCGTCGCTTTTTGTCGTGGGGATTGCCATGGCCGGCGGGCTGAACCTGCTTCTGCTCCAGCGGTTCGGGCGCCGGGTGGGCCTTGCGGTGCCCGGAGGCTCCTTCGGGAAATACCGGAACCCTGATCATCTGGTCTGGCTGCCGATTTGCGCAGGGTTTGCCCTGCTGGTCAGCCACGACGCGGTGACGACTATTGCACTGAACGTGCTGGTCCTGACCGGGTTTCTCTATTTCATTCAAGGCATGGCGATCATCATTCATCTGTTCGACCGTCATGCCGTACCGGCATTTCTGAGGTACCTGCTGTATTTTCTGCTCTTTGTACAGGCGTATCTGGTCGTAGCGGTGGCGTTGTTCGGACTGTTGGATCTCTGGGGCAACTTCCGCAGACCGCGAATCCCAACAAACCTGTAAAACAGGCTAGGAGGAAAGACATGAAAGTCATTCTGAAGGAAAACGTAGAAAATCTCGGCCACATCGGCGACATCGTCAAGGTTGCACCCGGCTATGCCCGAAATTATCTGATCCCCCGCAATTTCGCCATCGAAGCAACCGAAAAGAATGCCAAGGCCCTCGAGCACGCCAAGCGTCAGCTGGATTACAAGCGCAACAAGGTCCTCGAGCAGGCCCGGCTGCTTGTCGCCAAGATCGAAGGGCTGAGCCTGAGCATTTCGCACCAGGCAGGGGAAGAGGGCAAGCTCTTCGGTTCGGTTACCAACATGGAGCTTGCTGAGTTGCTCAAGGCCCAAGGGGTCGAAATCGACCGGAAGAAGATCGTGCTCGCCGAGCCGATCAAGCACGTGGGCGAATTTACCGCCGTGGTAAAGGTTCACCCGGAGGTTGCCGCCAACCTGAAAGTCGTAGTGACCAAGGCGGAATAACAAAACGCCTGATAACCAGCAGACGAAACGGCCTCCTTGTGGAGGCCGTTTTTTTTGTGCCCCAGGCGCACAGCAATCACCTGGTTGCCGTGTGTGAGGGGGGGGTGCAGCGGTGCGAGGAGGGTGCGGGGCCGTCCATCCCCCGATCAAACGCAAAGAGGGCCTGCGCCCTGTTCGGATGCAGGCCCTCTTTGCGTTTCACTTCGGACGAAGCTTACTTCTTCTTCTTGTCTTTCGCCGGCGCGGCCTTGGCGGGTTCACTCTTTGACTGGGCGGACCAGTGGTTCAGGTCGTGGGCGATGCTGTGGCAGTCGCCGCAGTTTCCGAACTTTGCCATCATCGGAGCGGGGTGCGGAGTGCCGTGGCAGCTCTGGCAGGTCGGAACCATCTTATGCTTCTCCTGGTGGCAGTACACGCAGGCGAGTGACTTGTGCTTGGCGGTGCTGGCGCTCAGGAGGTCGACGGCTTTCTTGTGGCAGGCGCCGCAATCCTTGTTGGGCACTTCTTTGCCGTAGGCAACGTTCTTGGGCATGTGAGCCTTGTGGCACTTCTTGCAGTCTGCCTGGGTCTGCTCGGCATAGTGCGGCTTGTGGCACTGGGTGCATGCCGGGATTTTGCCGTGAACGTTGTGGCAGGTAGAGCAGTAGAGGTTGGTGTGCTTGCTCTTGAATTCCTTGAGCTGCGAGATCTGCTGGGAGTGGCAGGTCAGGCAGGGGTCGGTGATGTTGCCCGACAGAACGATGTTGAGCGGAGTGTGGGGATTCGTGTGGCATCCCATACAGTTTGCCAGCTCATAGTGCTTTTTGCCGCTGTGGCACTGGCTGCACTGGGGAATGTTGTTCTTGGACTGGGGACGGTGGCCGGCATGGCAGTCGAAACAGGTGATCTTCTTGTGGCCTGCACCGGCGCTGGCCACGTCTGCCGGTGGCTGGATGTGGCACTTGACGCAATCGTCCTGCACCAGTTTGGCGGCGGGCTGAGCAGCCTGGGAGTCGAGCGTTCCCAGGCAGAGCGTTGCAGCCAGGGCCAGGGCCGACACGGCAACGAGCCTGATACGTCGTACAGCGTTCATCGTTCCTCCTTTGTGCGTTTTGCACGAATAGTATGTGCTCCGCTTCCGGACGGAAGAGAGCGTGAGTCGCGGGAATATCCCGGAGCAAACCGATAGAAAAGCGGGGAGATTATGCCATTTCTGGGGGGTTCAGTCAATTAGAAAAAAGTAATTCAGTGGGGGCTGAACTTGTTGAAATTGCAAGGGAATAACGTGAAGTGGACTTTGTGGTCACATGCTCGGTGTTCTCTGATTGAAAAAGGGTTACGGGCGGGGGTGCCCGGCTCAGTCGGGACGATTGGCGATTTCTCTCAGGAGATCGTGCCACACAAAGGGATCCCCTGCCGGCAGGTACTGGATGAAGGCAGGAGGAAGCGGTGCGTGGACAATCAGTTTTCGGCCGGTCACGGGATGGATGAGGGCGACCCGAAAGGCGTGAAGGAGATGGCCCGGGTAACCCGTCAACGGGGTTCCCCGGTAGCGGCGGTCACCTCGCACCGGATGGCCGATGGCGGAAAGATGCTTGCGGATCTGGTGCATTCGTCCGCTGATGGGAATGATGAGGGCGAAGGAGACGGCCGTATCCCGGGCGAGGGTACTGAATTCCGTGTGTGCGTCTTTCCCGTCCAGGGGGGTATCGATCGTGCCCGCGTCGGGCAGGCTGCCGTCGGTCACTGCCAGGTAGAGTTTGTCGAGGCCCTCTTCCTTGACATAGCGTCCCAGCATGCCGGCGCTGGATGAGCTCTTCGCCAGGATTGTCGCTCCGGACGTTCCGCGGTCCAGGCGGTTGACCGGACGCAGCTTCACCGCGGTGCCGCGCCCGGCCATGAAGTGTTCAGCCAGTTCGACCAGGTTTGCCTCGCCGGCCTCGGCTGTGCGATGGACGGGCAGGCCGGCGGGCTTGTTGACGATAACGCAGTAGTCGTCTTCCCACAGGATGTCAAGTTGGGGCTTGGCGGCGGCAAGGAGTTGGCGGGTGCGGTCGCTTTCCTTGATGGTTGCAGTGTTCCCGGCGACAAGGAGGGTGTCGGGAGCGACGGCTCCGCCATTGATCTTCAGGTGTCCGGCCGATATGAGTTTCCGGAGGTAGGCTGAGGGGGCTGCGGGCAAGAGGTTGCGCAGAAAACTTTCGGCGCTTCGGCAATGGTCGATGTCAGTGATCCGGTAGGTGAGCATGGGAGCGAGTATACTGGGCCGCGTGCGGGCATGCAAGGTAAACGACAGCGGGGGGCGGTTTCCCGTCCCCCGGATCGACGAGGAACTCAGCCGCCTTTTCTGGCAACAAGATAATCGGCAATGGACCGGGCGATGAGGTCCGAGGAGTTCCGGTCATTGTTGAAGGCCAGGTGGTAGAGGCTCAGGTCGCTGATGTCGCGGTCGAGGAAGTCGCGGATGAAGCGGTCGCGTTCCTTCTGTTTCCGTTCCACCAGGTGCTCCGCCTCCTGGAGCGGCAGTTTCGCCCTGCGGGCGATGGAGCGGACCTTGTATTCGTGGGAGGCATAGATGCGGAAGTGGAAGCAGTTCGCCATGCTCTGGGTGATCACGGTGCTTCCCCGCCCGATGAGAATGACGTTGCCGGCGTCAGCCAGCGAGGCGATCTGGTCGCAGAGGATGCGGAAGTAATCCCGTTCGCTCTTCCAGTGAGGCGTGAGTGTGGCGATCATGTCGTCGAGGAAGCGGGGCCGATGGCCGAGGGAGTTGAAGACCTCCGTGGAAACATCAAGTCGTTTCGCCGCCTCCTCCAGCAGCCCTTTGTCCATGACTACCCATGGCTCTCCCGACTGCCGGTCCAGTATTTCCTTGAGCCGCTCGGCCATGGGAAAGGCTTCGCAGCCGAATTCCCGGGAAATGGTGACCGTCGGCCGGGTTTTTCTTTTTTTTCTCCCCTCAGTCTCGTCCTTCATGCGGCGTGTGACTTCAAGCATTCCGGCGATTCTCTGTTCGATGGACGGCACAAGTAGTTTCTCCGGCATGGCCTCCTCCTTTCGGGCGCTGATTCGGTGACGCCGCTTCGACGATCACGGCCCTCTGGTACTAATTGTGCCCTTGCCCGGAACGGAGTCAAGGGGTTGAGTCGGCGTCTTATTGTGGGATACTTGAATGCCGTGGGCGGGTAAGAGCGACCCGGCCCGCCGGATGCCGGTCTAAGAAGGGGACTCGTTGATGTCGTACGGAGGTGGGCGAATGAGGATCTATGCCGTTCTTGCCGCAGCAGTCGTAGTGCTGTGGGGGGGCTCGACGGTCGGGGCAGCGCCGAAGGTTCCCGAAAAGCTCGTGTACGAGTTGTCGTGGACCGGCGTCCCGGTCGGTACGGCCACCCAGGAGATTTCGGATGAGGGCGACGTCCGCACGATCGTTTCAACTGCCCGTTCCAACGACTGGCTATCGGCGTTTTTTCCCGTGGAGGACCGGATCGTGAGCAGTTATGACCGGCATCGGGCACCCTTCCCGGGGCTGGCCCGCCACTACCGGCTCCAGACCCGGGAAGGAAACCGGCGGCGGGACCGGGAGATCGTGTTCGAGCATGAGCGCGGAGTGGCCCGGTTTACCGATCACAAAACCGGGGAAAAGGCGAATATCCCTATTCCGGTCGATACCATTGACGTGTACGGCAGTTTTTACTACGTGCGCTACCTGCCCCTGGAGGTGGGAACGTCCCACCACCTTAATATCCTTGACAGCAAGCGCCAGCGGCTCATTGAGGTGCGGGTGCTGCGGAAGGAAAAGCTCAAAACCGTGCTCGGCGAAGTGGAGACCATCGTCATCCAGCCACTGGTCTATTCGGAGGGGGTGTTCGAGGGAAAGGGGACCGTGCATATTTGGCTCACCGATGATGAGCGGCGCATTCCGGTGCGGGCGCGAACCAGGGTCACGGTGGGGAGCGTGACGGCAACGCTGGTGGACGGGACCTTCGAGAAAAAGCGGTAGCAGGA
The DNA here is from genome assembly GCF_036323535.1 of Geobacter sp. 60473. GTDB lineage: Bacteria > Desulfobacterota > Desulfuromonadia > Geobacterales > Geobacteraceae > Geobacter > Geobacter sulfurreducens. Next base: position 130,105 of record NZ_AP028967.1, read on the forward strand.
TAGACAAACGGCGCGGAGAACATTCTCCGCGCCGTTTGCGTGCCCGCTGCAGGATCAGGGGGTTACTGGCCGAGGGCTGCCTTGAGGTCGGCTTCCACCGTGGTGATGGGGCCCAGGTTGAAGTTCTCAACAAGGAAGTTGAGGACGTTCGGGGTGACGAAGGCCGGGAGGCTGGGGCCGATCTTGATGTTCCTGATCCCCAGGTGGAGCAGCGACAGGAGGATGACCACCGCCTTCTGCTCGTACCAGGAGAGGATCATGGACAGGGGCAGATCGTTCACGCCGCAGTTGAAGGCGTTGGCCAGGGCCAGGGCGATCTGGAGGGCCGAGTAGGCATCGTTGCACTGGCCGATGTCCAAGAGCCGCGGAATGCCGCCGATGTCGCCGAACTCGAGCTTGTTGAAGCGGTACTTGCCGCAGGCGAGGGTCAGGATGACGCAGTCCTGGGGCACCTTCTCGGCCAGTTCGGTGTAGTAGTTGCGGCCCGGCTTGGCGCCGTCGCAGCCGCCGATGAGGAAGAAGTGCTTGATGGCTCCTGCCTTCACCCCTTCAATGACCTTGTCGGCAACGCCGAGGACGGCGTTGTGGCCAAAGCCGGTGAGGATTTCCTTTTCCGGCGCGTCTGCCAGTTCGGGGCACTCAAGAGCCTTGTTGATGACCTCGGAGAAGTCCCAGCCGGAGATGTGCTTTACGCCGGGCCATCCCACCTGGCCCCAGGAGAAGAGGCGGTCCTTGTAAGAGTCGGCCGGCCGTTGGATGCAGTTGGTGTTGAAGATGATGGCGCCGGGGAAGAGGGGGAATTCCCTGGCCTGATCCTGCCACGCGCCGCCGAAGTTGCCGTAGAGGTGCGGATACTTCTGCTTCAGGCCCGGATAGCCGTGGGCCGGGAGCATCTCGCCGTGGGTGTAGATGTCGATCCCCTTGCCGGCGGTCTGCTTGAGGAGTTCTTCAAGCATGCGCAGGTCGTGGCCCGACACGAGAATCCCCTTGTTCCTCCGGGTGCCGGTGGGTACCTTGGTGGGGACCGGATGGCCATAGTGATCCACGTGCCCCTCGTTCAGCATGCCCATCACGGTGATGTTGAGCTTGCCGCACTCCATGGAGAGTCCGACGAAGTCCATGAGCCCCTTGGCGGGGTCGGCGGTGGCTGCCATGGCCTTGTGGAAGAAGGCGAAGACTTCTTCGTTCTTCTTGCCGAGGATGTAGGCGTGGTCGGCGTAGGCCGCCATTCCCTTGAGGCCGTAGATGAGGATCTCGATGGCGGAGCGCACGTCGGCGTCGGTGTGGTGGGTGTTGATGCCGTGCTCGAGTCCCTGCTTCACGAGCCCTTCGAGATCGCCGGCGATGACCCAGGCGGCGGGACCGGCAGCGATCGCCGGGGCGTGGCCGCCGTTCTTCTCGCGGTAGGCGGTTTCATAGAGGGACTTGGCCTTTTCCTTCATGTCGTAGCAGGTGCGGAGCTTGCCAGCGAGGCTGACCGGATCGAAGTCCACGTTGGTGACGGTGGTGAAGAGCCCTTCGATCATGAAGAGGTCGATGGCCTCGTCCCTGGCTCCCAGTTCGCGGGCCTTGTCAGCGTAAATGGCGAGCCCCTTGAGCCCGTAGAGCATCAGATCCTGCAGCGCGGCGACCTCGGGATTTTTCCCGCAGACTCCCATGATCTCGCAGCCGACGCCCTTGGCGGCCTGTTCGCACTGGTTACAGAACATTCCCATTGCTGTTTCCTCCTTGGTTTTTGGTTGTGTTCAACGGATCGGTATTGGGTAACTATAACCGCGATCCGCCGGTTTTCAATGATGCGTGTCTCTTTGATACCCCAGCGGCGGGCTGATCTCCTTGACGTGGGTCAAGGTTTGCATCTTTGACCGGTACGCGGCCGCGGCGTTTTCGGGTTGACAAGGACACCGCGAACTTCATAAAGTTAAGCCATGCGTTCGGGAATTATTCGCATCGTCTCTCTCCTCACCCTCGTGGCGGCCCTGCTCGTCTGCTCCGGCATTGCCGAGAGCAGCGTATTCGCCACGGACATGCCGACTGCGGATACTTGCTGCCCCGTACAGCCCCAGGAGCAGGATGCGGACCGGGACAATATGCCGGTGCCCTGCTCCGATGCCGCGTGCGCCTGCCCGTCGTGCCTTGTGGCCGACGGACACGTGCATCACTCCCCTGCAATTCCCCATGCCGAAGGAAGTTGCGGCGCCGTTGCCGTGCGCTCCCTGCCGCCGTCTCCCGTTGCACCACCCATAGAGTATCCCCCCGAGTCAGCCTGATCCTTTTTACTCCCTGTTAGTGTCGTTATTATCTATCGTCGGGCCGCTATCCGTCGTCTCGTCCGTGCATGTGCGCGGTTCGGGCAGTGGCGCGTCCGGGGCGCCATGGTGCGTCCGACTTTCATGTCCATTCAAGGAGATCAGAAGATGCGCAAGAACATGCTTATGGCTGTGACGATGCTCGTACTGGCGCTGGGTGCCCTTACCCTCACCGGCTGCAACGAGCAGATATTCAACGTGAACGACGTGGCCTCGGACCCCACGGCCTATACGGGCACCATCACCATCGCCGGGGTCATGGGGGGGACGTCGCAGGCGGACCGGACCGTCTTCGGCATCATGGATCTGAAGGAACTGGCCTGCACCACGCCGGGCTGCAACAAGATATTCATCCCGATCCGCGCCAACGGAACGGTTCCCGCCCTCGGCGACGAGGTACGGGTGACCGGCAGCTTCCGGACCGAGCCGGGCGGCCTCATCTTTGTGGCCGAAAAGATGAAGGTGGTGAAGAACCACAAGATCGGAGGGTAGATGAACATCACTAAACTGGTGGTTAAGAACATCACCCGCCGGCGGGGGAGGTTCGTGTTCACCCTTCTGGGCATTACCATCGGCATCGCCTCGTTTGTGGCATTTCTGGCCCTGGGGGGCGGGCTCAAGGATGAGGTGCGGCGCGAGGCAGCCGCCCTGGGGGCGAACCTGGTGGTGACCCCCAAAGGGTCGTGCGCCTATGAGCAGGTATCGATTCTCACCGGCGAGCAGCTTCCCTCCACCATCACCATGGAGGAGGTGGGCCGGGTCGCGGCCATCCAGGGGCTCACGGCGGTGCCGGTCCTGACCGAGAAGACCGCCATCCGGAACCGTCCCGTGGGGGTGGCCGGCGTTCTCCCCGATGCCATGAAGCCGTTCAAGGGGTGGGAGGTGCGCAGCGGAGAGTATTTCGCGAACAATGACGAGCGGGTCGTGGTGGTCGGCGCGGCCGCGGCCGAATCCTTCGGCCTCAAGCCCGGCGACGAGGTGACCATCCGCGGGACGCGGCTGCCGGTGAAGGGGGTGTTGAAGGAGACCGGCAGCAAGGACGACACCACCCTGTTCCTGGCCCTCTCCGTGGCCCAGGAGCTCTTCAAGGCCGCCGGCAAGGCGTCGTTCGTGGCGGTGAAGGTGGACGACCTCTCCCGGACCGACGACTACATCATGAAGATCAAGGAAACGGTGAACGCGGGGGTCGTGTCGGACAAGCAGATGCTCAAGTCGGTCCTGGGCATCATCGGCACGGTGAATGTGACGCTTCAGTTGATCGCCGCGATATCGGTGCTGGCCGCGGCCTTCGGCATCGTCAATACCATGATGACCGCCACCTACGAGCGGCGTCGCGAGATCGGCATCCTCCAGGCCATCGGGGCGCGACGCAGGGAAATATTCGCCATTTTTCTCATGGAGTCCGGATTCTACGGCCTCCTGGGCGGCATCTGCGGCGTCGCGGGAGGCCTGGCGGCGTCGATCCTGGTCGGGCCCATGGTAAATCAGAATGCCTTCCTGGCCTTCGTGAAGGGCAATGACCCTGCGGCGGTCCTGGACCCGAAGCTCATGGTCGGCTCAGTGGCCTTCTCGGTGGCGGTTGCCCTGGTGGCCGGGCTCTATCCCGCGTGGCGCGCCGCGCGGCTCACCCCAGTGGAGGCGATCAGCCATGAGTGACGCAATCATCCGGACGGAAAACCTGACCAAAACGTACGGCTCCGGCCAAGTAACCACCCACGCCCTGCGGGGAGTGAGCCTGGAGATCCCGCGCGGCGCGTTCTGTGCTATCGTGGGGCCTTCGGGGCACGGTAAAAGCACCCTCATGCACCTGGTGGGAGGGCTCGATCGACCCTCGGCCGGCCAGGTGGCAGTGGACGGCATCGAGCTGACCGGTCTTGCCAACAGTGATCTGGCGCGGCTGCGGGCCGAGAAGATCGGCTTCGTGTTCCAGTTTTTCAACCTGTTGGGCAGTCTCACGGCCGAGGAGAACGTGGCTGCTGCCATGATGTTCGCGGGCATCCCGGAAAAGCGGCAAAAGGAACGGGCCCGGGAATTGCTGGAACTGGTGGGGCTCGGGGAGAAACTGGGCGCACGGCCCCGCCAGCTCTCGGGGGGCCAGCAGCAGCGCGTGGCCATTGCCCGTGCCCTGGCCAACGACCCCGACATTCTCCTCATGGACGAGCCCACGGGCAACCTGGATTCGGCCGCAGAGGCCGAGGTGCTGGCGGCCGTGGCTGAGCTCCACCGTCAGGGGAAGACGGTGGTGATCGTTACCCACAACCCGGAGATCGCCCGCCAGGCCCAGATGGTGGTAGAGATCAGGGATGGTCGGCTGGCCTCGGCCTGATGGAACGCGTGCCGCATCCCTGTGTGGATGGCCCGCTCCCGAAAGGGGGCGGGCTTTTTTTATACCTCAAGGTATGGTAGTTGTGCTGGGGGTGGGTATCAATCGCGCCTGCCGCGGAGCGGTATCCCGAGTCAGGCGGTCGGGGGAGGGGTGGAATGGGAGAAGAGCAGGAGCGCTGGGACCAGCGGTATCTTTCGGAGGAGTGTCTGCTGGGGGAGCGGCCGTCGCGACTTCTTGCCGAGTGGATCGATGAGCTGAAGCGGCTCTGTCCCGGCCGGCGCGCTCTGGACATCGCCTGCGGCGAGGGGCGGAACAGTATCTTTCTGGCCCGGCACGGGTTTGCCGTCACCGGCCTCGACATCTCGCCCGTGGGGCTGGACAAGGCCCGGCGCTGGGCGGCGCGGGAGAAGCTCTCCGTTGATTTTCTGCTGACGGACCTTGAGGGGTACCGGATCACCGGAACCTACGATCTGATCATCAACTTCAATTTTCTCCTTCGGGACCTGATTCCCCGCGAGGTGGCGGCCCTTGCGCCGGGCGGGATGCTCATCTTCGACACCATCCTCCAGTCGCCCACTGCGCCGGTGCCCCACAAAAAGGAGTATCTGCTGCAACCCGGCGAACTGGCGCGGCTGTTCGCCCCCTATCCGGGGACCGTTCTCTACCACGCAGAATTTCCCGACGATGCCACGCCCACGGCAAAGCTCATCTTCCGGAATACGCCGGGCGTGCAGGCTGACGGGTAAGGGGAGGGCGGTGCTTCGCGACTTTGACATGGCAGACCTTTCTGCCACAATTATCAGTATGCGGTGACTTCAAAGGGGTGTGAACAGCTCATGAAACTGTGGCACAAGGTGGCAATCGGCGCAGGCGCGTGCAGTATCCTTCTGGTCGGCTTTATCGGCCTCATCCTGCCTGGAATCGTGAAAACACGGGCCATGGAGGGAGTAGAGGCAGCCACCGGCCGGAAGCTTTTGGTGGGGGATATTTCCATCAATCCGTTCACCTGGACGGTGGAGGTGCGCGATGTCAGCTTCACCGAGCCCGACAAGACCACGGTCTTCGCCTCTTTCAGCAGCGCACGGGTCCAGGTGAGCCCCGCCTCCATTTTCCGGATGGCTCCCGTGGTCCGCGAGGCCCGGCTTTCGTCCCCCCATGTCCGGCTCGTGCGCGTGGGACCCAATACCTACAACTTTTCCGACCTGCTCGGGAAAAAGAAGGCCGAGCCCAAGAAAGACGAGGGGGTGCCCCGCTTTTCCCTCAACAATATCACCATCGCCAACGGTTCCCTGGACTTCCTGGACCAGGGGGAGCGGATCATGCGACGCCACGAAGTGCGGCGGCTCGATCTGGGCATTCCGTTTCTCAGCACTATCCCCTACTTTGCCGACCGCTACATAACCCCCCGCTTCAGCGCCCTGGTCAATGATGCCCCGGTGCGGGCCGAGGGGAAGCTGCGCCCCTTTGCCAAGGCGGCCGAGTATGATCTCAATGTGGACCTGCGCGACCTGGCCATCAAGCGCTTTGCATCCTATATCCCGGCCAATCTGCCGATTCTGGTGCAGGACGGAACCCTGTCCACCACCCTCGGCATCACCTACCGGGTTGCCGAAGGAAAAGATCCGGACCTGATGGTTTCCGGCTCGGCGCGGCTGGCCGGGGTCAAGGTCGCCGAGCATGGTGGCGTGCCGCTCCTGGCGCTGGCTGGGCTGGAAGCCCGCCTGAATCGTGCCCGGGTGCTGGCCGGGGAGTTTCCCCTTTCGCTGGTGACCCTGGAGCGTCCCGAGATCCATCTGGCGCGGGACGCAGCGGGGATCTGGAACCTGCAGCGCCTGGCCGGGAAAAAGAAGGCGGCGCCGGCCGCCGCGGAAAAGCCTGCACCGCCGGGCCGCAAGCCGCTCGTGTCCGTGGCCGAGTTCCGTCTGGCAGACGGTGCGGTGCACCTGGACGACCGCCTTCCCGCCGGCGGCTTTGCCGCCCGGGTGGAAAAGATCGCCATGACCGTCAAGGGTTTCTCCACCGCGCCGGGCACGGCTGCCGACTGCATGTTCTCTCTTGCCACCGGCCGGGGAGAAGAGGCGCGGGTGGAGGGGCGCGTCACCCCCGATCCACTGGCGCTGACCGGCTCCGTCCAGGTGTCCGGCATCGACCTGGGGGCCTACTATCCCTATCTGAGCCCCTACCTGACGGCCCCGGTGACGGGGAAGCTCGACGCGGGCGCGGATATCGGCTTCAGCACGCCCGACGGAGTCCGGGTGGACAAGGGGCGCATCCGCCTCGCCTCGCTCAGGGTGCCTTTCGAGGGGAAGGATGACGCCCGCCTGGCCGAGGTGGCCGGGGAGGATATCGCGTTCGTGCAGAAGGATGCCAACCTGACGGTGGGCGCGGTGCGGTTGCGTGACGGAGAGGTCCGGTTCTCCCGCGACGGGAAGGGAGTGTGGTCTCCCCTCAAGCTGGTGCGGCCGCCCGGATCGGCACCGGCGAAACAGCCCGCCCGGCCCAGGGGAAAGGCAGCCGCTCCGTTCAGCTATCGTATCGGCACGGTGAGTCTGTCGGGCCTCACCGCCTCGTTCACTGATGGCACCATCGAGGATCGTCCCACCTTTACCCTGCGGAGGATCGCGGCGGGGGTGGAAAACCTCACCGGTCCGAAATTCGGCCAGATACCCTTCCGCTTTGCCGCCCGTTACGGCAAGGAGGGCGAACTCCGGACAACGGGCAGGGTCCGGCCCGAGCCCCTCGCCGTCAACGGCAACGTGACCATCAGGCAGCTTCCCCTGACCGATTTCGATTACTATCTGCCAAAGAATCTTCTCGCCATCCTGGCCGACGGCACCCTCGACACCACCATGGCCGTCAGCCTTGCCCGCAGCAGCGGCAAGCTGACCGGGAGCTTCGCCGGCGGGCTGGGGGTTCGTTCCTTCTACCTGCTGGACGGTGACGGCGAAGACCTGCTCCGCTGGGAAAGCCTCCAGCTCGACAAGGTCAAGGGGAACATCGACCCCTTCAGTCTCGACATTCGCGAGGTGGCCCTCAACCAGTTCTACTCCAAGATCGTCATCGATCCGGATGGCCGCCTCAACCTCCAGAAGCTCTTCGCTCCCGCACCGGAGCCGGCGGAGGGGGCGGCAAAGACTGAAGCCGTCGCGGCTGCGGCGCAGCCGGCTCCGGAGACGCCGGCCCGGCAGCGGGCCATCACCATCGGCGCGGTCACCATGCAGGCGGGGACCCTCGACTTCAGCGACAGGCACATGCCGAAACCCTACGCCACCACCTTCTACAACCTGGGCGGCCGGGTGAGCGGCCTCACGTCGGAGGAGAGCAAATTTGCCGACGTGGACCTGCGGGGGAACCTGGAGAACCACTCCCCGATCAGCATAACCGGAAGGATCAATCCCTTGCGCGACGATCTCTTCGCCGACATCAAGGTGCGGTTCACCGACATCGAACTCTCGCCCATGACACCTTACTCCGGCACCTACCTGGGGTATGCCGTTGACAAGGGGAAACTCTTCCTGGACCTCCAGTACAAGATCGAGAACAAACAATTGAATTCCGAGAACAAGGTCTTCATCGACCAGCTCACCTTCGGCAACCGGATTGAGAGCGACAAGGCAACGGGCCTGCCGGTGCGTCTGGCAGTGGCACTGCTGAAGGATCGCAAGGGTGAAATCCACCTGGACCTGCCGGTCACCGGCCGCACGGACGATCCCCAGTTCAGCGTCTGGCGGGTGGTGCTCCAGATCCTGAAAAACCTGCTGGTGAAGGCGGCAACATCTCCTTTTGCGCTGCTCCAGTCCGCCTTCGGCGGCGGCGCCGATCTGAGCGTCATCTCTTTCGGCTATGGTTCGGCGGAGCTTGCTCCGGCGGAGCAGGACAAGCTCCGAAAAATCGCCCAGGCCCTGGCCGATCGCCCCGCCATCAAGGTGGAAGTGGCCGGCTACGTGGAGCGGGACAAGGATGCCGAGGGATACCGGTCCGAGTTGCTGAGGCGGAAGGTGCGGGCGGAGAAGTTCCTTGAGATGGTGAAGAAAAAGCAGAACAAGCCGGGCGATTCGGCCGAGACGGTGGCCGTGGCGCCGGAGGAGTACGTGCGATTGCTCACGGCGGTCTACAAGAAGGAAAAGTTCCCCAAGCCGCGCACCATCATCGGTACGGTGAAGGAGCTCCCCGAGGCGGAGATGACCAAGCTGATCCTTGCCAATACGGTCGTGGGCGACGCTGAGCTCAAGACCTTGGCCGACGAACGGGCCGCCGCGGTCCGCACTTTCCTGGTGGAGCAGGGTAAGCTTGACTCGGCCCGGATCTTCCAGAAAAGTGGCGACATCTTCAAACGCCCCGATAAACAGGGCGAACGCGGCGCCCGGGTTGAATTCGGCGCAGCAGTTGACTGATGGGGTAACAAAGGGGGCGGCCGGCGATACGTCCGCCCCCTTTGTTACCGAGCCCGGCAAGACCACAGCCTCCTTCCATGGATTTCTTTCGTTGGGCCCCGCCGCACCTGATAGTGTAATTCCGGGGTGAGGGGATAGGGGGGTAACGGGCTGATGTCAATGATGCTTTTGCGGTGCAGGGGAGCGTTGTTTCACCCTGTTTTCCTGTTTTCGTCTGTCGTCCGTTGGCACGAATTTTTTTCCTTTGTTCGTATTTGGATGATTTACGGCCAGGAGGGTGTTGTTCCATAGTTACGCTGTTGACAACAGTAAAATTTATGGTAACGCGAGGAGCGCACGAAGCCGATGATGTCAGTGCTCCGAGACAACATGTTCGGTCTGTTCATGCAGCATCTTCCCGGAGTCTCCTTTTTCAAGGACCTTGCCGGCCGCTACCTCTATGTCAATGACCAGTGGAAGCGGCTTGTGTCGTCGGGCTCCGCCGAAGACCTACCTGGAGGTCCTGACGAGGATGCTTGCGCACGGCAGTTCGAAGAGAACGACCAACGAGTCATTGCGGAAGCGGCCGGCATCCAGACCGTGGAAACGGTGCAGGCCGAAGACGGTGCGCACCACTGGATCATGAGCGAGTTCCCGATCCGTGACGAACAGGGCGAGGTCGTTCTGCTGGGCGGGATCGGCTTCGACATTACGCATCGTTTGCGTCTAGAGGAAGAGCTGAATATCTACCGGGAGCGGCTTGCGTCCCTGGCGGTGGAGCTTGCCGTTGCCGAAGACCGTGAGCGCAGCCGCATCGCGGGCGAGCTTCACGATCAGGTGGGCCAGAATCTTTTCCTGGCGGGGCTCAAGCTTGGCTCGTTGAAGATATCCTCTCTAAGCGATGATGACCGCCGCGCGGTGGAAGAGATCAGGCAACTCGTCAGCGGCGCTCTGCAGGATATCCGTTCGCTGACCTGTCAGCTCCGGCCGCCGCTCCTTGCCCATGGGGGGCTGGTCGCAGCTCTTTGCTGGCTGGGGGAGCAATTTCGGGAAGACTTCGGGCTGCAGGTGGAGATCTTTGATGACCAGCATGAGAAGCCGCTCTCGCCTGAGGTCAGTTCGATGCTCTTTCAGGTCGTCAGGGAGTTGATGCTGAACATTGCAAAGCATGCGTCGGTCCCGCGGGCGGCCATATCCGTCACGACGGAGGACAGCGCCATCACCATAACCGTTGAAGACGGGGGGGCAGGGTTCGATGTTTCCTCCGTGAGCCTTAACTGCGGCAAGAGCGGCGGTTTTGGCCTCTTCAACGCTCGGCAGAAAATAGAGTGCCTGGGCGGGACGCTGACGGTCCAGTCGGAACCAGGCTGCGGCACCCGTACGGTCATCCGCGTTCCGCTGAAAGGGGAACAGCACGGTACACTCCATGCCGAAAGTGGAGCGCAATGATGCTGCGGGTACTGCTGGTCGATGACCACCGGATCGTGCTGGAGGGGCTGCGGGCCCTCGTGAGCGAGCATTCCGACCTGGAGGTCGTCGGGGTCGCGTGCGACGGGGCAACGGCCGTCGAGCTCACCCGACAGCTGCGGCCTGACGTGGTGGTGATGGACATAACGATGCCCGGCATGAACGGCATTGAGGCGACCCGGCGCATCGTGGCGGAATTTCCCCGCACCCGGGTTCTTATCCTGTCCATGGAGTCGGAGCGGCGGTTTGTCCTCGAGGTCCTCAAGACCGGTGCCCACGGCTATCTGCTGAAGGATTGCAGCCAGGACGAGCTGGTTTCGGCAATTCGTCACGTGGCGGGGGGCGAACCCTACCTTGGGCCCCGTATCACCGAGATGATCATTCGAGCCTACATGGAACGGATTCCTGATGATACACTCCTGACCCATACCCTTCTATCCCTCCGCGAACGAGAGGTGCTGCAGCTGATTGCCGCCGGGAAGAGCACAAAAGAGATCGCCTTTGCCTTCGGGGTGAGCCTCAAAACCATCGAGACCCAGCGTCACAGCATCATGAAAAAGCTCAACCTTTACAGTGTCGCGGAACTTACCAAGTATGCCATTCGCGAAGGGCTCACCCCGCTCCGCTGACCAGAGTCGCCTCTTCTCCTCACCCCTGCTTTGGGGTTTTTCGAAATCTCACCTCGCAATCCGCTGATAGAGAAATCATTCCCCCAATCCGAATACAATATACAGAGAATATGCGTCGCCCCGGCCGAGACGGGGCATTCCCGCGATGTGACCACGTGTGACTTGCCAAGCCTGCCCATGGTCCGGCCCCGGAGCCCGCTCATTATCTCCGCTTCCCCGCATGCCGGGAGGGGAGATGGCGCGACAGTGTGTGTACCCGGCGCCATCGGGAACAACGCGGATCCCGCAACAACACCCAACAAGGAGGCAGCGCATGAAGTGGTTCGAGGAACTCAAGGTTTCAAGCAAGCTGGCCGTGTCATTCATGGTGGTCATAGTTCTGACGACTTTCCTTGGAATCTTTTCCATATTCGAGCTGTCGCGAGTCAATGAGACGGGAACCGACATGGCGGAGAACTGGATCCCCAGCCTCAACGCGATATCGGCCATGCAACTGGATTTCGCCAGCTACCGCCGTCTTGAGCTGCAGCATATTCTGGAGGTGGAGAGCGCCGGGCAGAAAACGTACGAAGAGAGAATGGCGGGGCTCGTCAAGAGTATTGCCGAGCACCAGAAAGAATACGAACCATTGCTGTCAACGCCGGAAGAGAAGCAAATGCTTCAGGAGTTCAGCACAAAATGGCAGGAATACCTGAACGAAGGCAAGCCGGTCCTTGAGCTGTCCCGGCAGAATAAGGCCCAGGAAGCAACCGCCCTCCTGAATGCAAACTCGCGCAAACTGTACAACGAAGCCGGAGCCCTGATCGACAAGCTCAAGACGCTGAACACGCAGGGGGCCAAGGATGCCAGCGCACGTGGCGATAAACTCTATTCCTCGGCACGTATCTGGATCATCGGTTCGCTGATCGCCTGTATTGTCCTTGCAGTAGTCATGGGGCTGGTGATTACGCGGGTGCTTCTCAGGCAGCTTGGCGGGGAGCCGACGGCAATTGCCGATATTGCCAACAAGCTTGCGGATGGCGATTTGCGCATCGCCTTTGACACCACCGGCAAGGCGGAAACGGGCGTGTATGCGGCGATGCACAACATGGTTGAGAAGCTGAAGGGAGTGGTAGCGGACGTGAAGAGCGCGGCGGACAACGTTGCCGCCGGCAGCCAGGAGCTCTCCTCCAGCTCCGAGGAGATGAGCCAGGGTGCCACCGAGCAGGCGGCCGCGGCCGAAGAGGCCTCCAGTTCCATGGAGCAGATGAGCTCCAACATCCGGCAGAACGCCGACAACGCCACCCAGACCGAGAAGATCGCCCTGAAGAGCGCCTCCGACGCCAAGCAGGGTGGCACGGCCGTGGCTGAAACCGTCGTGGCCATGAAGGAAATCGCCTCCAAGATCTCGATCATCGAGGAGATCGCCCGTCAGACGAACCTGTTGGCGCTGAACGCGGCCATTGAAGCGGCGCGAGCCGGCGAGCACGGCAAAGGGTTCGCGGTGGTGGCGGCCGAGGTCAGAAAGCTTGCCGAGCGGAGCCAGAAAGCGGCGGGCGAGATCAGCGAGCTGTCTGCCTCCAGCGTGCAGGTGGCCGAAGACGCCGGCGAGATGCTGACGCGGATCGTGCCGGACATCCAGCGTACCGCGGAGCTGGTGCAGGAGATCAGTGCCGCGTGCAAGGAACAGGACACGGGCGCGGAGCAGATCAACAAAGCGATCCAGCAACTGGACCAGGTGATCCAGCAGAACGCCAGCGCCAGCGAAGAGATGGCGTCCACCAGCGAAGAACTGGCCAGCCAGGCCGAACAGCTGCAGGCAACCATTTCATTCTTCCGGACCGATGATCGTGGCGCGTCGAGCCGGAGTGCGGCCCGTCGGCCCGTTGCCAAGAAAAAGGCAGCGATCCCTCATCTGGGTCACGGCACGTCCAACGGCTACCATGCCGAGTCCGCGACGCAGCGAAAAGTGGCGGTAGGCGGCGGGGTGGATCTGAACCTGGACACCGATCACCTGGACGACCAGTTCGAGAGATTCTAGGAGGGAGCGATGGCGAACGCAGAAACAACGGAAACACGACAGTACCTGACCTTCACCCTTGCCGGGGAAGTATTTGCGGTGGACGTGGCCAAGGTACGTGAGATATTGGAATGGAGCAGCATCACCAAGGTCCCGCAGACGCCCGAATTCATGCGCGGGGTGATCAACCTGCGGGGGAGCGTGGTCCCGGTGATCGACTTGCGGCAGAAGTTCGGGATGCCTGAAACGGAGCGCAGCATCAACACGTGCATCATCGTGGTTGAGGTGGAGGCGGGGGCGGAAACGCTGGTGCTGGGAATGCTCGCGGACTCGGTGCAGGAGGTGTTCGAGCTGGAGAGTGGAAACATCGAGCCTGCGCCCCGGATCGGGACAAAGTTGGACACCTCGTTCCTGAAGGGAATGGGGAAGCATGGCGATGCATTTCTGATAATCCTGGACATCGACCGGGTATTCGGCGGCGATGATCTGGCCGGACTGGCCGCGGCAGGGGAGGCGGCTGCCTGAAAGACATTGGGAAGCCACGGCTGCCGAGCAGGCTGTGTTGATGGGCAACGTCAAAGCCGGCACCGTTTCGAACGGTGCCGGCTTTGACGTTGGTGTGGCAATGATCTTTGGGAATCTTTATCGGTCTTTGTCCGCCTGGATTCACGTCATGTTCCAGATCGCCATTTCCAGAATATCCTTCCAGCTCTTGCCGATCTCCGAGACCACCGTCGGCTCGAAGCCGCAGTGCATCATGCACTGGGCGCAGCGGGGATCCTTACCCACGCCGTAGCGGTCCCATTCGGTCTTTTCCATCATCTCCCGGAAGGTGGGGTGATGGGTGTCGGTGATAAGGTAGCAGGGTGCCTTCCACCCCAGTGGGTTGCGCGTGGGATTGCCCCAGGGGGTGCACTCAAGCTGTTTCTCTCCCTTGAGGAAGCGCAGGTACATTGGGGTCGACCAGAAGCGGAACCGCTTGCTCATCCGGTAGACTTCTTCGAATTTCTTCTGGATCTCGCGCCGCTGGAGGAAGAGGTCTTCGCCCACGGCCTCGTAGTCGAAGCCCGGCGCCACGAGGATGCCGTCCACCCCCAGGTCGGTCAGGAGCGAGAAGAGCATCTCGATCTCCACAAGGTCCGTGTCCTTGAAGATGGTGGTGTTGGTGCAGACCCGAAATCCCTTTGCCTTTGCCTTTCGAATCCCTTCGATGGCTACCTTGAAGGTCCCCGTGCGTTCCAGGATCCGGTCATGAGTCTCTTCCAGGCCGTCCATGTGGACGTTCAGGTAGAAGTTGGGGTGGACCTTGATGTTTTCCAGGGCCTTTTCCAGCAGCAGGCCGTTGGTGCAGAGGTAGACGTGCTTGCCCCGGTCGAGCACTTCCGGGATCAGTTCGTAGATGTGGGTGTAGAGGAACGGTTCGCCGCCGGTGATGGTGACCACGGGGGCGGGGCATTCGTCCACGGAGCGGAGACATTCCTCCAGGCTCATCATCTGCTGGATGGTGTCGGCATACTCCCGGATGCGGCCGCAGCCGGAGCAGGCCAGGTTGCAGAGGTGGGTCGGCTCCAGCATGAGGACCAGCGGGAACTTCTCCACCTTGTTGAGCTTGTTGCTGATGATGTATCGGGTCAGGTCGTAGTTGAGTCGCCAGGGAAAGCGCATTGAACGGCAATTCCTTTCACATGTAAGTCTGTTTCGTCATGGTCGGGGCTGGCTGGAGGCCAGGGGCCTCGTTAACAGCCGGATCATTTGACCATCGAGAGAGCGGGCGCCGGGCCCCCCTTTGCCGCCAGGAACGCCTCGGTCGCAGCGGCAATGCCGGCAGCGTCGATGCCCAGGTCGGCCCGCAGTTGCTGCTGGGGACCCTGCTCCACGAACCGGTCGGGGATGCCGAGCCGCTTCACCCGCACGCCGGTCACCCCCTCGTCGGCGAGAAGTTCGAGTACTGCGCTGCCGAAGCCTCCCTGCAGGGCGTTTTCCTCGGCGGTAATGATGCAGCCGGTCCGGCGGGCCGCCCGGAGGATCAGCTCCCGGTCCAGGGGCTTGACGAAGCGGGCGTTGATCACCGTGGCCCGGATTCCTTTCTCCGCCAGGGTCCGTGCCGCTTCAAGGGCGGGCAGGACCGTGATGCCGATGGCGATGATGGCGACGTCGTCTCCTTCCGCCAGGGTTTCGCCTGTGCCGATGGGGATCTCCCGGAGCTCCTGGTCCAGGGGGATGCCGTAGCCGGCACCGCGGGGGTAGCGCAAGGCGATGGGGCCATCGTGGGAGACGGCGGTCTTGAGCATGTGGCGCAGTTCGTTCTCGTCTTTGGGCGCCATCAGGGTCATGCCGGGCAGGTGCCGCAGGTACGACAGGTCGAAGACCCCGTGGTGGGTGGGGCCGTCGTCGCCCACGACCCCCCCCCGGTCCAGGGCGAAGACGACCGGCAGGTTCTGGAGGCAGACGTCGTGGAACACCTGGTCGTAGGCCCGCTGGAGGAAGGTGGAGTAGATGGCCGTCACGGGGCGGAACCCCTCGGCCGCCAGCCCCGCCGCAAAGGTGACGGCGTGCTGCTCCGCGATACCCACGTCGAAGAAGCGCTCGGGGAACTCTTTCGCGAAGCCGGTAAGGCCGGTGCCGTCGGGCATGGCCGCGGTGATGGCGACGATCTTTCCGTTTTCCCGGGCCAGTTGCGCCAGGGTATCCCCGAAGATGCCGGTATAGGAGGCTGCCCCCGGCTTGCCGCCGGTGGTTTTGCCGGTGGCCACGTCAAAGGGGCCGACCCCGTGGAATGCGGACGGGTTCGTCTCCGCCGGCGCATACCCCTTGCCCTTGGTGGTCATGACGTGGACCACCACCGGGCCATCCAGCCCCCGGGCGTTCTCGAACACCTCCAGGAGTTGGGGCAGGTTGTGGCCCTGGATGGGGCCGATGTAGTCGAAGCCCAGGGCCTCGAAGAGCATTCCCGGGGTCAGGAACCCCTTGAGGGAGTTCTCGGCCCGGCGGGCGAACTGAAGGATGTCCTTGCCGATGGCCGGGATGTTCTGGAGCAGCCCCTGGACCTCCTTCTTCAACTCGCGGAAGTAGCTGCCCGTGAGCTTGCGGGAGACAAAGGAGGAAAAGGCCCCCACGTTGGGGGAGATGGACATCTCGTTGTCGTTGAGCACGACGATGAGGTTTTTCTTCAGGTGCCCCGCTTGGTTGAGGGCCTCGAAGGCGATGCCGCCGGTCATGGAGCCGTCGCCGATGACGGCGACCACCTTGTTGCTCCCCCCCCTCAACTCCCGGGCCATGGCCATGCCGAGCCCCGCCGAGATGGAAGTGGAGGAGTGCCCGGTGTCAAAAGCATCGTGGGACGATTCGCTCCGCTTGGGGAAGCCGCTGATGCCGCCGTACTGGCGCTGGGTGTGGAAGCGGTCGCGGCGGCCGGTGAGGATCTTGTGGGTGTAGGCCTGGTGTCCCACGTCCCAGACGAACCGGTCCGTTGGCGAGTCGAAACAGTAGTGGAGGGCAATGGAGAGTTCGACCACCCCCAGGTTCGAGGCCAGATGGCCACCGGTGCGGGATACGGTTTCCAGAAGAAACGCACGGATCTCCTCGGCCAGAGCCGGGAGTTGGTCCCGCGGGATCTTTTTCAGATCGGCGGGGCAGGTGATGGTGTTGAGCAGCGTGGACATGCGTTACCTCCCGGCCGACGGCAAAGGGAATCCTCAGCCTTCGGCCTCAGTTCACCGGGCATACCCGTTGGCGCGGAACCATTCTACGGCCCTGCGCAGGGCATCCACGGCGGGACGGCGTTGGAGCCCCAGCTCCCCCGTCGCCTTGGACGATTCGAAGAACATGAATTTCTTGGCCATCTGCACCCCTGCCAGCGGGATGAGCGGCTCTTTTCCCGTGAGCCTGGCCAGGGCCTCGTTCACGTAAGCGGCCATGAGGATCGGGGCGTGGGGGAGACGCACCCTGGGCGCCGGAATCCCCGTGAGCCTGGCCAGCAGGGCGAAGATCTCCCGCAGGGTCAGGTTCTCGTGCCCCAGGATGTACTTTTCGCCG
Source organism: Geobacter sp. 60473 (assembly GCF_036323535.1). Lineage (GTDB taxonomy): Bacteria > Desulfobacterota > Desulfuromonadia > Geobacterales > Geobacteraceae > Geobacter > Geobacter sulfurreducens. Next base: position 147,243 of record NZ_AP028967.1, read on the forward strand.
ACCCGGCCGTGCCGTGCCGCCAGCAGATGGCCCCGGGCACAGTCCTCCACATCGATTATATTGAGGCCGGTGTCCAGGTAGGCGGGCATCTTCCGGTTCAGGAAGTCGACAATGATCTTGCCCGTGGGGGTCGGTTTCACGTCGTGGGGGCCCACCGGCGTGGAGGGGTTCACGATCACCAGCGGGAGGCCCCGGGCGATGAACGCCTCCGCTTCCCGCTCGGCAAGGAACTTGCTCTTTTTATAGTGGCCGACCATGTCGGCGAAGGTGACCGGCGTCGTCTCGGTGCCGGGGGTGCCGTTGCCGGGATTGCCGAGGGTCCCCACGCTGCTGGTGTAGACCACCCTGGCGATGCCGCGCCGCAGGGCCGCCTCCAGGATGTTGCGGGTGCCGTCCACGTTGGCCGCATACATGGTCGCCGGTGTGCGGGTCCAGAGCCGGTAGTCGGCGGCGGCGTGGTAGAGGACCTCGCAGCCGGCAAGGCCGTGCTCCAGCGCCTGCCGGTCCCTGAGATCTCCTTCGCAGATCTCCACGTCGAGCCCTGCGAGGTTCCGGCGGTCGGATCCCGGGCGGGCAAGCACCCGCACGTGGCAGCCGTCCTTCAGCAACTCCCGGACGATGCTCGCCCCTATGAAACCGGTCGCGCCGGTGACGAAAACCTTCATAGTGCCTTCAAAACTGATGTAGGGGCGGTTGGTGAACCGCCCCTACGCGTAATCCACTTGCTTGTCGAGGCTGTCAGAGCCCTTTGCCCGCAAGCGTCCGGTAGCGCCCCAGCGCCATGAGCGGGAAGCAGTTCCGGTAGATGTGGTACTTGATCATGAAAAACTTCGGGAAGCCCGTGCCGGTGAAGGCGTCCTCGTCCCAGGTCCCGTCGGGCTTCTGGGTGTCGAGGAGATACTGGACGCCCCGCACCACGGACGAGCTTGCCACCTCGCCGGCGGCAAGGAGCGTGAGAAGGGCCCATCCGGTCTGGGACGCCGTGCTGGGGCCGGTGCCGGCCAACCGGGGGTCGATGTACGACTCGCAGCATTCGCCCCAGCCGCCGTCCTCGTTCTGGTGCGACATGAGCCATTCCACTGCCTTGCGGATCCAGGGCTGGCTCATGTCTTCGCCAAAGGCGGCAAGGCCGGACATGACCGACCAGGTTCCGTAGATGTAGTTGACCCCCCACCGTCCCCACCAGGGGCCCTCCGGTTCCTGGGTCTCGCGGATGAACTTCAGCGCCCTGACCCCTGCGGGGTGGTCCTTGGGGTAGCCGTAGGCCCCCATGAGCTCCAGCATGCGGCCGGTCAGATCCGCCGTGGGAGGGTCGATGAGGGCCTCCAGGTCGGCGAAGGGGATCTTGTTGAGGATGTGCTTGGTGTTGTCCTTGTCAAAGGCCCCCCAGCCGCCGTTCTTGCTCTGCATGCCCAGGCACCAGGCGATGCCGCGGGTGATGGTGTCCTCTTTGGCCCGCTGGTCCTTCACCTTCACATCCTTGATGGCCATCATGACGATGCCCGAGTCGTCCACGTCCGGGTACCAGTCGTTCATGAACTCGAAGGCCCAGCCGCCGGGCTCCAGGTCGGGACACTTGATCTTCCAGTCGCCCGGCCTGCGGACTTCACGGTCCAGAAGCCATTGGGCCGCCTTGGAGAGGGAGGGGTGATCGGTGGGAACTCCCGAGTCGACCATGGCCATGAGGCCCAGGGCCGTATCCCATACCGGCGAGACGCAGGACTGGAGAACCAGTTCGTCCTCACCCTCGATGCAGAAGTTGGCCAGGGCCTGCAGCCCCTTGGCCACGGCCGGATGGTCGTTGGCGTAGCCGAGCACGTGGAGCGCCAGCACCGAGTTGAGCATGGCGGGCTGGATGCCCCCCCAGTCGCCGGTGGGCTCCTGGTGCTCCAGCACCCACTTCTCGGCGATGGCCATGGCTTTCTTCCTGCCCGGCCGGATGGGGCTCGCCTCGTACACCTTCAGCACGTGGTCGATGCCGATGAAGATGTTCTTCCAGGTGAGGATACCGTCTTCCTTGGTGAAGGTATAGTCCGTGGGCCGCGGGGGGCGCACGTAGAGCTCCTGTACCCGGGCCCAGGGGGGCAGTTTGCGCACCGGCCGCTCCGCCATGACGATGGAGAGGGGGATGATCGTTGCCCGTGACCAGCTGGAAAACTCGTACATGTTGAAGGTGAAGCCGGTGGGGAGCAGCATCATCTCGATGGGCATGGAGGGGACCCCCAGCCAGGAGAATTCCCCGAACAGGGCAAGGAATATCTTGGTAAAGACCCGCGCCTTGAGGATGCCGCCGTGTTCCAGGATGAACGCCCGGGCCTTGCTCATGGCCGGATGGTCGGCCGGGTAGCCGGCGAGCTTCAGGGCAAAATAAGCCTCGATAGTGGTGGAAAGGTCGCCGGGACCGCCGTGCCAGATGGTCCAGTAGCCCGCCGTGGTCTGCTGGCGGAGAAGGTAATTGGCCATCTTCCGCTCTTTTTCGCGGTTAACCAGCCCCATGAAGTGGAACAGCATGATGTATTCGGCGGTTATGGTAGCGTTGGATTCCAGCTCGGCCCACCAGTAGCCGGCGGGGAGCTGCTCGCGGAAGAAGAATTCCTGGGTCCGCTCGATGGCGGAATCGAGGGGGCTCAATACCGTCGATTCCTTCTTTTTCCAAATGGTGGCGGGGAGGTGGTGGATTTTCCCCGACTTGCGTGCGGCACTATTGTCAGCTGTTTCCCGTGCCGCATCATTGAATGAAGTGAGTGCGTGCGAAATGGGATTTTTTGAGATTTTCATCCCGGCTCTGCTCCTTGGACAATGCATCTGAATATCGGCCCGCCAACCGTGGGCAGCCAACGGCAATCGGTGTTTAATATCACAGATTTAACAAAAAAGACACCGTTTTCAATGCTTACTGGTCTCCCCGCAACGGCTGCCGCCGCTCCAGAGCTGCGACACGAGACGATTGCACCCGTCGGGGGGCTATGGTATCGTGCCAAGGTTTTGACGTGTGGGGAGGAGTTCATGCAGCACACAAACGACAGAAAACGTTTTACAGGGCTTTTCGGCTTCGTCGCCCGCCATCCGCGCCTCGTTCTCGGGGTGTCGCTCTTGCTGGCGGCGCTCTCGGTGCTCTATACCTGGCAGGAGATGAGCTTCCTGACCGGCCGCGACGACCTGATGCCGAAAAATGCGCCGTTCCAGCAGGATTACCGGGCTAACCGGGCGGAATTCGGCGACCGCGAAGAGATCGTCGTGGTGGTCGAGAGCGGCGATCAGGCCAGGGCATCGGCCTTTGCCGAACGCCTGGCCGCAGACCTCTCAACCGATCGGACGCGCTTCCGCGATGTCTTCCACCCCAACGGTCTTCCCTTTTTCCGGGAGCACGGCCTGCTGCTCCTTCCCCTGGACGAGCTGCGGTCGCTCCGCGAAAACCTTACCCTGGCCGAGCCGGTGCTGAAGGACCTTGCCGCAGCGCCGTCGGTCCAAACCCTCTTCACCCATCTTACCACACGCATGGACGTTTACACGGCGGCGGCCGATTCTTCCGCCGGCCGCGACCGGGAACGGGCGGGACTCGTCTTCATGCTCGACAAGCTGGGCAGCGGCATTGCCTCCTTTGGCGGCGGCAAGGGCTCCTTTTCCCTTGAAGAGGTCTTCCTCGGAGGGGACTCGGCCCTGGCCCGGGCCCAGCGGATGCAGATCGTGACGGTCAGGCCGGTGCGCGACGCCGCCAGTTTTGTTCCGGCCGAGGAGGCGATCCGCGTGGTCCGCGCCCGGGTAGCCGAGCTCACGGCACGTCCCGAATTCGCAGGCGTGACCGTTGGGCTCACCGGCACGCCGGTTCTGGAGCACGAGGAGATGGCCACGAGCGAGCGGGACATCACCCTGGCAACGGGTCTCTCTCTGGCCCTGACCGTGGTCCTCCTGCTGGCGGCCTTCCGGGGGGTGTTGAACGTGGCGGCCGCCATGGTTTCCCTGGTGGTGGCCATCTGCGTCTCCTTCGGCGTGGCGACCCTGGTGGTCGGGCACCTGAACATCCTTTCCATGGTCTTTGCGATCATGCTGATCGGCATCGGCATCGAGTACGGCATCCAGGTGGTGCTCCGCTACCAGGAAGAGCTGGGGCTCGGCGCCGCTGAACTGGATGCCGTGAACACGGGGCTCGGCCGGAACATGCTCGCCATTGTCATGGCCGCCGCCACCACGGCCGCGGCGTTTTTCACCTTCACCTTCACCGATTTCCGGGGAATTGCGGAGCTGGGGATCATCGCCTCCCTCGGCATTGCGGTCTGCGTGGCCGTCACCTTCACCACCCTGCCCGCGGCCCTGGTCCTTCTCGTGCCGCTGCGCAAAACAAGGGAGGCCGAGCGGCAAGCCCGGGCCGCCGGCCTGCTGAGGCGCTCGCCCCGGTTCGCTCGGCTGGAGGCGTTCCTTTTCGGCCATCCGCGGATCGTCGTGGGGATCACGGTTCTGCTCTGCCTCGCTTCGCTCTATCCGCTGGCCGATACCCGCTTCGACTACAATCTCCTCAATCTGCAGGCCCGGGGGCTCGAGTCGGTGGAGTATGCCTACAAGCTGATGAGGAGCAGGGAGAACGCGGGCTACTTCGCCGAAGTGACCGCTGCGACGCCGGCCGAGGCCAGGGAGCTCACGGCCCGCCTGGAGCAGTTGCCGACGGTCGACCACGTGGTGAGCCTCCTTACGTTCGTCCCCGACGATCAGGATGCCAAGCTCCGGGAACTGGCCGCGCTGCGGGATGAACTGGCCGATGTGAAGCCGGTTCCCTATGAGGAGGATCTGCGGGTCATGGAACTCCCCACGGTGTTCGAGACGTTCCGCACATCCGTGGAGCGGTTCAAGGGACGGCTCGACGCGGAAAAGAGACCCGAGGCCGCCCGGGTGGGGGCCTTCCTCGCCACCCTTGACCGGTTCTTTGCCACCCTTGAGAAGGAAAAGGACCGCAATGCCCTCGGCATGCTCCGGGATTTCCAGGGGGGGATGCTCGCCTCGTTCCCGGAACAGATCCAGCAGCTCACGGCAAGCCTCGCCGCCCGGCCGGTAACCGAGGCGGACGTGCCTCTGCAACTCAGGGAACGCTTCGTGGGGAAAAACGGCACCTATCTGCTCCAGGTGGCGCCCCGGCAGGAGATTTTCGAGCGCGAGCCCCTGAAGCGGTTCCTGGACCAGGTGCGCAGCGTGGCGCCCCGGGCCAACGGCGAGCCGGTCATGGTCTACGAATCCATGACCATCATGCGCGACGCCTACCTGCGGGCGTTCGTCTATGCCTTCGGCGCAATCGTACTGATCCTGTTCATTACCTTCCGCAGTCTGGTCTATACCCTGGTGGGGCTCGTGCCGCTGGTGGTGGGGATGCTCCTCATGGTGGGGGGGATGTGGCTGGCCGGCATTCCCTTCAACTCTGCCAACATCATCGTGCTGCCGCTCATCCTCGGCATTGCCGTGGATTCGGGGATCTACATCATCAACCGCTTCCGCCGGGAAGAGGGGGACGCTGCCTCGGTCATCATGAGCAGCACCGGCCTGGGCGTCATCTACAACACCCTCACCATCATGGCGAGCTTCGGCGCGCTCATGGTGGCCCGCCACCAGGGGGTCTTCAGCATCGGGGCGGTCATGAGCCTGGGCATGGTGGCCTGCCAGGCCGCGTTCATCCTGGTGTTGCCGGCGGTGCTGACCCTGGTGGGGAAGCGTAGTGGCTAGGGGGCTCAGCGGCGCGGTCCCGCTGGCGCACTTCTTCCTGCGCGAGCGGGTGAAGCCGGGGGACCGGGTGGTCGACGCCACCTGCGGCAACGGCCACGATACCCTCTTTCTCGCGGAGCTGGTGGGGCCGGTGGGGCGGGTCTGGGCGTTGGATATCCAGGACGCGGCCCTGGCCGCCACGGCGCAGCGGCTGGAAGCGGCCGGATGCGGGGAGCGGGTGGAGCTGGTCAACGGCGGTCACGAGCGGCTGGCGGAACTGGTGCCCCGCCCGGTGACCGCCGTGGTGTTCAACCTGGGATTTCTGCCCGGCGCGGAGAACGGCACAATCACCACCCCGGCGACCACCGGGGCGGCCCTGGGCCAGGCGGCGGAGTTGCTCCTGCCCGGCGGCATCGTTACGGTGGCGGTCTATACCGGTCATCCCGGCGGGCCGGAAGAGGAGGCGGTCGTGGACGCCTGGGCCGCATCCCTGCCGCCGGCGTGCTTCAATGTCTGGCGCTGCCGCCAGGGCAACCGTTCGTCCGCCGCGCCCTATCTGGTGGTGGCTGAGCACCGCGCCTGAGCGGCCTTCCCTTTATCCTCCCGCCCGCTTGACGGTGAACCCTCGCCGCGTGAGCTCGGCTACCAGGAGGTCGGCATGATCGCCCTGGATCTCCACGACCCCCTCCTTCACCGTGCCGCCGGTGCCGCAGCGGCGCTTGAGCTCACCGGCAAGCTCCCTGACCCCCGCCTCGTCCAGGGGGACTCCCGTGATCACGGTTACTGTCTTGCCACCCCGCCCCTTTGTTTCGCGCCTGACCCGCACAATGCCGTCTCCGGCCGGTGCCGCGCCCTTTTTCCGGCAGGAGCAGGATGCAACCGGCTTGCCGCAGCCCGGACAGATCCGGCCATGCTCCGATGACCAGACAAGGGTGGCGCCGGACGAGCTTTTCCCTTTCATTGTTCCTTCCTCCCTGAAACACGCCGGCCCAGGTCCCGGCCAGCCTTGAAGCCCAGCAGCGCCAGGGGCCAGGCATGCCAGAACAGATCGAAGATGTCGATGGGACGCGCCAGGGTCCCGGCCGACAGCATCCGGATCTTCTCGACCAGGTGCGGCTCCGGCACGAACGGGGCCATGCCCAGGATCAGGGCGAGAGGGATCAGGACAGGGTACGTCATGAGGTGTTTCATGGATTGACCTCGTTCATGTGTTGTTATGTCCCTCTTCAGGCAGACGGCACGGAAATTCCCCGGTCAACGAGGAACCGGCTCACCTCGTCCAGCCGGGGCGCTCCCCGCTGGGCACCCAGGTGAAGGCATGAAAGGGCCGCGGCGGCCGAGGCGAAGACCACCGCCTCCCGCAACGGCCATCCCCTGAGGAGCCCGAACAGGTAGCCTCCGTGAAAGACATCGCCGGCACCCGTGGTGTCCAGGGCTGCAACGGGAAACGCCGGCACGTGGCAGGTCGTCCCGCCGTGCCGGGTGAGGCTTCCCCGGTCGCCCAGGGTGACGGTGGCCACCGGTGCGCCGAGGCCGTCGGCAAGCCGTGCGAAGTGCTCCTCAGACCCGTTCCAGCCCAGGTCGAGGAGGAACTGTTCCGCCGCCACCAGGTAATCGCAGAGTCCCGCCAGCTCCCGCATCCCCGGGCGCATCCGGCCCGCGTCCACCATAACCGGAATCCCCCGGCGCCGGGCCTCCCGGACCCCATGGAGGGACGCCTCTTCCATGAGCCCGTCCAGGTGGAGGAAGGCGCTGCCGGACCAGAACGGCTCCTCAAGTTCCGCAGGGGCCAGGTGGGCGCCGGTGGGGCGCTGCCAGACGATGGTCCGCCGCCCGCCGGTCCGTTCGACCATGATGAAGGCCCGCTGGGAGGCGGCTCCCGGCCGGGTGAGCAGATGGGTCACGTCAATTCCTTCCGCGTGGAGCGCATGGCGGATCAGCGCGCCCGCGGCATCGTCCCCCACCACACCGGCAAAGCGGCACTGCAGGCCGAGTCTCGCCACAGTCACCAGTGCCGTGGCCGCCGGCCCTCCTCCCTGCTCCACCCATTGTCCCGATTCTGCTTTGCTGTCGGGCGAGGGATACTCCTCCACCTCAGCCAGCGTGTCCCAGCAGCACTGTCCCAGTCCCGTCACAACCATCGTCACGTCTCCGTGTGCATCTGCTCGTAAAGGTTTATTAAAAAACCAGTAAACATTAAAATTGTTTACATTGTCGTCGCAATTCGGTTACATTTGCAAAATTATTCCATCCTGCCCTGATCAAATTCAAATCCGGAGCACTGAATGAATTCCGACCGCCTCGCCTTGATCCTGGAAACCGCCACCGACGGATTCTGGGATTGGGACCTGCGCGCTGACCGACTTTTCCTGAGTGAAGGCTACCGCACCCTGATCGGCTACTCATCCGACGAAACCTTTATTGACAGCGTCTTTATCGAGGCAATCGTCCATCCCGACGATCGGCCCGCGTGCGTGCCGGTCATCAGAGACCTCATGGATGGGAGCCGCATCTCGGCCACCCTTGAATACCGTATCCTGCGGGGTGACGGCGCCACCGTCTGGGTCCAGGCGCGGGGGACCGCCGTGGACCATGATGACGCCGGTCGCCCGGCCCGGATGGTGGGGACCATCTTCGATATAACCGCACGCAAGCGGAACGAGGAACAACTCGTCCTGATGGGGGCGGTGGTCGATGATGCCACCGATGAAATCTTCTGGGCGGACCGCCAGGGGCGCCTGGTGTATGTCAACCGGGCGGCCTGCGAGAACCTCGGTTATTCCCGCGAAGAGCTCCTCTCCATGACCGTCAGCGACGTGGATCCCCTGGTCCCCTCCGACCGCTGGCCCGTCATGTGGGAAACGGTGCGGCTCCAGGGTGGGTTCGTTATGGACTCGGTCCACCGGACCCGGGACGGCCGCGACATCCCCAAGGAGATTTCCGTCAGGTATGCGAGCATCGGTGGGCGGGAGATCGTCTACGGCTTTGCCCGTGATATCAGCGAGCGGAAACGGGTGGAAGAAGCCCTGCGCACCAGTGAGCACCGGCTGCGGCTCATGGTGGAGCATCTGCCTGCAGGCGCCGCCCACCGGGAGGGTGACCGGCTCCTGGTCAACCGGGCAGTGGAAGAGATAACCGGTTACCGGCGCCATGAACTGGACACCCTCGACAAGTGGTTTTCTACCATCTACGGCGAGCAGGCCGCAGAGGTCCGCGCCGTCTACGAGGCGGATCGCGCGGCGGGGATGCGCGTCCCCCGCATCATGCCCGTCAGGCGCAAGGACGGCACGATCCGCCACCTGGAGTTCTTCGGTTACCAGTACGAATCGGGCGAGGTCTGGCTCCTGCACGACGTCACCGACCGTCGGGCCGTCGAGGAGGAAATCCGGCGGCTGAATGCCGACCTGGAAGCGCGGGTCCGGGAGCGCACCGCCGACCTGGAGTCGTTCTGTCACTCGGTCTCCCATGACCTGCGGGCACCCCTGCGGCACATCGCCGGCTATGCACGGATGCTCCAGGAGGACTACCGGGACCGTCTCGATGACACCGGCCGCCACTGCCTGTCGCGCATCGGCCGGGCGGCGGTCAATATGGGTGAGCTGGTGGACGGGCTCCTGAGTCTGTCTCACATCTCACGGGAGGACATTGAGCGCCGTAATGTCAGCCTGAGCTCCATTGCGCGCTCGGTGGGCCGCGAATTGTCCGAACGGGAGCCGGATCGCAAGGTGGAACTCGAGGTTGCCGACGGGATCAACGGTTGCGGTGACCCGCGCCTGCTCAGGATACTGTTCGAAAACCTCCTGGGTAATGCCTGGAAGTTTACTGCACGTGTCGAGCGGCCCAAGGTCGAGTTCCGCATGGAGTCCCGCGATGGCAAAAATGTGTATGTCGTCCGCGACAACGGCGTTGGCTTCGATATGCGCTATGTTCACAAGCTCTTCGGTTCCTTCGAGCGGCTCCACGGCCCCGAGGAATTCTCCGGCCCAGGCATGGGGCTGGCCATTGTCCGCCGGATCGTGGAACGCCACGGCGGCACGGTCCGGGCCGAGAGCGAGATCGGACGGGGGGCCGCGTTCTCCTTCACTCTCGGCTGATTCCCCGTTCCACCAGTTCTGCCAGCTCTTCCAGGCTTGCCACCGCCAGATCGGTGAACTGGGGCCAGCGGAAGGCTCGGGTCCGGTCCACGTGCACCGTGAGCGCCCCTGCCGACCGGCCGCACTGGAGGTCGAAGAGGTAGTCCCCCACCATTACCGCAGACCGTCCGGTTGTCCCCCAGGATGCCGCCAGGCGGAGGATGCCGTCCGGCTCCGGCTTGGGGAGTGCGTCGTGACGCCCCAGAATGCTCCCGGCCGGGAAGTAGCTCCCCACGCCGATATGTTCCAGCACCCGCAGCGCCACCTGTCTCGTGTTGCGGGTCACGATCCCCATGCGTACTCCGCGCCGGTCCAGGGCCTGCACCAGGCGCCGGGCTCCGGCGGACGCCTCGGCCCGGCCCGCCAGTTCGATCTCGATTTCGTCCAGAAGTCCGTGTAGACGCCGCGACTCCCCTTCGGGGAGAGTATCCAGATGGCCGAGGATGTCGCACCCCGCCGGCACCCCCAGGGCGGCGCGTATGGCGGCGAAGTCGTGAACCGGCTCGGTCAGGGTTCCATCCATGTCGAAGATCCAGTAAGGGCGCGCCAGCAGGTCAGGCACGACCGGGTCCGGACGCCGTTCGTCCGTCATCGTTCGCCCCCCCGCTGTTGAACCCGGCCGAGAACAGCTTCCAGCAGTGCAGCACTCTGGGCGAGCTGCCCGTAGGCCTCCTCCGGGGTCATGTCCCGGTTTTCCCGCCGCATCCGCTCGGCCAGCCGGCTGGCGCCATTGGCGATTCGCGTGATCTCCCGGGCCAGGTCCGCTTCGAAACTCTCCCTGCCCAGGGCCACCGGCGCCATGAGCCGCAGGATACGCTCAACGTCACGGAGAACCGATTTCTCCACGATGCCGTCGTTTCGTTCGTGGCGCCTCCGGTTGAAGTCGTCGTAGGGGGTGTTGTGCAGGGGCATGGAGAGGTCCGCCAGGTAGTGGGCAGCGTAGGCCAGGTGGTATTCGGCGTACTTACCCTCTCGGCTGGAGCGTTCGTATCCCCGGAGCGCGGCGATGATGGCGCCGTAGAGATGGCCCTCTTCATCGGATGGATCGTTGTAGCGGGCAATCTGGCCGAGGACCGTCCCGACGGTCACCGCCTCGCCCCGGTTGTTGTTGCAGTAGTGGTTGCGCTGTTCGATGTTCCCCGCCTTCTGCTTGGCGATATCCGGTCCTGCCGCGTTGTACCACTTGTGGTAGCCGGCCGCCCGTGCAACCGCCAGGTGGGTTTCATCGTGCCAGCCATGGGCAGCGCCCGCTGCGGCGAGCAGATGCCCGGCAAGCGCCGCGGTGATGATGCGATGATAATGCCTCATGATTGTTCCTCCGGCGGCGTCCGGTTCGCCGCCCGGTCAATGGTAGCAGAAGATCGGGGAAAAACAGAGAACCAAAATGGAGTACAATTGTCTGGCAGCGCACTGCGAAAACCAGCGTGAGGGGGGTGTCATGCCGCTCAAGGGAAAGGTTGCCGTAGTTACCGGGGGAGCCCAGGGAATCGGCAAGGCGGTCGTGAAGAAGCTGATGGAAAAGGGATGCGCCGTGGTCATGGCCGACACGGACTGGGAGGCCGGGGAGGAAACGGCCGCCGGGTTCGCCGGACTCGGCCGGGTCCTGTTCGTTCCCGCCGACGTGGGCCGGGAGGACGATGTCCGCGTGCTCGTGGAGCGGGCGGCGTCGCATTTCGGCAGGCTGGACATCCTGGTCTGCAATGCCGGCGTCTTCCGGAGCGTTCCCCTGGAGCACTGTTCCCTGGACGAATGGCAGAGGCTAATCGGCACCAATCTGACCGGCGCCTTTCTCTGCGCGAAGCACGCTGCACCGTTCCTGGCGTGCCACGGCGGCAGCATCGTCACCATCGCCTCCACCCGGGCACTCATGTCCGAGCCCGACACCGAGGCCTACGCCGCGTCCAAGGGGGGGCTGGTGGCGCTCACCCATGCCCTGGCCGTTTCCCTCGGCCCCGGCGTGCGGGTGAACTGCATCTCTCCCGGCTGGATCGAGACCTGCGAGTGGCAGAAGGCGAGCCGTCGCCGGCCCGCGGCACACTCGGAGGAGGACCGGAGCCAGCACCCCGCCGGCCGGGTCGGCACGCCGGAGGATGTGGCATCCCTGGCGGCGTGGCTGGTCTCGCCCGAGGCGGGATTCGTCACCGGAGCCAATTTCGTGGTGGACGGGGGAATGACGCGGAAGATGGTGTACGTGTAACTCTCAGCCGATTTCCACGATCTTTCCTCCCGGCAGGAGCCGGAAGAGGTTGCCGCGCCAGCGGACCCGGTTGCCGGCGAAGGAGAGGGCCCAGGTGGCGAAGGCGAGGATGTCGCGCAGGGGGAGGAGCCAGAGCCAGCGGGGGAAGATGCCGTCGCGCAGGTACCGGCGGCTGAAGGTAACGGCCACCAGGGCGCGGGTCAGGTAGAGGAGGATCACCGCCCCCCATCCGGCGGCGGAACAGCCCGACACCAGAAGTGCCAGGCAGGCCAGGGGAACGGGCTGGGTGATGCCCGAGCCCAGGTAGCCGCCGGGGCGCGAGGCCCGCATGGTGCGGCACCAGCGGAGCTGGCGGGAGAGGACCGTGGCCAGGTCCTCCCGGTGCATGACGCTCTCCACGAAACAGTCCGACAGCTCCAGCCGCCAGCCGGACCGGTGGATCTTGTTGCCCAGCTGGTAGTCGTCGGCCAGGTACTGAACCAGGGCCGGGAATCCGCCGATGGACTCCAATGCCGCCCGCCGCACCGCCATGGAGGCGCCCAGGGCGAAGGAAAGCCCTTCGAGCCGCTGGGCGACCATGACGTTCGGCACCATCTCCACCGTGAACCCCATGGCCTCCAGGGCCGTGGCGGCGCCCCGCACGCCGGGGCTCCGGTAGAGGGAGGTGACGAGCCCCACTGCCGGGTCGGCGAAGGGCGCGGTCACCTCGCCCAGGTAGTCGGACGTGACACGGATGTCGCTGTCGCAGACGATGAGGATGTCGTGCCTGGCCCCCGGGAAGGCATTGATCAGGTTGGAGACCTTGTAGTTGGGGCCATGGATGGTGCCGTCCACCACCAGATCGATGTCACGGTCCGGAAACTCGGCCATGAGGCGCCGGATCACCGGAATAACCGGGTCGTCGGCCGAGGCGCAGGCAAAGAGCAGCTGCCACGGCCCGCCGTACTCCTGGCGGCAGAAGGAGGCGAAGTTCTCGAAGCTCTCCGCGTCCATCCCCTTGACCGGCTTGAGGATGGTTACCGGCGGGGTGTGCCCCGGCCGGGGCCGTTGCCGACCGAACCAGGCCCGGGCGCAGAAGAGCGCCAGGAGCCCGTAGGCCAGGGGCGGGAGAACGGCGAGGAGGGGAAGCAGGGTGTCGGGCGTCACGGGAACCTCTCTGCGGCGCGCCCCTAGTGTCCGGCGCGGCAGGGCTATTCTCTCCATTTGGGCCGATTATGCAACCCCTTTTTCCCCCAGGGAAGCGGTTCCGACGGCATGCGTTGCACGGCATGCCGTTTTCGTTTACGATGCACCGGCAATGAACCGGGCTCAGCAGTTGCGGGGACGGTGCCACGGGAGCGGTCACGGTTGACGGATACAAACTCAGACATGCGCATTGCCGGAATCGAGCCGGGCATTCTCTCCTCATTCATCATCGAGCTGAATATCCTGAGGCGGGCGGTCTCGGCCTACCCGGAGGGGCATCCGGCCATCCGCTTCGCGGCGGAGAAGGTCGCCGGCCAGACGGACCTGCTCCTCGCCGGCGAGGCAAGCGCCACCATGGGCATCGCGCGCGACACCATCCTCTTCGGTGGCCATCCCCTGGACCGTCGGAACCTCGTGTTCCGCGACCTGGCACGTTTTCTCTCCGAGCGGGGGCTCACCCTGCTTACGGTGAAACGGGGCGTCTCCGCCGACGAGTTGATTCGTTTCTGCACACTGCTCGGTCTCAGGCGCGACGAGATCCGCCAGCGGGGCGGCCTGGGGCGGCTGATGAGCGAGGATGCCATCCTGGGGATTGAGGTGACGGGGCTCGATTACGGCCTGTTCCACGTGACCGAGGACGAGCGTATTGCGGCCCCCTCGGCCGATCAGGACGATCTTTCGCTCTGGGAGCGGTACGTGCGGGGGATGCTCGACGGCACCCTTGACCCCTTCGGTACGGTGACCGAGCATCACGGCACCCTGGCGCCGGAGGAGCTGGCCCGGCTCATGAACGGCTGCCTCGCCGGCTCACCGGAAAACCGGCAGAAAAGTTACGATGCGGTCATCGCCGCGTTTCTCCGCACCGTACGGGAGGCCGAGCAACATCCGGTGGGAGACGATAATCAGACGGCTCGCCTGGCCGAACTGGCCGAATTGCTCACCCCCCAGTTGCGCCGCCAGTTTCTGGGCAGTACCTTTGCGTCCCTTGCGCGCCATCCCGCCATGGCGGAGCGGGTTGCCGCAGCCCTGACCGACGGAGCGGTCATGGAGGCCTTCACGGGCCTGACCGAGCGCGGCTCCTCCATCCCTCCCGTACTGCTCGATCTCTTTCAGCGCTTCGGTCTGGCCGGTCCCTCCCCGGCCGCCGGCGCGGCCCCGCCGTCCCAACCGGCCGGGGCGGCGGAGATGGCGCGCCGGCTGGAAACCGTTCTGCGGGAAGGGGACAGCCGGGCCTTCGTTCCCCTGCCCTATGAGGAAGACCTCTCCCGTTTGACGCGAGCCGGGGTTCAACAGACGGTGGCTCCCGAGCTGGAGTCCCTGCGACTGGAACTTGAGTCGGAAAACGCGGCGGTCAAGGCGGGAGAAGTCATCATGGAAATCATCCGCCTGGAGCCCGGCGGAGCCGACCCCTTTGCGGCGAACCTGGCAGAGCTTGCCGAGTACTACCTGGCCACCGGAGACTTCGGTTCCCTGGGGGGGCTGTTCCTGCGCATCCACGCCCTGGAAAAGGCCGGTGCCGGCGCTGCCCTGCGGGAGGCGATCGGCGCTCCCGCCTTTGTGGCGGCCCTGATCGACGCGCCCGCCATCTGGGGAAAAGTGCGCCACGGCGAGATCCGGCAGATCATCTCGCAGATCGGTCCGCCCTGCGTGACGCCTCTGCTGGACCGGCTGGCGGTGGAGGAGTCCATGACCCTCCGGCGCTGGTACATGGAATGCCTGATGGGGCTCGGCGACGCCGCCGGCGCTGCCGCCGTCGCCCTCCTGGAGGACGGCCGGTGGTACTTCGTGCGAAACCTCCTGGTGCTTCTCCGGCAGCTCGATTACTCGGCCGGCGCGGCATCCGCCAGAAAACTGCTTGCGCATCCCCACCCCAAAGTACGTCAGGAGGCGGCCCGCACCCTGCTCGGATTCCGCGATTTCCAGGCGGAGCAGTGGCTGCTCCGCGGGCTTGAAAGCTCCAACCGCGAAACCCTGCTCATGGCGGTGCCGTTGGTGGACGGCAATGCGAGCCGGCGGGTCCGGGCACAGGTGATCGAGCTTCTGCGGCGCGGCGGCGCTGCCGCCGATCCAGAGGTCCGCTGCGCCACGGTCCGGGCGCTGGCCGAGACGGGGGATCCCGCAGCCCTGCCGGAGTTGGCGCGCATTCTGGGCAGCAGGAGCCTGCTGCGCTCCGCGGCCCTCAATCAGGTGAAGCTGGAAGTGATTCGCTCGCTCCCCCGTTTCCCGGGGCAGGAGCCCCTGCGCCTGCTGCGCGATGCCGCTGCTGCCGGCGGCGAGATCGCCGGTGCCGCGCGGGTCGCGCTCAGGCTCGCCGAAGCGAGGGACCGATGAACGAAGCCACGCGTCAACGACTGCTCGGGGCACTCAGATCGCTGGTTACGGCTATTTCCGGCGCCGCCCTCTACGCGGCCCGGCATCCCCGCGTCACCCTGCTGCGCTCCGAGGCGTTCGCAGAGCTGTCCGCGGCCCTCGAGGCGGAGGAGTCCCTCTCGCTGGTGGTCATCGACGGCGAGATCCTGGTGGAAGGGGCGCCCCTCGATGGGGGGCTGTTTCTGCAGCGCCTCGCGGGGATGCTCACGTCCCGGGGGATCGGGCACCTCAAGTTCCTGCGCGGCGTGACGGAAGAGGAACTGGCGGCCCTGGCGTCGATTCTCGCTGGATCGGGAACGGCGGGCGGCCAGTTCCATTCGTCTCCCCACGTGCGGTTCGGCCGGGTGGAGGTCCGCTATTCCGGGGGCACGGACGGCACCGGACACGCCTCGGGCCTGCCCGGCATGGAGATCGGCCGTTTTATGGAGCTGTACGAAGGGGTCGTCCGCCACCGGCGCAGTCATGTGACCGGTCTGGCCGATCTGGTGGCGGGCTTCATCACGGTCCTGCGCGAGCAGTCCGGCCCGCTGGCGGCCCTGGCCCCTTTGCGGGGCGTTGACGAATATACATTCACCCACTCGGTGAACGTCTGCGTCCTCAATCTGGCTCAGGCCATGGCCCTGGGCATCGACGGGCCTCTCCTGCAGGAAATAGGCATTGCCGGCATGCTTCACGACATCGGCAAGATGTTCGTCCCCCCCGAGATACTCACCAAGCCGGGTCAGCTGGATGATGACGAATGGGCCGTCATGCGCCGCCATCCCCTCATGGGAGCCCGCTGTCTGGCTGAAACCCCCGGCGTGCCGCGGCTCGCAGTGGTTGCCACCTTCGAGCACCATCTAAAGCACGATCTCTCCGGCTATCCGTCCGTTGCCGCCGGCTGGCGCCAGAGTCTCTGCAGCGGGATGACGACCCTTTCGGATTTTTTCGATGCCCTGCGCACCCGGCGCGCCTACCGCGACTCCATGGAACTCCGTCAGATAGCCGGCCTCCTGCTGGAGAAGCGGGGCCGGGAGTTCCATCCCCTCCTTACCCGCAATTTTCTGCTGGTCCTGAGCCGGCTTGCCGCCTAACCCCCCACCTTCAGCAACGCCATACAGATATCGTCACCGGACGGCACTCCACCCGTGAACATTCGCAGCCGTGCCAGAATGGCGTCGAGGAGTTCTTCCGGTTCGCGTTCGCTTTCCTCCTCCATGGCCCGGGCGAGCCTGGCCGTGCCGAAGAGCTCCCCGTCCGGGCCGGTCGCCTCGGTGATGCCGTCGGTGTAGAGCAGAAGGATGTCTCCGGCGGCCATGGTGACTTCTTTCTGCTCATACTCCACGAGGGGATGGACGCCGAGGATCAGCCCCTCAGCGTCGATCTGGCGGCATTCCCCCCCGCGGCGGCAGACCAGGGGAGGGCTGTGCCCGGCGCTGGCAAAGGCGAGGGTGCGGGTGGCGGGGGAGTAGGAGGCATAGAAGAGGGTGATGATGAGCTCCGCCCGGGACAGGTCTTCGTGGAGCAGCGCATTGAGCGAACCGACGATCCGGGCGGGTGTTCCCCCCGCGTGGACCAGGGAGCGGATGACGCTCCGCAGTTCGGTCATGATGAGGGCCGCGCCGACGCTGTGACCGGACACGTCGGCAATGACCAGGTCGAGCGACCCGTCCTCCCGGGGGAAGAAGTCGTAGTAATCGCCCCCCACGTGGGCGGCAGGCACCCAGCGCCCCGCGCACCGGCAACCCGGCACGGGCGGCGGCGTCTCCGGCAGCAGCGATCGCTGGATCTGACGGGCCAGCTGCATGTCGCAGGCGAGGCGGGCATTCTCCAGCAGCGCCTCCTGGGCCTGCTTCCGCTCGGCAATGTCCTGCTTGATGGCAATGAAGCAGCGGATGGCCCCGCGTTCGTCCCGCACCGGCGTGATGGTCTGCTCTTCCGGATAGAGGGAGCCGTCCCGGCGCCGGTTGATCATCTCGCCGTGCCAGACCGTGCCCGAGCGGATGGTGTGCCACAGGTTGCGGTAGAACTCCTTGCCGTGCACGCCGGAGTTGAGGATGCCGATGCCGCGGCCCGCCACCTCGTCCAGCAGGTAGCCGGTCAGGCGGGTGAAGGCGGGGTTGGCCCAGATGATCCTCCCCTCCGGGTCGCAGATAACGATGGCGTTGGCCGCCGCCTTCAGGGCCACGGTCTGGATCTGACGGGTCAGTTCTCCTTCCTTGCGCTCGGTGATGTCGGCGATGAGTCCGTCGTAGGCCGTGAGCCGGCCCATGTCGTCCCAGGTGGGGACGATGGTGTTGCGCACCCAGCGGGTTTCGCCGTCCTTGCGGACGATCCGGTGCTCGAGGGTCACCACCCCCTTCCTGGCCTCCAGCCGGGCGATGCTGGCCAGCACCCGGTCCCGGTCTTCGCCGTGGATCATCTCGTACCAGAGGGTGGGGCGGGTATCGTATTCGTCGCTCGTGTAGCCGGTCACGGGCAGGCACCCCTGGCCGTGGGAGGTGCGGATCACGTGCCCTTCCGCCAGTTCCACGGTGTAGGTGTAGTTGGACACGGCAGCCACCAGCCGCCGGTAGCGCTCCTCGCTCCGGGCCAAGGCCTGTTCGGCATCCCGGCGTTTGCGGCGCACTTCCGCCTCCTGCAGCTCACGGGCGATGGCCGGCACCAGCCGGGAGGTGCTTCCCTTGATGAGATAGTCGTTGGCGCCCGCTTTCATGGCAGCCACCGCCGTTTCCTCGCCGATCTTGCCCGATACCACTATGAACGGCAGATCCTCTTCCCGCTCCCGCCAGAGCCGCAGCGCGTCCATGCCGCTGAAGCGGGGGAGGACGTAGTCCGAGAGGGCCAGATCCCAGTCCCGCGCCGCAATGGCCGCAACCATCTCGGCGGCGGTCTCCACCCGCACATGATCGGGCTCGTATCCCCCCTTGCGGAGTTCCCGCAGCACCAGCAGCATGTCGTCTTCGGAGTCTTCGATGATCAGAACGCGGAGTGGAATGCCCATGGCGCGCCTCCTGGTGCCCTGTCCCGGAGATAAGGTCCCGGTTTCATAGTGTACTACGGGTTGCAGGGGGGGCAAGGGGGCGTCGACGGGCAAAAAAAATCAGTGCCACCACAAATGCGTTCAAGAAAATTTCCGTTGTGCCGAAAAGAGTTACATGAGTTGAGACTATGTTATCGGCATTGGAGAACATCATGAAATCATTGCAGGCGGGGTGTGTATCTGCGGTACTGGCAGCCATCTGCATTGCGACGCCGGCCGGAGCCTTCCATTCGGGCGGTGCGGCCCAGTGCGAGGGGTGCCACACCATGCACAATACAAGCGAAGGCGCCGCCATGACCGGGTCGAGCGCCCGCTTCCAGAGCGGCCCGTTTCTTCTCAGGGGGTCGGACCAGAGCTCTGCCTGCCTCAACTGCCATCAGCAGGCCGGAGACACCGGTCCCACCTCGTATCATGTTTCCACTGCCGAGAATGACATGCCCGTGGGGTCGCCGCCGTTGCAGCTCACCCCGGGCGGCGATTTCGGCTGGCTGAAAAAATCCTATTCCTGGGCTCCCGCGCCGGGCTCAGCCTCGGTGGCGATTCGCGGCGAACAGCACGGCCACAACATCGTCGCCCTCGACTTCAACTATACGGCAGACACCACCAATATCAACGCCCCGGGAAGCTCTACCCCCTATCCGTCCGACAGCCTCCACTGTTCCAGTTGCCACGATCCGCACGGTGCGTACCGCATAGTGGAGAACGGGGTCCAGGCCACGAGCGGCAAGCCGATCAGGGGGTCCGGTTCCTACGGCTCCCTCCCCGACGCGGGGTCCGCCGTGGGTACCTATCGGCTCCTGGCGGGGGTCGGCTACAAACCAAAGTCCCTGGCCGGCGGCCCGGCCTTTACCCACGCAGCGCCTTTTGCGGTGGCGCCCGTCGTCTACAACCGGTCCGAAGAATCCAGCGACACCCGCGTTTCCTACGGCAAGGGGACCTCTGCCTGGTGCACCAACTGCCATGCCCTCATGCATTCTGGCCCCGGTTCTTCGCTTCACCCGGCCGACAAGCAGCTCGGCGACGTGGCCCAGACCTACAATGCCTACCGCAAGACGGGCAGCCTGGACGGCACCGTTGCAACGGCCTATCTCTCCCTCGTCCCGTTTGAACTGGGGGATGTGACCGACCTCACGGCCCTCAAGGATGCGACCGCCACCACCGCCGGCCCGGCCGCCACGGACAAGGTGTCCTGCCTTTCCTGTCACCGTGCCCATGCCTCCGGCTTCAGCCATATGACGCGGTTCGCCATCGACTCCAACCACATTACCGTGGCCGATGCCTCCGGCAATGCCATCTGGCCCGATCCGGTCATGAACCCCTCGCAGGCCCAGGGCCGGACCGTGGCCGAGACCCGGCAGGCATACTACGGCAGGCATCCGCAGGCGTTTTCTCCCTACCAGCGCGTGCTCTGCAACAAGTGCCACGCCAGGGACTGATATCGAGTGTCCGCACCACTCTGAGAAAAGCGAAAACAGTGGCGTGAAAGGGCCGGCCAGCAATGGTCGGCCCTTTTTTGCCGCTGATGCACGTCCGGAAGTGCTCGCCCCCCTCGCTCAACCACCTTCCCGAAACCTCCGCTCCTTCGTACCCGCTGAAAACACAAGGAAATAAACAAAAGCAGTGCAATTAAGGGGAGATGGATATTAAACTGCATCACCTGCGGTTACTTTGTATTTATTAAATTTTTGTCACATATTGGTATTCAATTTGCTGCTTTATGAATAGCTTTGATGGGTACGTGGGGTGTTGGCAATGGGTGCATCGTGAAACTGATTGATTTCATTGTGAACTGTTGTTTTCGGAAGGCTGTTGCCAATCGGTATTATGTCGTGATTTTGACTTTTGGTGCGTCGAGTGTCGGTTATTTAACGTAATACTCACATGGTATCACTGTGGTTGTGGGTAGTGAGGTTACTGTGAATACGCGATCTTGGAAAATGCTGATGATGTGGTGCTCCGTGATGTTTGTGGGTATTTCGCCGGTCCTGACCGGCGTGGACGAAGTCCGGGCAGCCATCCAGTGCTATCAGTGCCACGGAACCGCGGCAACCAGTGACTATCGCCCGGAAGACAGCGCGTTCCGCGCTATCTCCACCGGAGGATTCAAGGGAAATCACCGGACTCACATGGCAAGCAGCGCCACGGCAAACAGCTGCACGATCTGCCACGGCACGAGCGGCTACCAGGCAAGCCATCGCGACGGTACCATTGCCATAGCTTCCAACATTAATGCGTCACCGGCCGTCGGAACCTACAGTCGCGGCACGTCCTTCGCCCAGAGCGCCTCGGTGGTGCCGGGTACTTGCAGCAACGTCAACTGCCATTTTGAAACCGTGACGCCGGCCTGGGGCAGCACGCCCCTTGCCTCCACCGCCGATTGCGGCATGTGCCATGGCAGCGCGCCGGCCACCGGCAGCCATCCCGTCGGGGGGAGCAAGCACGGCGCCTATTACGGGACCGGAGCCTCTTCATGTGGCAAGTGTCATCCCGACCATGGAGCCAAGGAGGGAGCTGCCCGTTTTGCCCATGCCACCAGTGTCGGTCGGGACCTGCAGGTCAGCTTCGCTGCCGCGCCGAACAGCGGCAGCGGCAGCTATTCCGGACCGGTAAACGATTACCTGCCGAGTCAGAGCAATACCTTCGGCACCTGTTCCGGCACATACTGTCACAGCCCCGGGACCAAGTCGTCGGCATTCGCCGCCCCGAACCAGTCTGCAGCCTGGGGGGGGAGCCTGACCTGCAACGGGTGCCACAAGTCCGACCGTTCCTCGGGCACGGCCATGACCAGCGGCAGCCACCGTGCCCATGTGGACGGCTTCGGGCTGGGCTATACCACGGTCAGGTGCGTCAGGTGTCACGGGGCCACCGTCACTTCGGCCATGTCCATCGGCACCTACGGCAATCATGTGAACAAGCTGGTCAACGTGGCGTTCGACAGCACCACCACGGCGATGAACGGCACGTACGGCGGGGTGTCGTCTCCCATGACCAAGGCGCCGGGGAGCGCCTACGGCAGTTGCACCAACGTCTACTGCCACTCCAGCGGCCAGGGGAACAGCGGCAGCTGGCCGCCGACCTATACGAATCCCACCTGGGGCTCCGCCGCAACGGGGCAGTGCGGCACCTGCCACGGCATCAACGGCGATACCCACAGCGGTTACGGCACGCCGACCATCATGACTTCGGGCAGCCACACCAGGCACCTGGCCTATACCTTCGGTATTACCAGCGACGAAACCCGCTGCGCGGCCTGCCACGCCACCACCCTGACCGGATTCACCCCCACGGCCTGCAGCTCCTCGGTCTGTCATAACCGGATCAGCCAGAAGCACGCCAATTATGAAGTCAATGTGGGATTCCCCGACTACTACGGCGCCACCGCGTCCTACGGCGGCACACCGAAGCCGGGTGACGGCTACGGTTCGTGCACGAATATCTACTGTCACAGCGATGGCCGGGACACCCTCCACTACGCCCAGACCCCCCTGACCTGGGGCGGCGCGTCCCTGGGCTGCACCGGTTGCCACGGGAGCGCCACGGCACCCCAGGACGGCAGCGGAGGTACCACCCTGTCGGGCAAGCATGCCACCCACGTCAACAATGCGGCGATCTTCGGCACCAATAACAGCCTGGGGTGCGTCCAATGCCACAACAGGACCGTCAGCGGCAACAGCACGCTCCATGGGACCACCGGCGCCCAGTACCATGTCAACAAGACCCGCGACTACTATGGGACCATGGCCGGCAGCTACAACTCGGGCACCAAGGTCTGCAGTAACGTGTACTGCCACAGTTCGGGCCAGGCCACACCGGTCTACCGGGCCGTGGCCGCCTGGACCAGCGCCACCGGCTACGGATGCAACGGCTGCCACGGAGCCGACAGCGCCTTCACGGCAGCGGCCGGCGAGCCCAACTACGCCAACGGAGGCGCCGCAACGGCCACGGCCAACAGTCACCAGCGCCACGTGGCAAGCCTCGGCATTACTGCCACCACCGGCTGCGCCGCCTGCCACTGCCGGACCGTTGACTCAACCGTTACCAATAAGCTGCGTAATTACTCGACCCTGCACCTGAACCAGGCGCGCAACGTGGCCATGAAGGTCATCAACGGCAAGTCCGGAACCTATGACAGCAACGCCAAGACCTGTTCGGCCACCTACTGTCACGGCACATCCCCGTCACCGGCCTGGGGCGGATCAACAGCCTGCAACTCGTGTCACAGCGCCCGGGCCACCGATGCCCACTGGGCAGCCAACTCCGCCCATAAGATCCACTGGGAGGGCTCCGTCCTGCCCTCTTCGTATGCCATGACCCCGGGCAATGGCACCGGCGATGCGGCCACCTACCGGTTTGCCTGCTCGTCCTGTCATTCCCCCGCCGGGGGGGCAGCCCATGCCGGCGGCGCCTTGGCGGCAAGCCAGGCGGCCCAGGTCTATTTCGGTTACTCCGCGGCAGGCGTGCGCGGCAGCTACACGGGAACCGGCACGGCCTACAGCAATGACAACGGATTCAACTGGACCGCCGGATCCTCCGGCTGTACCGCCACGTACTGTCACTCCGGCGGCGCCGGCCAGGCCGGCCGTTCGGCCGTTGCCTGGAGCACCAGCGCCAAAACCTCCTACAACTGCAACCTGTGTCACGGCAATGCCGTTGCACCCAACAACGACTGGCGGCGTGGCGCCCCCCTCTATGCCTCCGGCTCTATCACCTACAAGGGCCAGGCTAAGGGGAACGCCCATGGCGTCCACATAAGCGCAAAGACCAGCCTCCCTGCCGTCTATATGCAGTGCGCCCACTGTCACGCGGCCACGACCGCCACAAGCACCGCCATCAGCGACAAGCGCAAGCACCTGAACAAATCCTACGATGTCTCCGCCGGCGGCACCTTCCGGGACGGGGACAACACCGTCAACTCGACGGCGGTCACTATCGCTTACAGCTACAATGTTGCAGGGAGCAGCTGCTCCAACGTCTCCTGCCATCCGGTGGGCCTCGACGTGACCACCACGCCGTCCACGCCGCTGACGCGGTCCACCAGCACGACCGCATGGAACAGCTCCTACAAATGCACCGACTGTCACCGCATCCCGATGCAGGATACCGATACCTACCATCATGCCATGTATGACTACGGCCGGACGTATCCGACCACAATCCCCGACGGCAGCGCCACCAGCGGCACCAATTACACCAGCCGGACCTGCACCATGTGCCATGTGGACCACACGATCTTCAGCCCCGATCTCAACGTCAACAGTGCCGGCCGGTCCTACAACCTGAGGACCGCAATCGGCTCAACGCCCACCGCCACGGCAAACTTCACCAATTCCGACTACAGCGCATCCGGCGGCGGCATCTGCATCAGCTGCCATGCCACGGAGCGAACCAAGTCAACGGTACGGCGCAAACAGGAGGCCAACGCCACCAGAACACCGCCTGTTACCTTGGCCAACTACTCCGGTTCCGCCCATCAGTACAACGTACCGGCCAGCTTCTTCAGCGACGGCAGCCGGTTCCAGGGCAACTGCTCCAAGTGCCACAACGCCCTGGTCAACGAGACCTCGGTATTCATGAGCTATACCGGCTCCGGCGACTCCTTCGGTAACCATAACAGCGGCATCCGGAGGCTTCAGGGTTCCCTCGGCGCAACGGGCGGCGAGGTGGCTGAAGAGCAGATCTGCTACCGCTGCCATAGCCTGTCCGAAGATGCCGACCCTGGGGGCGGACCGCCCAAGGCGGTCGCCGACAAGGACTACTACGGGGTGGCGCCCATGAGCCTGGCGTCCCAGGACATCTTTGCCGCCAACCGCGATTTCCGGGCCGCGAACCCGACCTACAGCCTCACCAGCAAGCTGTATTTCAGGCCGGCCGCGGCCGAGACGCCTGCTGAGGCCATGCCGAATCAGCACAACACCGGCGATTCCTTCAGTGGCGGCACCTGGGCCGGTCGCGCCATGTCCCCCTGGGAGACAACGGTCGCCTATGAAACAAAGAGCCAGGGCACCAACCTGGAGGGCACCAACTACTGGCGCATGGTCACCTTTACCTCGCCCGCGGTCTACAGCACCACCACCGTTCCCGCCGGCACCTGGATCATCAACCTCTACTGCCGCGAGTCATCCACGGCCCAGAACGCCAGGATCAGGTACATGGTCTACAAGTGGAACAACCCTGCCGATACCATGGGAGCCACCATCATCGCCAAGGGGACCTATGCCACCGAGCTTTCCACTGCGGGAGCCCCCGGCACCGTACGCCAGATACCGGTGAGCGTGGGCGCCCTCACCCTCAACGCAGGGGAGAAGATCGTGGTCGATCTTTCGTTGGAGACGACCACCACGAGCACCAACGGCTATACCGCGTCATTTTATTTCGGCAGCCGCGCACCCAGCGAGCTGACGCTCCCCGGCAGCGTGGCCTGGACCTACGCGGACCCCGGCGCCCCCGGTTACGGCCACGCGACCCAGCACTATTCCGGCATCCATCTCCCCTCGCGCCAGAATGAAACCCTGGCCTACATTGCCCGGAACAGGCACATCGAATGCGTTGACTGCCACAACCCCCATGCGACCCGCAACGGGCTCCACGGCGACTACGGTATCGCCACCGGCGGAAGTTCCACCACTCTGGTCAACAGCAACAAGAACTGGGTGCCCAACCAGTGGGTCGGCGATTACATCAACATCATTTCAGGCACCGGCGCCGGCCAGACGGCCACCATCAGCGGCAATAACGCGACCACCGTTACCGTGGCCGGGTGGACTGCGCCGGCCAGCGGCAGCGTTTACCGGATCATCGCCAACAACAATGCGGTGTCCCGGAGCCAGCGCGGTGTGTCCGGAGCCAGCGTAAGCTATTCCGGAGCCTGGACCAACGGCACCTATACCATGGTAAGCGAGGCTGCCTACGAGTACCAGATCTGCTTCAAGTGCCATGCCTCCACCGATCCGACCACCAATACGCTGCGCTACTGGAACGTGACCTCACCGTCGTTGGGAGCGGCCCGCTGGACCAACATCGGTCTGGAGTTCAACCCCAACAACGTCTCGTACCATCCGGTGATCCAGCCGTTGCCATCCTCCGGCAACCGGCGGCTGACGGCGGCAGCCCTGACCGGCGGCTGGCAGCCGGGCGAGGTGATGACCTGCTCCGACTGCCACGGCAGGGATACCAGCACCTCGGCCACGGCCCAGGGCCCCCACGGTTCGACCGTCAAGTGGCTGCTGACGGGTATGTACCAGAACTGGCCCTTCACTTCGGCAGCGGCCAACGGCACCTCCTCCGGCGGGACCCTGCTGGCCGGAACGGGCACCGCCACGCCACCGGCCAACAACTTCTGCTTCAACTGCCACACCTGGGCCGCGGGCGGCTACGGTCACACCAAGTCGTCGGGCGGGCACAGCAGGCCCTGCGTCAACTGCCACATCAGGGTCCCCCACGGGGGCAAGGTGCCGCGTCTCCTAACCGGGGCCAATGCCCCATCCCGTTACAAGCCCGACGGCAACGGCGGCGCTTTCTCCGGTTCCTACCTGACCAGCGCCGTCCTGCCGGCCAGCGGCTATATGGGGGCCAACAATGTCAGTTGTACCAGCATCTGCGGGGCAAGGCACACGGATAACAGCACAAAGGCCTATTCCTGGTGATGGGGAGTGGATTCGGCGGATATCCCGATCGGGCGCTGTCCGGGGGAGGCAGGAGGGGCGCCGGCACCTCCGGGGGGGTGTGTGTCGGCATGATCCTGCTGGCGGTTGTGCTGGCGCTTTGCTCTGCCTGCGCCGTGGGCGATACCGGCGAGATCGAGGCGACCATCCGCCGCTACAATGACCTGCTGGTCCAGGGCTACCGGGCCCAGAACATGAATCCCCTCATGGAAGTCACCACCCACGAGCACGCGCTGAAACTCTATCACCACATGGCCGCCCTCGGCGAGGGCCAGCTGCGGATGGAGTCGAAGCTCAAGAGGATCAGGTTTCTGAATGTCGAACGGCGCGGCAGTTCCGAGGCAACGGTGGAAACGGAGGAAATCTGGGACTTCACCCATTACCGGATGGCCTCTAACGAAAAATACGCCGAGGAAAAGGACTTCATCTACCGCATGGGATATGTCCTGAACAAAGAGAACGGCCGCTGGCTCATCACCGGGGTGAACACCATCAGCGGCACCAGCACCAATAACGTGGTCCCCTGGCCGGTGCTGGACCGCAAGGGGAGGGTCGTCAATCAGGCGCCCGGCGGCGCCCAGGGACGGCACCCCTGACCATGGAGCGGATCGAGCGGTTTTTCCTGGCACGCGGCACCGTCATCAGCCTTATTCTCCTGGCGCTCTGCGCCATTGCCCTGGCAGCGTTCATTCCCCAACGCTTCCTGACCTCGCCCGAAGAGATGCTGGCGTGGCAGTCGGCCCACCCGCTGCTCTGCCGCTGGAGCAACCTGCTGGGCCTTCACCACATCTACACGCATCCCGGCTTCGCCCTTATCCTTGCCGGCGGGACGATCTCCCTGGCCCTGTCCACCCGGCATCAGGCGCTCGCCGCATGGCAGCGCACCGTGCTTCCCGCCGGCTGCATGGCCGGGGACCGGCGCTTTTCCGTTGCCCGTACGCCGGAGGAGGTTTCCCGCCTCCTCATGGCCAACGGGTTCATCGGCCAGGGCACATTCGATGGGGAAATCCGGCTGGTGCGCCATCCCTGGGGGTACTGGGGCAATACCCTGCTCCATTTCGGCATGGTGCTCACCATTGTCGCTTCGCTGTGCATCGCCCTGACCCAGCAGCAGGGAGTGATACATCTGGCCGAGGGAGCCATCCACTACCCGTCCCGGCCCCTGCTGCGAGAGGAGCACGGGCTCCTGGCCGGTCCGCTGCATCTGCCGGACGCCGTACGGCTCAACCGGGTCTCGTACCGCTTCGGGCAGGACTTCGCCGTGCGCGAGCTGACCTCGACCCTGACCTTTCTGTCCGATAACGGCATTGCCGAAACAAGGACCGTTGCCATCAACCGTATTCTCAACCACCGGGGGATCCGCTTCTATCAGGGGGTGGAGTTTGGTCACGCCTTCTTCGTGGAGGTGACCGGGCCCACGGGGGAGCCAAAGGTGTTCCAGCTCGAGTTCATGCACCCCGATAGACCCGATCTGCCGAGCTATAATGATTTTCCGAACCTTCTGGGCGACGGCTCCCTGGTGCGGGCCAAGTACTTGGTGGATGGGGAGGAAAAGACCTTCGACCGGGTAAGCCCCCTGCTCACCTTGCGCCTGGATCGTGACGGGCAGGAGGTGGGCCGGCTTCCCCTGCAGCCGGGCGGGGAGGGGGCCATCGGGTGGTATCGCTTCCGGTTGCTGGGCTTCGCCCCCTGGTCGCGGCTGATCATGGTGAACGTAACCGGAATGCCCCTGATATTTGCTGGTTTCTTTGTCATCTGTCTGGGCGGTGTCCTCCACTATTTCACCCCGCCCCGCCAGGTATCGCTGGCTGAAGGGGGTTCCGGCGGCACGACGGTGTCCTGGCGTGCGGCGAGATTCTCCGGATTCTACCGGGATGAGCCGGATTCGTTGAAACGAATGGTGGACTGCGGGGGAACGCATGGCTGATCAGGCGTCGGCATACGTGGCAATGAACTGGCTGGCGGTGTGCTGCTATGTCGTGGCGACTGTCCTCAATGCCGGCGGCATCATCTTCCGGAAGGCCGTGGTGGAGCGCCGCAGCTACTGGCCCCTGTGGCTGGGGCTGGCCCTGCATTCGGCCTCACTGGTCTACTGGTGGCGGGTTGTCGGTCACGGTCCCTACATGGCCCCCAGCGAGGTGCTGCTGTCGGACGCATGGATCGCCATGGTGCTGTTCCTGGGCTTCCAGCGGGTTTTCCCGCGCATCCGGCCGGCCAGCCTCATTGTCGTGCCGCTGGTGTTCCTGATGGTGGCGCTGGCCAATTTCTACAACCCCGGCATCCGTTCGCTGCCGCCCACCTTCAGCAGCATCTGGCTCGTGCTGCACATCTCGTTCTACAAGATCGCCCTCGGCGCCCTGATCATCGCCCTGGCCTTTTCCATTTTCTACCTGCTCAAGGCCCGGCCTGCCCCCCCGGACTGGCTCAGGCGTCTGCCTGACCTGGAGGATCTCGACCTCCACGCCTACCGCTTTGCCGGGTTCGGCTTCATCTTCTGGGCGATCGGCATGCTGGCCGGCTCCATCTGGGCCTACAAATCATGGGGGCGGTACTGGGGGTGGGATCCGGTGGAGACGTGGTCACTCATGACCTGGCTGATCTTCGGCACCTATCTGCACCTGCGTCGATTTTTCCGCATGAGCGGCCGGATGGCGGCCTGGTTCTTCATCTTCGGTTTTGCCGTGGCCGTGGTTGCCCAGTTTGCCTCGTCCCACATGGGGACCTCCATCCATTCCGAGTATTTTCAATAGGGGGCCCAACGGTCGGCTGAAGGGCCGCCGCCGCGGGCATCCTCAGGCCGGAGAGGAGAGCTTCAGGCCAATGATGCCGGAGACGATCAGCGCAACACTGATCAGTCGGGCCGGGTTGGCCGGTTCCCCGAAGAGAACGATCCCCAGCAACACGGTGCCCACGGCGCCCACCCCCACCCAGACGCTGTACGCTGTGCCCACCGGCAGCGTTCTCATGGCGATTTCCAGCAGCCAGAAACTGGCAATCATTGCCAGCACCGTCAGCACCGTTGGCCAGAACCGGGTGAACCCCTCCGTGAATTTCAGCCCGATGGCCCAGCCCACTTCAAACAGCCCTGCGAGAACAAGAATTCCCCACGTCATGATGTCGTCCTTTCCGATTCGTGGGGTCGTCCCCGTGGATGTTCGGACGGCGGGGTCGTCCCCGCCGCCGGTCGGTCAGCGCGTCGCCGATGTGGAGCAGAGATTGAGGACCAACACGCCGGCAATGATCAGCAGAATGCCGAAGACCGCCGGCAGATCGAGCCGTTGTCCCATGAAAACCCAGGCAACCACCGCGACCAGGGCCGTTCCCAGGCCGGACCAGATCGCATAGGCAATGCCGACCGGGATCGATTTCAGCGTGAGCGACAGGAAGTAGAAGGCGGAAGCATACCCCACGACAACCACGCACGACGGCCAGAGCCTGGTGAACCCTTCGGCCGACTTGAGGGCGGATGTCCCGGCAACCTCACTGATGATCGCCACCAGCAGATACAGCCATTTGTGCATTTGGTCGGGACCTCGATTCTCACAATTGATGGAGGGCCGTCAGAGTCGGATCGCTGGCTGGGCCACGGCCACCTGCCATATCGATAGTAGTAAACCCTGCTCCCGATCAAACCGGTGTACAGATGGAGTGCAAACACCACTGCCCACAACAATGCGGGATCAACATGGTGCCTCAGCTGGCAGCACAGTCCGACGACAAGCAAGACCAGCATGGAGGCCCCCCACAACTCGTGCCACAGAAACCACACCTCGGGCACCAGAAAAGCCTGCCAGGACCACCGAACGTGCCCCTGCGGGTGTACCGGCTGATGTGTGCCGAACGGTTCGAGATCGTAAAGAATGAACCCACGTGCCGGCACGCCATCGTGTCGGCGCTGGAGCTGGCGGTTCTGGGCAGCAGCCCGCTCTCGCTGAACACCTTGTAGCACACCTTCCAGCGGGCCGCAAGGCTCCGGCCTCCGGGGATTGTCACGCTGCCATGAGGACTTTGTCGCCGCTCCCTTCAGTGGGGTCGTGCGGTGAAGGGAGAAAACGGGGGCAAGAAAACGGGGTCAGGCAGGTCGTTCCCGTTGCCGGCCCGGGCGGGATCACGGCGGACGTCGTAGTCGAACCGACCCTCGCGCACCTCCAGTGGCGTGTTCCCGATTATGAATCGATCCAGGCCAAGGCCCTTTTCTTCGGTTCCCTTACGGGCCTTGTCCGGGTCATAGTCATGGCCAGGGTATAGACGTCGGTCTGGCTGCTGCCCAGGTTGGCCATGCCCCACAGGGTGAGGATGTGGCTGGCCGTGTCATTGTCGGCGTTGTGGCGGCTCGCGGGTGCCGTCGACGGCGGGGACATTGTATTTTCCGTCGTTGGAGGGGATCTGGGGGATGTAGAACTTGTAGCTGGTGGACGAGGTGATGATCTCCTGCACCCGGGCGTTGGCGTCCGGGCTGGTGATGATGGCGCGGTGGTGCATGTGGTCGTGGCCGCCGAACTGGTAGCGGACGCCGCTGTTCTGCAGGCTGGCGAGGAAGGCGTTGCGGGCCGCCACGTTAGCGCGCCGCGCCGCGGCGCAAGCAAGCCGCTCGGGAACGGCTACGGCAGCGGAACAAACCGGTTGCTCCATACGGACATCGTTTTGTGACAACTTGATTTTCCGCTGAAAAAGCGTTTTGCCCGCAGGCAGGCGTGTGCTAAGTTTTTTCTTGTTTTGCCCCGCGCGTCCAATCGGACATCCGGCGGGCAAGGGCGGCGACGAGGCCGTAACAATCACTCAATCTCCATGCCCTACCTGTGTGATGGTGGGCGGCGCCGGCAAAGGGAGGATACATGAAGCGCATCTGCGTGTTTTGCGGTTCCAGCCCGGGCGTGCGACCGGCTTATGCCGAGGCGGCACGGGAGCTCGGGCGGCTGCTGAAGGCAACGGGAATCGATCTGGTCTACGGCGGGGCAAGCGTCGGCCTGATGGGAATTCTGGCCCGAACCGTGCTGGACGGCGGTGGCCGGGTGACCGGCGTCATCCCCCGGATGCTGGAGGAGAAGGAAATCGCCCTGACCAGGCTGAGCGATCTCCGGGTGGTGGAGTCCATGCATGAGCGCAAGGCCCTCATGGCGGAGCTGTCGGACGGGTTCATCGCCCTGCCCGGCGGGATCGGCACCATCGAGGAGTTCGTTGAGGTGCTCACGTGGCTCCAGCTGGGCATCCACGGCAAACCGTGCGGCCTGCTGAACAGCGACGGCTATTACGACCGCCTGCTGGACTTTTTCGACCATATGGCCGCGGAAGGGTTCATCCGGCCGGAATGCCGCGAAGCCGTGCTGGTGGACCGGGACCCGGCGGAGCTGCTGAAGAAGATGAGCCTCTACCGCGCCCCCCTCCCGGACAAGGCGGCGTGGGCGCTGAAGATGGATAACGCGTGATCCGGCACGGGGACCCGTACCCCTTCATTCCGATGAGCCTCGTTCTGTCCCTGCAGGCGGCCTACACCGCGCCCCTGCTTCATTCATCCGGCAAAGGAGTCCTGCCATGAGCTTCATCCTTGCGCTTGACCAGGGGACGACCAGTTCCCGCGCCCTGGTGTTCGACCATGACGGGAACATGCTCGGGCTTGCCCAGAAGGAGTTCCGCCAGATATTTCCCCAGCCGGGGCTGGTTGAGCACGATGCCGAGGAGATATGGGCCTCCCAGCTGGGGGTTGTGGTGGAGGCCATTGCCCGGGCCGGAATCACCGCCGCGGACATTGCCGCCATCGGCATCACCAACCAGCGGGAGACCACGGTGGTCTGGGACCGCCGCACCGGCCGGCCGATCCACCATGCCATCGTCTGGCAGGACCGGCGCACGGCCGGCGAGTGCGACCGATTCAGGGCCAAGGGGCTGGAGCCGACCTTCCGCAACAGGACCGGGCTGGTGCTGGACCCTTATTTTTCAGGCACGAAGCTGGCCTGGCTGCTTGACAATGTGCCCGGTGCGCGGGCCAGGGCCGAGGCGGGGGAGCTGGCCTTCGGCACGATCGATTCCTGGCTGGTCTGGAACCTGACCGGCGGTGAGCGGCACCTGACCGATGCCAGCAACGCCTCCCGGACGCTCCTGTTCAACATCCACGACGGCGCCTGGGACCCGGAGCTGCTGGAGCTGCTCCGGATCCCGCCCGCGATCCTGCCCGAAGTTGTGGCCTCCAGCGAAGTCTACGGCGAGACCGCCGCCCGTTTCCTGGCGGCGCGCATCCCCATCTGCGGCATCGCGGGGGACCAGCAGGCGGCCCTGTTCGGTCAGCTCTGCGACCGGCCCGGGATGGTGAAAAACACGTACGGCACCGGCTGCTTCATGCTGATGCAGACCGGTGAGCGGCCGGTGCTCTCGGGGCGGAACCTCCTGACCACCGTGGCCTGCCGCCTGGGCAGCCGCACGGAGTACGCCCTGGAGGGGAGCGTGTTCGTGGCCGGCGCTGCGGTGCAGTGGCTGCGGGACGGGCTCGGCATCATCCGCACCTCGGCGGAGGTGGAGACCCTGGCCGCCTCGGTTCCGGACAATGGCGGGGTCTACCTGGTGCCGGCCTTTGCGGGGCTGGGCGCTCCCCATTGGGATCCCTACGCTCGGGGGGCCCTGCTGGGCATCACCCGCGGCACCACCGCCGGTCACATCGCCCGGGCCACCCTGGAGAGCATCGCCTTCCAGACGGCCGATCTGCTGGAGGCTATGGAGGCCGATGCGGCCACTCCGCTGGCAGAGCTGCGGGTGGACGGCGGCGCCACGGCCAACAACATGCTGATGCAGTTCCAGGCCGACCTCCTGGGGGTGCCGGTGGTGCGGCCCCGGGTGCGCGAGACCACGGCCCTGGGAGCGGCCTACCTGGCCGGGCTGGCGGTGGGCTACTGGCGGGACCGGGCCGAGATCGGCCGGCTCTGGCAGGCGGAGCATACCTTTGAGCCGGCCATGGACCGGGGCCGGGCGACTGAGCTGCGCTCCACCTGGAGCAGAGCCCTGGAGCGGTCCCAGGGGTGGGCGCAACCATGAAGCGCGAGGATCTGCTGCGATACCTGGCCGAGACCGAGGTCTGGGACATGATCGTGATCGGCGGGGGCGCCACGGGCCTCGGCACGGCGGTGGAGGCGGCCGGGCGCGGCTACCGGACCCTTCTCCTGGAACAGGGGGACTTTGCCCAGGGGACCTCCAGCCGGAGCACCAAGCTGATCCACGGCGGGGTCCGCTACCTGCAGCAGGGCAACCTTTCGCTGGTGCTGGAGGCGCTGCGGGAGCGGGGCCTGCTCATCCGCAACGCCCCGCACCTGGTCCACAACCTTTCCTTTGTGGTGCCGCTCTACGACTGGTGGGAAGGGCCCTTCTACGGGATCGGGCTCAAGCTGTACGACGTCCTGGCCGGGAAGCTGGGGCTGGGGCCGTCCCGCCTGCTGTCGCGGGAAGAGACCCTGAGCCACATCCCGACCGTGGAGCCCCACGGCCTGCGCGGCGGGGTGATCTACCACGACGGCCAGTTCGACGACGCGCGCCTCGCGATCAGCCTGGCCCTGACCCTGGCCGACCTGGGCGGGGTGGCGCTCAATCACTTCCCGGTGACCGGCATCATCAGCCGCGACGGTCTCGTGGCCGGGGTGGAGGCGCGGGACCGGGAGACCGGCGGCGCCTTCAGGATCATGGGGCGGGCGGTGATCAATGCCGCCGGACCTTTCGTGGACGGGGTGCGGCGGCTGGCCGACCCGGCGGCCCGGGACCTCATCGCCCCGAGCCAGGGGGTGCACCTGGTGCTGGACGGCTCGTTTCTGCCCGGCGACAGCGCGATCATGGTTCCCCACACCGACGACGGTCGCGTCCTGTTCGCGGTCCCCTGGCACGGCCGGACCGTGGTGGGCACCACCGATACGCCCATCCCGGCGGCCGGGCTGGAGCCGCGCCCGCTGCCGGAAGAGATCGATTTTCTCCTGTCCCATGCGGCCCGCTACCTGACCCGGCATCCCGAGCGCCGTGACGTGTTGAGCACCTTCGCCGGCATCCGGCCCCTGGTCCGCAGCGACAGCGGCGGCGACACCGCGTCCCTTTCCCGGGACCACACCCTGCTGGTGGAGGGGAGCGGCCTGGTCACCATTGCCGGCGGCAAGTGGACCACCTACCGGAAGATGGGGGAGGACACGGTTACCGCCGCTGCCCAGGTGGCCAGCCTGGACCATCGGCCGTCGGTCACGGAGACGCTGCGCATCCACGGCTGGCAGGAGGGTGCGGCTGAGGGGCCGCTGCAGGTCTACGGCAGCGATGCCGCGGCACTGGAGCAGCTTCTTGCCGAAAATCCCGCATGGCTGGAGCCGTTGCATCCGGCGCTCCCCTACTGCACCGGGGAGGTTGTCTGGGGGGTGCGCCACGAGTGGGCCCGCACGGTGGAAGATGTCCTGGCCCGCCGCACCAGGGCACTGCTGCTGGATGCCCGTGCCGCCGTGGCCGCGGCGCCGCGGGTGGCGGAGCTGATGGCGCGCGAGCTGGGGCGGGACAACGCCTGGCAGGCGGCGCAGGTTGCCGCGTTCACCCACCTGGTCCGGGGCTATCTGGCGGAGTGAGAACTCTTTTCACGAACCGGGGCCGGAGTTTTCGCACCGGCGCGGTAGATGTAGTCTATCCGTGCCGGATGCCACCCCGCTTCGTTCCGCGTGCCTCTCGCACCGCCGCTGTACGGCTCATTTTGCTACCGGCCTGAAACTCACCCTGACGGGTTCAGACAATCAGGCCGGTGGCCGCTCCATTTCGCCTACAGCGGCAGGCGCTCGGGCACAGTCGCTCCGTCGGTGTGGCATCCGGCACGGACTCAGGGGTAAGAAAAGAGCCGCGCCGGATCGCCTCCATTTCTTGACATGGGATAGGCATTTCCCTATACCTTCCAGAATGAACAACATACTCATCCTCTTCGCGCATCCGCGCTTCGAAAACTCGCGGACCAACAGGGCGTTGCTGGCCGGCCTCCGCGGCCTGGAGTGCGTAACCCTCCACGACCTCTACGAACAGTATCCCGATTTCAACATCGACGTGGCCCGGGAGCGGGAACTGCTGCTGGCGCATCAGGTCATCGTCTGGCACTACCCCTTGTACCTCTACGGCCCCCCGGCCATTATCAAGCAGTGGATGGACCTGGTCCTGGAGCACGGCTGGGCCCACGGCCAGGGGAGTTACAACCTGGAGTGCAAGCGGATCTTCATGACGATCACCACCGGCGGCACCCGGGCCAGTTACGCCCACGGCGGGTTCAACCGGTACACCATTCCCGAGTTGCTCTATCCGCTGGAGCAGGCGACCCATCTCTGCCGGATGGACTGGCTTCCCCCCTTCGTGGTCCAGGGGACCTACCGCCTCACCGACGGCATGCTGGCCGACTGTGCCGACCAGTACCGGCAGGTCCTGCTGAACCTGGCGCAATCCCCGCCCCTGGAGGAGATCCGGGGGTATGAGTTCCTGAACGACTGGATTTCGGGCGTGAACCGGGGGGAGGCTCCATGACCGACACCATTCTCGGTCAGGCCGTGGTCTACCTTGCAGCGGCCCTGTTCTGCGTGCCCATTGCCCGGCGCCTGGGCATGGGCTCCGTCCTGGGCTACCTGCTGGCCGGGATACTGATCGGCCCCTTCTGTCTCGGGTTTGTGGGGCGCGAGGGGGAGGACATCATGCATTTCGCCGAGTTCGGCGTGGTCATGATGCTCTTCCTGATCGGCCTGGAGCTGGAGCCGGCCCATTTCTGGCGGATGCGCACCACCATCCTGGGGCTGGGGTCGCTGCAGCTGGCCCTGACCACCTGTGCCCTGACCGCGGGCCTCCTGCTGCTGGGCCTCGACTGGCGGGGAGCCCTTGCCGCGGGCCTGGCCCTTGCCATGTCGTCCACGGCCATCGTGCTCCAATCCCTCAAGGAAAAGGGGCTGGGCAACTCTCACGCCGGGCTGAGCTCCTTTGCGGTGCTCCTGTTCCAGGACATCGCCGTGATCCCGATCCTGGCCCTGCTCCCGTTCCTGGCCATCCAGGCCGGCGGGGGCGCCGTCCACGGGGATGCGCCCTCCCTGCTTGACGGCCTGCCGGTCTGGATGAAGGCCGGGTCGGTCCTCTTTGCCGTGGTGGCGGTGGTGGTCATGGGGCGTTCCATCGTGGTCCCCTTTCTCCGCATCGTCACCAAGGCCAGCGTCCGCGAGCTCTCGGTCGCCGCGGCGCTGCTGATCGTGGTTGCCATAGCATACCTGATGGAGCTGGTGGGGCTGAGTCCGGCCCTGGGCGCCTTCCTCGCCGGCGTGCTCCTTGCCAACAGCGAGTTCCGCCACGAGTTGGAGAGCGACATCGAGCCCTTCAAGGGGCTGCTGCTGGGCCTCTTCTTCATTGCGGTGGGGGCATCCATCAACTTCAGGCTGCTGACGGACAAACCGGCCACCATCGTCTCGCTGGTGCTGGCCGTCATCCTGGTCAAGGCAGTGGTGCTGGTCGTCGCGGGGCGGCTGTTCCGCCTTTCCTTCGACCAGAACAGCATCTTCGCCATCGGCCTGTCCCAGGTGGGGGAGTTCGCCTTTGTCCTGTTCGCTTTCATCGACCGGCTGGGGATCATCGGGCGCGACTGGACCGATACCCTGATGGCGGTGACGGCCATCAGCATGACCATGACCCCTCTGCTCCTGCTGGCGAACGAACGGCTGGTGCTGCCCCGGTT
Source organism: Geobacter sp. 60473 (assembly GCF_036323535.1). Taxonomy (GTDB): domain Bacteria; phylum Desulfobacterota; class Desulfuromonadia; order Geobacterales; family Geobacteraceae; genus Geobacter; species Geobacter sulfurreducens. Next base: position 184,186 of record NZ_AP028967.1, read on the forward strand.
CGGCACCCGGGAGCGGGAGGAGCAGGAGGCCGACCTGATCGACACGGAGCACCCGGTCATCATCGCCGGGTTCAGCTCCTTCGGCAGCACCCTGGGGCGCTTCCTCCGCGCCAACGGGGTGGAGGCGACCATTCTGGATAACAACTCAGACCAGGTGGACCTGCTTCGCCGGATGGGGTTCAAGGTATTCTACGGGGACGCGACCCGGCTGGACATCCTCCGTTCGGCCGGGGCCGACAGCGCCCGCATCCTCTTTATCGCCATCGACAGCCCCGCCACCGTTAACACGCTCGTTGCCACGGCACGCAAACATTTCCCCAACCTGAAGATCATGGCCCGGGCCGGCACCAACCTGGACGCCCACGAACTCCTGGACCTGGGAGTGGGGAACATCTACCGCGATTTTCTCGACACCTCGGTGCGGGCCGGGGTGGACGTGCTGGCGAGCCTGGGATGCCGGAGGTACGGCGCCACCCGCGCCGGCCAGGACTTCATCAGGTACGACGAGTCCGCCATGCACCACCTGGCGCCCCACCGCCACGATGAGTCCAGCTACATCTCCACCGCCAGGGAACAGATCCGGCTGCAGGAGCAGTTGCTGGCCGGCGACCGCACCGCCAACCATACGCATCATGATCACGCCTGGGATACGAGCACGCCGGTCACGGCGGCAGAGGGAGATGCGCAGCCCTGAAACCGTCGCGTCGGTACTCGGTGTCTCCATCGTTTCCATCGCGTTGCGTCCGTTTGCCTGTTATACTCTCTCCCCATGGCCCACGAATCGATCTCCATCCGCAACGCCCGCCAGAACAACCTGAAGAATCTCAATCTCGACCTTCCCCTGGGCGAGTTGATTGTCGTCACCGGCGTTTCCGGTTCGGGGAAGTCGTCGCTCGCCTTCGATACGGTCTACGCCGAGGGGCAGCGCCGCTACGTTGAGACCTTTTCCCCCTATGCCCGTCAGTTCCTGGAGCGGATGGATCGCCCGGCCGTGGACCGGATCGACGGGATTCCTCCGGCCATCGCCATCGACCAGACCAACCCGGTGCGCACCTCCCGCTCCACCGTGGGTACCATGACGGAGCTGAACGATCACCTGAAGCTCCTGTTCGCCCGGGCCGCGCGGCTCTTCTGCCGCGGCTGCGGCCGGCCGGTACGGCGCGATACGCCCGAGAGCATCGCGGATGAGCTGCTGGCGCGAGATGCCGGCGCCGGGGCCGCCGTGCTGGTTACCTTCCCGGTGCCGGTGCCGGCCAATTTTTCCACCGACGAGGTGAAAGGGTTCCTGGCCGGCCAGGGATACACCCGCATCCACCGGGAGGAGGAAGGCATCCTGGAGGTGATCCAGGACCGCACCCGCCTGGCACCGGCAAACCGTTCCCGCCTGGTGGAGGGGATGGAGGCGGCGCTGCGCGTCGGGCACGGGCGGGTGTTCGTCCGTCCCGCCGGCGAAGGTTCCGCGGCGGAACCGTGGCGCTTCTCCAGCGACCTCCACTGCCCGGACTGCGACATCTCCTACCAGGACCCGGCGCCCCACCTCTTCTCCTTCAACTCGCCGGTGGGGGCCTGCGCCACCTGCCGGGGGTTCGGCCGGGTGATCGGCATCGACCCGGGGCTGGTGATCCCGGACGAATCCAGGTCCCTGGCTGACGGGGCGGTGAAGCCGTGGCAGACCGAGAGCTACCGGGAATGCCGGGACGACCTGATCTCCTTTGCCGCTCAACGGGGGATTCCCGTGAACGTGCCCTGGCGGGAGCTGACAGCGGAGCAGCGCCAGTGGGTGATCGAGGGGGAGGGGTCCTGGGAGGACGGGCTCTGGTACGGGGTGCGGCGCTTTTTCGACTGGCTCGAAACCAAGAGCTACAAGATGCACATCCGGGTCCTCCTCTCCAAGTACCGGGCCTACACCCTCTGCCCCGCCTGCGGGGGGGCGCGGCTCTCCCCCGATGCGCTCCTGTGGCGGCTCGGGACAAAGGATGAGGCCGACCGGGTCCTGCCGCCGGAAGCGCGGTTCCGCCCCCGGGGGATGGGGTTGCCCGATGAGGTTCTACGCCACCTCCCCGGCCTCACCATCCACGATGTCATGCTCCTGCCCCTGGAACGCTGCTCGTCGTTTTTCGGCGGCCTGGCGCTGCCGGCCCCCCTGGACGAGGCGGCGGACCTGCTCCTGCGGGAGATCCGCGTCCGCCTGGGCTACCTGGGGGAGGTGGGGCTCGGCTACCTCACCCTGGACCGCCAGTCGCGCACCCTTTCCGGGGGCGAGGTGCAGCGGATCAACCTGACCACGGCCCTGGGCACCTCCCTCGTCAATACCCTCTTCGTGCTGGATGAACCCTCCATCGGCCTCCACCCCCGGGACATGGGGCGGGTGATCGGCGTGCTGCGCCAGCTGCGGGACGCGGGGAACACCCTGCTGGTGGTGGAGCACGACCCCCAGGTGATGCTTGCGGCCGACCGGCTGCTCGACCTTGGCCCCGGTCCGGGCGAGCGGGGCGGCGAGGTGGTCTTCTTCGGCCTGCCCGCGGCAATTCTGAACGAGCAGCGCTCCCTGACCGGCGAGTATCTGGCGGGGCGGAAACAGGTGGCCACCGGCGACGGGCTCCGGCCGGTTACGGAGGGGCATCATTCCCTGGAAATCCTCGGCGCCGCCGCCCACAACCTCACGGGGGTCGACGTCCGCATTCCCCTGAACCGCCTGGTCTGCATCACCGGCGTCTCCGGCTCGGGCAAGTCGACCCTGGTCCAGGAGGTGCTGCACCGGGGGCTCCTGAAGCTCAAGGGGAGGCCGACGGAGCCGCCGGGGGCGCACGCTGCCATCCGTGGTGCGGAGCTGATCGGCGATGTCGTTATGGTGGACCAGTCCCCCATCGGCAAGACCACCCGCTCCAACCCGGCCAGCTACGTGGGGGCCTTCGACGCCATCCGCAAGCTCTTCGCGGCCGAGCCCCTGGCCAGGGAACGGGGGTACACCACCGGCACGTTCAGCTTCAATGCCGGCACCGGCCGCTGCCCTTCCTGCGGCGGCAACGGCTTCGAGCATGTGGAGATGCAGTTCCTCTCCGACGTCTACCTCCGTTGCCCCGACTGCGACGGCAGCCGCTACCGCCCCGAGGTGCTTGAGGTGCGGCTCGTGCCGGGAGGGGGCGGGCGCCCCCTGTCCATCGCCGACGTGCTGGAGATGACCGTGACCGAGGCGGTGGCTTTTTTCGCTGATCAGCGGGAGGTGCTCCGGCGCCTGGAACCGCTGGAGGCCGTGGGGCTCGGCTACCTCCGCCTGGGCCAGCCGGTGCCGACCCTTTCCGGCGGTGAGGCCCAGCGCCTGAAGCTCGCCGGCCACCTGGCCGAAGTGGGGGGACGGAAACGCACGGGGGCGGGGAACCTTTTCCTGTTCGACGAGCCCACCACCGGCCTCCATTTCGAGGACATCGCCCGGCTCCTGGCCGCCTTTCGCCGGCTGCTGGAGGCCGGGGACTCCCTGGTGGTGATCGAGCACAACCTGGACGTGATCAGCGCCGCGGACTGGCTGATCGACCTGGGGCCCGAGGGGGGCGACGCCGGGGGACGGGTGGTCTGCGTCGGGACACCGGACCAGGTGATGACGTGCCCGGAAAGCCATACCGGCCGAGCCCTGCAGGAGTACGGGGAGGAACTGGCCGCCCTGGTGCGGGCATCGACTCAGCCGGCGGCGGAGGCGCTCCCCGCCGTGGTGCCGGACCGGTCCATCCGCATCGTCCATGCCCGGGAGCACAACCTGAAGAATGTCACCATCGCCGTGCCCCGTGACCGCTTCACGGTCATCACCGGCATTTCGGGGAGCGGCAAGTCTACCGTGGCCTTCGACATCCTCTTTGCCGAGGGGCAGCGGCGCTACCTGGAATCCCTCAACGCCTATGCCCGCCAGTTCGTCCAGCCCGCTGCCCGCCCCGACGTGGACGCGGTCCTCGGCATCCCGCCCACGGTGGCCATCGAGCAGCGGACGAGCCGGGGCGGGCGCAAGAGCACCGTGGCGACCATGACGGAGATCTACCATTTCCTCCGCCTCCTGTTTGTGAAGCTCGGGGTCCAGCACTGCCCCGACTGCGGCATCCCCATCACCCCCCAGACCCCGGACGCCATCGCGGCCCGGCTCCTGCGGGAGCTCCGGGGGAAGCGGGTGGCGCTCCTGGCACCGCTGGTAACGGCCCGGAAGGGGTACTACACCGACCTGGCCGCGTGGGCCGCGGGCAAGGGCTTCACCCACCTGCGGGTGGATGGCGTCATGACCCCGGTGGAGCCCTGGCCACGCCTCGACCGGTTCCGGGAGCACGACATCGACCTGCCGGTGGGGGAGATCACCGTGTCGGCGAAAGGGGAGGGGGCGTTGCGGGAGTTGCTGGACCGGGCCCTGGCCTTCGGCAAAGGGGTGGTGCGGGTGGCGGTGACGCACGCCGCCGCCGGCAGCCAAGCGAAGGTGGAGTTGCTCTTCTCCACCCTCCGTGCCTGCACCTCCTGCGGCCAAAGCTTCCCCGAGCCCGACCCGCGCCTCTTTTCCTACAACTCCCGCCACGGCTGGTGCCCCCGTTGCTTCGGCACCGGACTGGAGATCCCCGGCTTCGACGCGGAGCAGACCGGCGAGGAGATCTGGTGGAACGAGTGGTTCGAGGGGGAGGAGCGGACCTGCTCCGCCTGCCGCGGCGCCCGGCTCAACCCCGAGGCCCTGGCGGTCCGTTTCCGGGACCGGAATATTGCCGAGCTGACGGCCCTCACCGTGATCCAGGCTGCCGCCTTTATCGCCGAACTGGGTCTTGAGGGGCGGGAGGCGGCCATCGCCCGCGATATCGTGGCCGAGATCACGACGCGGCTTGCCTTCCTGGGCGAGGTGGGGCTCGGGTACCTGTCGCTCGACCGGGCGGCCCCGACCCTTTCTGGCGGCGAGGCACAGCGGATCAGGCTGGCGGCCCAACTCGGCTCGAACCTGCGGGGGGTCTGCTACATCCTGGACGAACCCACCATCGGCCTCCACCCCCGGGACAACCGGATGCTGCTGGAAACCCTGAGGAAGCTGGAGGGGAAGGGGAACACCATCGTGGTGGTGGAGCACGACGAGGAGACCATCCGCCGGGCCGAGCACGTCATCGACCTGGGCCCCGGCGCCGGCGTCAATGGCGGCCTGGTGGTGGCCGAAGGGACCCTGGAGCAGGTCATGGCGGCCCCGGATTCCCTCACGGGGCGCTACCTGGCTGAGCCCCTGCGCCATCCCCTGGTGGAGCGGCGACCTGCGCCGACGCCGGAGGAACCGGCCATCCAGGTGCTGGGGGCCACCCTCCACAACCTGCGGGAGATCGACGTGTCCTTCCCGCTCCGGCGTCTGGTCTGCGTGACCGGCGTCTCGGGGAGCGGCAAGAGCACCCTTGTGCGCAACGTTCTCCACGCCGGGCTCCAGGGGCTTCTGGCCCATGGCAGGGGAGCCCATGCCGCCGCGGGGTGCCGGGAGATCCGGGGCTGGGAGCAGCTCAGCCGCGTGCTGGAGGTGGACCAGACCCCCATCGGCAAGACGCCCCGCTCCTGCCCCGCCACCTACGTGGGGTTCTGGGACGCCATCCGCAAACTCTACGCCGGCACCACCGAGGCGCGGCTGCGGGGGTATGGCCCCTCCCGCTTCTCCTTCAACGTGAAGGGGGGGCGGTGCGACGAGTGCGAAGGGCAGGGGGTGAAGACCATCGAGATGAGCTTTCTCCCAGACGTGAAGGTGGCGTGCGAGGTGTGCGGGGGGCTGCGCTTCACCCCCGAGACCCTCATGGTCCGCCATCGGGGGAAATCCATCGGCGACCTCCTGGCCATGAGCGTGGACGAGGCGGTGGAGTTCTTCGCGGCCCACCGGTCGATCCTTCACCCGCTCCAGCTCCTGCAGGACGTGGGGCTCGGCTACCTGACCCTGGGCCAGCAGAGCCCGACCCTTTCCGGCGGCGAGGCCCAGCGGATCAAGCTCGTTACCGAGCTGGCCAAGGCAAAGCCGGTGAAGGATGCGCTCCGGGTGCCCCGCACCGCCCCCCACTCCCTCTACATCCTGGACGAACCCACCATCGGCCTCCACATGGCCGACGTGGAGAAGCTGGTACGGGTCCTGCACCGGCTGGTGGAGGCGGGGAACTCGGTCATCGTCATCGAGCACAACCTGGACGTCATCGCCGAGGCCGACTGGCTCATGGACCTGGGGCCCGAGGGGGGTGACGGCGGCGGGCGCATCGTGGCCCGGGGGACGCCGGAGGAAGTGGCCCGCATGGGGGATGTGTCCCACACGGGGAGGATTCTCGGGGAGTTTTTGCGGGAGCGGCGGCGCGCCGGTCCGTCAGCGTAGCGGTAATTTCATGGGGAGGCCGGGCCGTCCGGCGGTTCCGCCCCCCTGTTTTTTCCTGGTCAGGGAGGTGTGCGATGGATGTTCAGGTGATGCTGGTGGACGACGAGGCAATGGTCAGGGCGGCCGTGGAAGACATGTTCCGGGTGAAGGGGGGCGCCATCACGACCGCTGCCGGCGGCGAAGATTGCCTCGCCCAGCTTGAGGCGGGATTCCGGGGGGTCATCCTGATGGATGTGATGATGCCGCGCATGAACGGCTGGGCCACGATCCGCGAGATCGTGCGGCGGGGACTCTACGAGGGGAACGTCATCATCATGCTGACGGGCATCGGGGAGCCGGACAGCCAGATGGAGGGGCTTCAGGAATATGTCAGCGATTTCCTGGCCAAGCCCATCGACCCCCGGCATCTGTACGAGGCCGTCCAGCACTACCGCCTGCTCCTGGCGGAGGAAGCCGCTCCCCATGTTTAACGGCAATATCGTCGTCATAGGAGTTTCCACGGGCGGCCCCATCACTCTCAAGACGCTGTTTTCCACGCTGCCCCGGCTGGAAGCCGCCGTTATCGTGGTCCTTCACATCCAGCCCGGCATGGATGAGCGGGTGGCCCTGAGCCTGGCCAAGGTTTCCGTTATGCCGGTCAACCTGGCCAAGGATGGTGAATACCTCCGGACGGGCCATGTCTACCTAGCCCCGGGCGGTTGCCATCTGGCCCTGGAGGGAAACCGCCGGATCATGCTGGTCAGCGGCCCACGGGTGAACTATGTCCAGCCGTCCGCCGACGTGACCATGAAATCGCTGCAGCGGTCCCGCAGCAACGTGTTCGTGGGGATCGTGCTCACCGGCATGGGGAACGACGGGGCCGAGGGAATCCGTCACATCAAGTCGATCGGGGGGATCACCATCGCCCAGGACCGGGAAACGTCGTCGGTGTACGGGATGCCCCGCTCCGCAATCGCCACCGGAGCGGTGGATTACGTGCTCCCCGACGTGAAGATGGGCAAGCTGATCGAGCGTCTGGTGAACGGGGAGTAGCGGTCAGCGGCCCGTGGCTCGCTTTGGACCCCCGGTGCGTGCATTGTGCTGGCGAAGTTCCCGGGCGAGTCGCTCCATTTCCGTCATGCTCACCACGTTGCCTGCTACGAAATACTGGCCGAGGCGCGTCTGCCGCGAGCGCTGGCGGAAGAGCAGGAGCTCCACCTGGCGGGGGGTGAGGAAGCCGAACCGGATGGCCTTTTCGCCAAAACGGCCGGGGTGATGGCCGGCGGAGAGAATGGTCCGGACCTGGCCGTCGTCGAGCCAGCCCCAGTGGGTCGCGAGGGCGCCGATGGGGGGGCGTCCCGCCCGCTGCCAGGCCAGGGCCCGGATCAGGTCCCGGTAGGAGATCATGCCGCGGTAATAGAGGTATCGGCCCAGTTTCAGGGGGCGCTGGGGCAGGTGACCCTGGTAGAATCCGTCCCGGGGGCCGTCGTCCCGGGGTCGCTCCCGCCCGGCGGATCTCCTTCTGCCCGCGGACTGGCACGGGCTTTCATGCCGGGCGAGTCCTTCCTCCCGGTGCCTGAAAAAGGCGCACATGAGGTCGTAGGCCTCACGCACCCGGCGGAACAGCTCGGCCTGGCGCTGCTGGAGATGGGGAGATTCGTGGCCGAAGAGGTCCGGGTGGGTTTCCCGTGCCCGTTGCCGGAAGGCGGCCTTGGCCCCGCTCGGCTGGAGGTAGTGGAGGAATTCGCGCGACAGATCGACATCGGGGCCGAAGAGCTGCCGACAGGCATCCAGAAGATGTGTCTCTGATAAGGGTGTGTTCACGGGCAGTGCCCCCGGGCTGATGGACGGCTCGTCTGGGTGTTATACTATAGTGACTCGTCCGATACAAGCGCCGGGAGCGGCCCGTGCCCGCTCGGCCGATTAGCCGGAAAGGAGGCTCCGCCATGGGCGGCCGCTTCGCATGCATGTCCTGCCGGTGGCAGATTCCGCCCGTCCCGTTGCCGGGGCGCGGCTACCGCTACCTGGCCGTGCTGTTGACGGTGCTCGCGGCGCTGGTCCTTGTGGCCGTGGGAACAGCGTCGGCTGCCGACGCGCCCCGCGACCGGCATCAAACCATCGTCGTGGGCGGCGATCGCGACTACCCCCCCTACGAGTTCATCGACCAGAACGGCAAGCCCGCCGGCTATAACGTGGAACTGACCCGCGCCATCGCCGAGGTGATGGGGATGACGGTGGAGTTTCGCCTCGGCGCCTGGTCGGAGATGTTCTCCGCCCTCAAGAGCGGTCGGGTCGACGTGCTCCAGGGGATCTCGTGGTCCGAGAAGCGGGCCAGGCAGATCGATTTCACCCCGCCTCACACCATTGTCTACCATGCCATCTTTGCCCGGCGCGATTCGCCCCCCGCCGGGGGGCTTGAGGATCTGAGGGGCAGGAAGGTGGCGCTCCACCGGGACGGGATCATGCACGAGTACCTGGCGGAGCGGGGCTACGGCAAGGACCTGATCCTGACCCCGACCCCGGCGGACGCCCTCCGGCTCCTGGCCGCGGGAGGATGCGACTACGCGGTGGCGGCCATGGTTCCCGGCATGTACATCATCCGGGAGAACCGGCTCACGAACCTGGTGCCCGTGGCTCGGAGCATCGCGGCCCAGCGTTACGGATATGCGGTCCGCCAGGGGGATGCGGAGCTTCTGGCCCGCTTCAGCGAGGGGCTCGCCATCCTCAGGAAGACCGGCCAGTACGAGGCGATCCGCGCCAAGTGGCTGGGGGTGCTGGAGCCCCAGCCGGTCCGCTGGCAGGAGATCGCCAGGTATGCGGCGGTGGTGGTGATTCCCCTGCTCGTCATCCTCGGCGGCACGGTGCTCTGGAGCCATTCGCTCCGGCGGCAGGTGGCCCAGCGGACCGAATCCCTTTCCCGGGCCCTGGAGGAGGTCCAGCTTAACCAGCAGCAGCTCCTGCAGGCCGACAAGATGGCTGCGCTGGGCATCCTGGTTTCCGGCGTGGCCCACGAGATCAACAACCCCACCGGCCTCATCCTGCTGGACGTGCCGATCCTGCGCAAGATCTACAATGATGCGGCCCCCATCCTGGAGGAGCGCTACCGGACGGAGGGGGACTTCACCCTCGGCGGGCTCCGTTACTCACGGGTTCGTGAGGAGGTGCCGCGGCTTCTGGACGAGATGCAGGACGGGGCCAAGCGGATCAAGCGGATCGTTGAGGACCTGAAGGACTTTGCCCGGCGGGATGACGTGGGCGGCAAGGAGCTGGTCGACCTCAACGGCGTGGCCCAGGCGGCGGTACGGCTGGTGGATGCCTCGCTGCGCAAGGCCACGACCCGCTTCACGGCCCGCTATGAGCCCGACCTGCCGCGGGTGCTGGCAAACGTCCAGCGGATCGAGCAGGTGGTGGTGAACCTGGTCCTCAATGCCTGCCAGGCCCTGCCGGACCCGAGCCGGGGGGTCGAGCTGGAGACCTCTTTCGACCCGGCCGTCGGGTGTGTGAACCTGCGGGTGAGGGATGAGGGGAGCGGCATCGCCCCGGAAAACATCCCGCGTCTCACCGACCCCTTCTTCACCACCAAGCGGGAGAACGGCGGCACCGGCCTGGGGCTCTCGGTATCCGCGGGCATCATCAAGGAGCATGGGGGAACCCTGCTCTTCGAGTCGGCCCTTGGCGAGGGGACCACGGTTACGCTTTCCCTGCCCGTTGCGACCTGATGGCTGCGTTGGTGGTGGTCGGGGGGGCGGATGGCTCGCTCCGAAAAGAGTCCAAGCGTCGCCGGTCGGGTTTCATGGGGGCTGATCTGCCGTTTCCGGCGCTTTCCCTTCGGGTGACGTCCGATGCTTTTTGCGGGGACTCTTTTCTCCGCGAACCCTCCGCCCCCCTCCGGGAACCGTATGCGGTGGGACGGAAGGAGAAAAACCACGTCAATGATGGAGTCTATTCACGTATGACCGAGAATCGCTATCCCCCCTTCGGCATCCTTCTGGTGGACGACGAGCCGGCTTGGCTCCGTTCCCTCTCCCTGACCCTGGAGTCGTCTGCCGGCATCACCAATACCATCCTCTGCCAGGACAGCAGGGACGTTCCGGCGCTACTGGAAGGGGGCGGCATCGGCCTGGTACTCCTGGACCTCACCATGCCCCACCTGTCGGGGGAAGAACTTCTCAAGCAGATCGCCGAGCGTCATCCGGAAGTTGCGGTCATCGTCATCAGCGGCCTGAACCAGGTGGAGACCGCGGTCCGCTGCATGAAGGCCGGGGCCTTCGATTACTTCGTCAAGACCGACGAGGAGGACCGGCTCGTGGGGGGAGTTCTCCGGGCGGTCAGGATGCTGGAGCTGCAGCGGGAGAACCGGGAGATGTCGAGCCGGCTCGTCTCCGGCGGCCTGCGGCACCCGGAGGCCTTTGCCGGTATCGTCACCGCCGACCGGGGCATGCTTTCCCTGTTCGCCTACATCGAGGCAGTGGCCGTGAGCCCCCAGCCGCTCCTCATCACCGGCGAGAGCGGGGTGGGCAAGGAGCTCCTGGCCCGGGCCGCCCATACCCTGAGCGGCTGCAAGGGGCAGCTGGTGGCGGTGAACGTGGCCGGTCTGGACGACACGGTCTTTGCCGACACCCTCTTCGGTCACGTGCGGGGTGCCTTCACCGGCGCCGAGACGGTACGGCGCGGCATGGTGGAGGAGGCGGCCAACGGTACCCTGTTCCTGGACGAAATCGGCGACCTGGGTATCCCCTCCCAGGTTAAACTCCTGCGGCTCCTCCAGGAAGGGGAGTACTTTCCCCTGGGGAGCGACCAGCCCCGGCGGCTCCGGGCGCGGGTCATCGTCGCCACCCACCGCAACCTGGCAGCCCGGGAGGCTGCCGGAGAGTTCCGACGCGATCTCTACTACCGGCTCCGCACCCACCAGGTCCATATGCCGCCCCTTCGGGAACGCAAAGGGGATATCCCGCTCCTGCTGGACCATTTTCTGGCCGAGGCAGCCCGCACGTTGGGAAAGAAAAAACCCACGCCGCCGCCGGAACTGGCCCAGCATCTGGCCACCTACAATTTCCCGGGTAACGTGCGGGAGTTGAAATCGATGGTTTTCGATGCGGTCAGTGTCCACCGGGACCGGATGCTCTCCATGGAGAGCTTCGTTAGGGCCATCGGCAGCGCGGAAGAGCCCGCCGGTACTCCGCCGCCGACCCTGAACCCCTTTGCCGGGTTCGATAAGCTTCCCACCTTCACCGACGCCGCCGAGTTCCTCGTGGAAGAGGCCCTCAATCGTGCCGGCGGTAACCAGACCCTCGCCGCCCGTCTTCTCGGCATCTCCCAGCCGGCCCTCTCCAAGCGGCTCAAGATGATGCGGAAGTGAACCCCCATAACCGAGGGTTATAGCGATAACCTTGGTTATGTTTGTTTTAACTCGCTGAAATGACTGATAGTACCTGCAGTGGTTCATTGCCGGCATAACCGGAGGTTATGCCGGTTTCCCTCCTGAAATATCCCTGCAAAAGACAATTTGGGTAATAAAAACGGCCTCTTGTGAGACGTTGTCGTTCTTGGTATCCCCCTTGCTCATTGAAGGGTGAATCTGACAGACAACAGGTGCGGATCCAACGGATCCGACCTAAGGGGAGGCAGTTATGATGATGTTCTGGATCCAGTTCGTTCTCGTTCTCGGCGCGGTCCTGATCGGTATCCGCAGGGGTGGGGTGGCCCTGGGCCTTATCGGAGGACTCGGCGTGTCGCTCCTGGTGCTCGGCTTCCGCAGCTCTCCCTCGGAGCCCCCCATCGCGGTCATGCTCATCATCCTGGCGGTGGTCACCGCCTCGGCGACCCTGCAGGTGGCCGGGGGGCTCGACTACCTGGTGCAGCTGACGGAGAAGCTGTTGCGGGCCCACCCCAAGTACGTGACCATCCTGGCCCCGCTCTCCACATTTTTCCTGACGGTCTGTGTCGGCACCGGCCACGCGGTCTACGCGCTGCTGCCGGTCATCGCCGACGTGGCCATCAAGACCGGTATCCGCCCCGAGCGGCCCATGGCCATCTCCAGCGTTGCCTCCCAGATGGGGATCACCGCCAGTCCCGTGGCCGCGGCAGTGACCTTTTTTCTCGGCTTTGCCTCCAAGTCCGGCTATCCCGTGACCCTCATCGACATCATCTCCGTCACCATGCCGGCCGGCGTGATCGGCGTGCTGGTGGCCGCTGCCTGGAGCTTCAACCGCGGCAAGGACCTGGACAAGGACGCCGAGTACCAGGAGCGCCTCAAGGATGCCGAGTTCCGCAAGGCCCTTGATGTCGATGTCACCACCCTGGACAAGAAGATCAGCACCACCGCCAAAGTGTCCGTGGCCCTCTTTTTTGCCGGTGTGGCCACCATCATCCTCTTTGCGGTGTTTCCCGACCTGCTCCCCCTCAACGGCGAAAAGAAGCCGGTGCCCATGACCACGGTGGTCCAGTTCATCATGCTCGCCTACGGCGCCTTCATCATGTTCGCCGCCGACGTGAAGGCCAAGGACATAGCCCACTCCAGCGTCTTTACCGCCGGCATGATCGCCGTGGTCTCCATCTTCGGCATCGCCTGGATGAGCGATACCTTCATTTCCGCCAACAAGAAGTTCCTGGTGGACAACATCGGCGTCATGGTCAAGATGGCCCCCTGGACCTTTGCCATCGCCACCTTCTGCATCTCCGCCTTTGTGAAGAGCCAGGCTGCCACCCTGGCCATCACGCTCCCGCTGGGCCTTGCCCTGGGGCTACCGGTCCCGCTGCTGCTGGGGCTCATGCCGGCCAGCTACGCCTACTTCTTCTTTGCCTTCTATCCCAGCGACCTTGCAGCCATCAACTTCGACCGTACCGGCACCACCCGCATCGGCAAATACCTCCTGAACCACAGCTTCATGATTCCCGGCCTGATCGGGGTCAGCGTCTCCACGCTGGCGGCCTATGGGATTTCACAGTTCGTGCTGTAAAAGAAGTGCAGCGGCATGAGCCGGTCCGGGGGGGGATCCCCCCCTCGGATATCCGGGAGAGCACCATGGGGGGAGTCATGGCGGAAGAAGGCGGCGGCAGGCGGATCCTTTGGGTGGAATGCGACGGAGAAAAGCGAAAGAACCTCGGTTTCGTGCTGAAGCTTGCCGGCTACCGGGTGACGCCGGTTCGGACCTCCTACGAGGCCCTCGACTGGGTGGTGAAGCGGCAGGGGACGCCGGAGCGGTTCTTCGCCCTGGTGCTCGGCTCCCTGACCTGTGCTCCGGGCGGATCATGGCTTGTGGGACAACTGAATCGCTCAGGGGCCGCCCTTCCCATCCTCCTGGTGTCCGAGGCTGACCCCTGTGCTGCCGAAATGGCGGGGCCGATCATTGCCTGCCGGCCAGAAGAAGTGACCAGGCATCTCGAACTTCTGGCAGACAACGAATGACCCTTTCCCTTCCGCTGCCCGTCCGGGCAGATCACCTCTCCCTCCCATGAGTTACCCCGCCGAAGCCGGGTTCATCAATCAGACGATTTGCGGATGAGACAGAGGAAAAAGCCGTCCATCTCCCGGTCGGGAAGGATGCGGACCGCCCGTGCCAGGTCAGGATGGAGTTCCTTTCCCCTCCAGCGGGTGAGGCCCGGCCGGCGGTTCGGCAGGGGCAGGTCCACGGTACAGACCCGGAGGTTGTTCCCATCCCGGCGCAGGACATCGTTGACGATCAGTTCGTTCTCCTCCGGCGAGAAGGAGCAGGTGCAGTAAAGCAGCAGTCCGCCCGGACGCAGGGCCTCCAGGGCCGAGCGGATGAGCCCCCGCTGTTTGCGGGCCGCTTCCTCCACCTTGCGGGGGCTCCAGTGGGCCCAGCTCTCCGGGTTCAGGCGCGTGAAGCGGGCCTCGGAGGAACAGGGCGCGTCCAGCAGCACCCGGTCGAACATCTCCGGGCACTTGCGTCCCACGCTCCGGCCATCGGTCAGGTAGGACCGCACCATGGTGGCCCCCTGAAGGTCCAGGTTCGCCTTCATCCGGAAAAAACGTCCTCGCACCGCCTCCACGGCCGACAGGCGTCCCCGGTTTTCCATCATGGCGGCCATCATGGCGGTTTTGCCGCCCGGTGCGGCAGCCAGGTCAAGCACCGTCTCCCCCGGCTGAGGCGCCAGGGCAAGGGGCGCGGCCATGCTGGAGAGGCTCTGGATGTAGATGCGCCCCTCCCGGAAGGGGGCGGACTCGGTCAGGGCGCGGCGCCTTTCGCCGTCAACGGTGAAAGCCAGGGGATACCAGGATACCGGCGCCGGGTCGAAGCCGGCGCTTTCCAGCTCCCGGCGGGTCTCGTCCGGGTCGCCCTTCAGGGGGTTGAGACGCAGCGAGGTGGGCTTCTCCAGGCTGAAGCTGGCCAGGCATGCGTCGCGCAGGTCCGGAGGGAGCACTTCCTCCATGAGAGCCAGGAACGGGGCGGGAAGGGGAGTCAGGCCGGTGTCTGTCACGGGATGCCCGCCTCCTCATCGCCCACGGGGAGACGGTAGAGGGTATCATCGTGCTCCGGCGGGGAAAGCCGCCGCTTCAGCCCCTTGATCCCTTCACTGGAGAAGGGATTCTCCGCATCGAAAAGATCGCCCATCTCCTCTTCCAGTGCCTCCGGGTCTTCGCCCGCCTCCAGGCGCCGCATGGCCTCATCGAATGCCGGGCCCAGCTTCATGCCCGTGGCCTCCTGGAGCTTCCGCATGAAGCGGGCCACCTGGCGCGGATCATCCTCGTTCAGCCCCTCCATTTCGCCGGCAAGGCTCCTCATGGCCCGTTCCAACTGTTCATCGTCCAGGTCGGGCATCCCGTCCAGGGGCTCGTCCGGCCGGTTCCGGGTTATGGCGAAGCGCGATACCCGGCGGTCGAGCCCCGGCCGGCCGCACCGGGGGCAGGCCGGGCTTGCGGTGGTGTTCACCCGCCGGGCAAGGAAGTTGAAAATGGTATGGCAGTCGGCACAGTAGAATTCGTACACCGGCATGACGGACCTCCTGGTTGCGGGCTCCATGATCGCCCAGCACGAAGGCTAATGATTTCCGGTCGTCAGGTCAAGGGGGTAAGAATGGCCAATCCGGTGGTATACTCTAACTAAGAGGACGATGCCTGGAAGGGAGGTTTGCCATGACCATCGAGACAATCAAAGCATGGTGCACGGTGGAAGAGGCCGTAGCGAAGTTCGGCGTGGAGCGGGCGAAGCTCCTGGGATGGGTGGAAGACGGGCTCGTCCGGGCCGAGGAGGAAAAGGGCAAGGTGGTGCGGCTCAACATGGACGACGTGGAACTGAAGGTTGAGGAGATGACCGGCCTCTGAAGCCGGCGGTCCGGTCCGGCAGCACAGAGAAGGGGCGTCGCCCTCCCGGGAGCGGCGCCCCTCGTGCGTGGGGCCGGAGCAGGCTACACCGCCAGGTCGATCTGCTGCACGGTGCCGACGGATCCCTTCTCGCCCACGAAAATTCCGGTGCTTCGCACCGAGCCGAGGAGTTGGTTGTCGCCGTCTTTCAGGTCGAACGGGGTCGATTGGTTGCCGAGATAGATGGCCCCGATCCCGGCCCGGGCCAGACCGGTCAGGGTGCCGGCCGACGTGGCGGACGCGCCGGTCCATACCGTGAGGTGGCTGAAGACGGCGTCCCGCTCGTCGATCCAGCCGTTGCCGTCATCGTCGTAGGCGGCCAGTTCGGCGAATCCCTCGCCGGTGGCGGGGCCGAAGAGTTCGCTCCCGTTGTTCACGACGCCGTCGCCGTTGCGGTCCAGGGCCAGATAGCCGCTGCCGGAGCCCAGGGAGGCGATCCGGTCCGCGGTTCCATCCGCATCCAGGTCGAAGGAGAAACGGAGATCGGTCAATGCCGCTGCCGTGCCGTTGAAGTTGATGACCAGGGGGTCCTTTTTCACCGCATCGCCCGCTCTCAGGCTCACGCTTGTTTCGCTGAAGTGCTCGCGCTCCATGAGCATTCCCAGGTCGAAGCGGATTTCCTGCCCATCGGCGGTCCGGATCACCCCCGACGCAGCAAAGGCGGTGCTTTCGAATTCGTAACGTGATTCGTAGAAATCGTACTCGATGCCGAAGCCGGCTCGTCCGTCATCCCCGGTGCCGGCCGGGGCGGTTCCCTCTCCGTCAGTCACCTCGGCGGCTTTCTTCGCTTCTTCCATGTCGAAGACCCGGATCGAGCGGCCGGTCAGTTGTTCGATCAGGTCTTTCAGAAGTCGCAGGCGGGGCTCCAGATTGTCCTCGGCGCAGCCGCACCCTGCTTCTTCGGTATCTTCCGCGGCCTGCTTCTTCTCCGCGTTGCGGGCATGCGCCTCCGCCGCCCTGCTTCGTTCCGAGAGATCGACCCGGTCCGGGCCAAGGCCGATCCCCCGTTCCTCCCTTTCGAAATCCGGCCGCTTGTCGCCGACCCACATCTTCAGCGACTCCTTCCGCTCGTACCGTTCGATGGATACGCGGCTGCTGCCCATGGTGACGTCCGATCCCGCAATGACCATCCCTGCCTCCCTTCGTCCCTGGGGCGCGGCTCCTTGCCGCGCCGTTCCGTTCCCGCCGCCCGTCCGGGCCTGCCGAAACCCTGTCCCGCTCCCTGGCATACTGCCTCGTATTGAACGTATCGGACACTTTTCGCCGGGCTTGAGAAATCATTTACGGGGCGGTATGGTACGGTACACTTGAATGGCCGCTGCCGTCCTGACGCGCGCGGCTGCGGGGAGGGCACATGGAACAGCTGACCGTACAGGGGCTCGTGCGGCTCATGGGGGCAGGGGCAAATCTGGTGTGCGTGGTGACCGACAACGAGCGGCGCACCGAGGCCATCGTGGGGCAGGCGACAGCCCGGCTCAAGGGGGCGGGTTCGCCGCTGGTCTGGACCTGCACCGACGGCTTCACCCGCGACGGCACGGTGGTGCCCGGCACCGTGGACCCCGTGGCGGCCCTGGATCATGTCTTGGCTCACCCGGCACCGCTGATGATCCTGTTCAAGGATCTCTCCTGGTTCTGGAGCGACAATCCCTACATCATCCGCAAGCTCAAGGAATTCGCCGTCCGCGCCCGGGGGAAGGCGGCCGTGGTCCTGGCCAGGGATGAGTCGGTGCCGGCGGAGCTGCGGGAGGATATCGTCGTGCTCGGCCAGGGCCTGCCGGGAATCGGGGAGATCACCGCGTTCCTGGAGCAGCTCAAGGGGCGCGAGCCGGTGCTGGCCGCGGCCTGTGCCGGCCGGCCCGAACTCCTGGATCACCTGGTGGTGGCGGCCCAGGGGCTCGACCTCGTCGACATCGAGCGGGGTGTGCGGGCCTTGCGGAACGTCCCGGAGGGGGCTGGTCACGAGATGGTGCGCTCCCTGTTCGAGACCAAGCAGGCAGTGATCCGCCGTAGCGGCATCATGGAGTTCGTGGCCAACGATACCGCTCCGGAGCAGGTGGGGGGGATGGAGAATCTGAAGGCCTGGATGGAGCGGCGCGAGCGGGCCTTCGGCCTGGAGAGCATCGCCTCGGGAGCGGCTCTCCCCAAGGGAATCCTCATGATGGGGATTGCCGGCTGCGGCAAGTCCCTGTTCGTGAAGGCCATTGCGGCCCGGTGGCGGCTGCCGCTCATCCGGCTCGACATGGCCGCGGTCTACGACGGCAGTTTCGGTACCCCTGAATCGAGCCTGCGCAAGGCATTTCGCACCGCCGAGGCCGTTGCCCCCTGCGTGCTCTGGATCGACGAGATCGAGTCGGGCATCTCCGTGCAGGGGTTCAAGGCCGACGGCGGACCGGCATCGCGGCTGCTGGGATCGTTCCTCACCTGGATGCAGGAGAAGAGGGCGCCCGTCTTTGTGGCGGCCACGGCCAATGCCATCGAGATGCTGCCGGCCGAGATCATCCGCAAGGGGCGCTTCGACGAGGTCTTCTACGTGGGGCTCCCGGACGCCGGCGCCCGGGAGGATATCTTCCGCATTCACCTGGAGCGGCAGAAGGCGGATAGTGGGCGGTTCGACGTGCCGCTCCTGGCCGGCTCCACCAAGGGGTTCTCCGGTGCCGAAATCGAACAGGCGGTGATCTCCGCCGCCTTCGAGGCCCGGGCGGACCGGCGCACTCTTGCCCAGCAGGACGTCATCGTCGCCGTGAGCCGCACCGTGCCACTCTCGGTCACCATGGCCGAACAGATCAAGAAGGTCGAGGCGTGGGCCTTCAAACGGGCCGTGCCGGCGGCGGGCAAGTTTTAATCCTCAATGCGGGGGCGTTTCATGTTTTCAGGCATCTCCGGCAACGTGCTCATTCTCGGGGTGGTCAGCTTCCTGACCGATGTCTCCAGCGAGATGATCTATCCGCTGCTCCCCCTCTTCCTGACGACCGTGCTCGGGGCCGGCCCTGCGTTTCTCGGCGTGATCGAAGGGGTGGCCGAATCGACCGCGGCGTTGCTGAAGCTCGTCTCCGGCATCGTGTCCGACCGGACCAGAAGCCGCAAGGGGCTGGTCCTGGCGGGGTACACACTGTCGAGCCTGGCACGTCCCCTGGTGGCTGCGGCAACGGGCCCGGTCGCGGTGCTGGCCATCCGCTTCGCCGACCGGGTGGGGAAGGGGGTACGGACCTCTCCCCGGGATGCCCTCATCGCCGATTCATCCGATTCCACGGTCCGGGGGAAGGCCTACGGCTTTCACCGGGCCATGGACCACGCCGGAGCCCTCGTGGGTCCCCTGCTCGCCACCCTGCTCCTGGCCGGCGCCGCCCTGGACCTGCGGACCGTGTTCTGGCTTTCGGCCGTGCCCGGACTCCTGGCCGTGCTCCTCATCATCCTGCGGGTCCGCGACGTGGAGCGGAAACGGACCAGCGACGGGAGCATTCTGGGGGCGCTGCCCAGGGATGGGCTCCGCCGGTACCTGGCGGTCCTCGTCCTGTTCACGCTGGGCAATTCCTCCGACGCCTTCCTGCTGCTGCGGGCGAGCCAGCTGGGGGTTTCGCCGGCGCGCATCCCGCTGCTGTGGGCCTTCTTCCACCTGGTGAAGATGCTGGCGTCCACTCCCTTCGGTGCCCTGTCGGACTGGATCGGCCGCAGGCGGGTCATCGTTGCCGGTTGGGCAGTCTACGCCCTCTCCTACCTGGGGTTTGCCGCAGCCGCATCCGAGCCGGCCTGCTGGCTGCTCTTCGCCGTCTACGGCACCTTCTACGGGATGACCGAAGGGACCGAAAAGGCGTTCGTGGCCGATCTCGTCCCTGCCGAGGCCCGGGGCGGCGCCTTCGGCTGGTACCATTTCGCCGTGGGCGTAGGGGCGCTGCCGGCCAGCGTGCTCTTCGGGTTGATCTGGGAGAGGGCCGGCCAGGGAGCGGCATTTCTGTTCGGCGCGGCGCTGGCCGCCCTGGCGTCAATCCTGCTGCTCGCCCTGGTGAGGGAGTCTCCGCCGGAGGCGCAGAACCCGCGGGCCTCCTGACCGCGCGCCCCGCTTGACAATGCGCGTAGGCAATCTATCATTTTCAAATATTCGGATGCATTTCCCGCACTGCGTCGCGGGGGGGCATAAATTCACCGACAACGAGGTATCGACATGAAACATTCCATCGCAGTAGTTGCCGCCGTGGTGGCGGTTGGTCTGTCGTTCGGCGTGGCATCCGCCAAGGGCAAGGGGGACAAGGACCTGAAGCGCGGCGAAGAGCTGTTCAAGCAGCACTGTGCCGTGTGCCATCCCGAGGGTGGCAATATCGTGAATCCCCAGAAGCCCCTCGGCAAAGAGGCCCTGAAGGCCAACAAGATCACGTCCTGGAAGGATATCGTCAAGACCATGCGGAATCCGGGGCCGGGAATGAGCACCTTCGACGCCAAGGCGATCCCGGACAAGGATGCCAAACTCGTGGCCGAATATATCCTCAAGACCTTCAAGTAATCCGGAGCCGCCTCCGGGAGAAAGGATTTCGTCATGACGGTAGTGGGACGTCTGCTTTTGACCGTCGCTGTCCTCGCGTTGACGGCGGGAAGCGTGCTGGCCGCCCAGTGGGTGGTACTCGACGAGGACCCCATGCTCTCCAATTTCTATTATGATTCCTCGTCCGTGAGCCGGGACAAGGAGGGGATGGTCTCCGTGTGGACCAGGGCCATCTATTCCGAGGAGGGCAAGGCCGACGCCCTCGACACCATGGGAAACCCTCCGGCGTTCAAGGACCTGAGCCACACCCACTTCCTCTACACCATCGACTGCAAGGCTGCAAAATCCCGCCTGGAAAAGGTCATCCACTTTGACGACAAGGCGGAGCCCATCAGGGAGTACAACCTCTCGGGCAAGACCGACTGGGAGGCGATCGACGAGTTCACCCGCCTGGGGCTTCTGCAGGAAGCCGTCTGTCAGTAGCTGACAACGGAAGCGAAGCCGGACCTGACGGGCCGGCTTCGCTTCCCATCCCATCTCTCCCCTACCTACTTTTTGTGGCCCCTTTCGAGGGTGTCGGTTTTGGACGCCACCTTTGTCAATTCGCCATTTGACAGGATATTGAGCCAATATTTTGACTTTGTCGTTTTTGGGCAAGGCGGGATGGCGTTGTTCTGTGACGGTTTGTCCTCGGTAATGACCATTCTTTGTTTCTTCGTAGTTTCAGTGCTTTATTTCCCCACCGCAGAAATGTTTAAAGTTGTTGCCACGCTAGCCGATATCAACTTCTAGTAGTTGATTGTCCCGGTATGAAATTGGCCCGTCTTTTGCTCATTAGTGCAGAAACTTTGATCTGAAGATTTTTTTTGGTCCGGAAATGTAAGCAAGCGCTTACATAGTCAGCCCACCGGGAGGGGCAATGGGAGTTGTCAAAGGCGACAAGCCGTTTGACTCATTCAATGCAACCAGCGAGCGGATCCTCGAAACGGCCCTCGGTCTGTTCTCGACCAAGGGGTACCTGGGAGCCACGACCCGCGAGATCGCCCGTCAGGCGGGCATCGCGGAAGTGACGCTCTTCCGCCATTTTCCCTCCAAAGTAAAGCTTCTCGAAGAAGCGATCACCCGTTATTCCATTCTGCCGTCGCTGCGGGCCTTCGTGCCCAGGGCGCTCGCCATGCCCTACGAGGATGCGCTGGCGGCCATGGCGAACATCCTTCTGGACACGCTGATCCAGCTGAAGGACTGGCTTCGGATCATGCACGCGGAGGTCCAGCGCTCGCCTGAGAAGCTGCTGGGTGTGTACCACACGTTTTTGGACGAGCTGTTCGAAGTGATCGCGTCCTATTTCCGTGAGCTGCAGCAGCGTGGCAGCATCGGCAGCTTCGACCCGGAGCTGGGGGCGCGGGTTTTTCACGCCATGTTCTACTGTTTTTTCAATATCGAAGAGGTACTGCTGCGCAAGCAGTACCGTCCCACGGACCGAGAGAAGGCCGTGCGGGAATTCGTCCGGATGTTTGTCCACGGCACGGGCGGTATCGGCCGTACGGACTATGCCAGGGCATCGTAACCGCGCTGATCAGACGCGCCAAAAGTGATCAACGGTTGTGATAGGGACGGGAGACGGCCGAAGGAGGTGATGTCAGCAGCCGCCGTGATCCTGCCGGAACAAGCTTCGAGTTGCAGATAGAATGAAGAAAGGAGGTCCACTTAATGGGAATCAAAGGGTTCACTCGACTGCTCCTGCTCGGTTCCGTGCTGACCGCGTCCACGGCCTGGTCCGCAGAGATCCATGGCAGGAGCTCGACCCAGCTGCTCTGGTTCAACAACTACTTCAACGATCAGAGACAGGTAGAGCTGGGTGAGTACCTGCGGCTGTCGGTCACGAACCTGGACAAGGCGGGCAAGGCCTCTTTGTTCGGTTACGGTCGGATGACGCAGGACCTGAACAACGGAGAAGGGTTCAACAGCAGGCTCTACTACCTGTACGGCGAGTACCGGGGACTGTTCGACAAACTGGACATCCGCCTTGGCCGTCAGTTCGTCAACCTAGCGGCAGGCACGGCGATCATCGACGGTGGCCAGGTAGACCTGAACAACGCCGGCCCGATAGGGCTGACGGTATTCGGGGGCCGGAACGTGATTTTCTCGCTGGACGAGGAAAACGGTCACGGCGGCGACCTCGCGCTGGGTGTAGCGGCCTACCTGAACGGGTTCAAATCAACGGACCTGGAGGTGAGCTGGTTCCGCAAGTGGGACGACTGGAACATCGCCCGGGACACCTTGGGCGCGAGCTTCAAGCAGTACCTGTTCAACAACCTGCGGGTCTACGGCAACACGCGGTACGACGTGGTATCGGAGACCTTCAGCGAAGTGCTGGGCGGGGTCAAGTACTATCCCACCTCGAACCTGGTTCTGACGGGAGAATGGTACCAGAGCTACCCGGTATTCGACGCCACCTCGATCTACTCCGTGTTCGCGGTCGATCGGTACCAGGAAGCAGTATTCCGGGCCGACTACACGATCACCGAGCAGATCGCGGTGCACGGCGGCTACACCCGCCAGTGGTTCGAAGGCGGCGCCAACGGCAACATCTACCAGGCGGGTCTGAGCGTCCGTCCGGTGGAGCCGCTGCAGCTCAACTTCGAGTACGACAACAACCAAGGCTACAACGGCAAGACCCACGGCTTCATTGCCGATGCGTACTATGACGTGACCAAGAGCCTGCAACTGTCGGGCGGCATCGCCTACGACACCTACCAGCGTGACGTACTGTCCGACGACGAGATCGCGCGTCTGTACTGGGTAGGAGGCAAGTACCGCCTGGCGAAGAACATGTCGGCGTCCCTGCGCGTCGAGAACAACGTCAACGCGGCCTACGACAACGACGTTCAAGGGCGTTTCGTCTTTGACTACGACTTCTAGAAAGGGGGGAAATCCGTGAAGAAATGGTTTATCGCGCTCTTGCTCCTGACGGTGTCGGCCTTCACGGTCCAGATGGCACTGGCCGACAAGATGTCGCACAAGGAGTACGCCACCACCCCCATCGGCGAATGTAATGCGTGCCACAAGGGTGAGGGCATCGCCCCCAACCATGACGCCGACTGGGTTCGTGGTCACCGCGTCGTGGCCAGCCGAGCGGGGAAAAACTGCGCCGACTGCCACGTCCAGCAATTCTGCCTCGACTGTCACCAGGGCGGCGGGATCGAAGCCGACCTGTCGACGCGGACCTTCATGAGGGACTACGTACCCAAGAGCCACCGGAGCAACTTCCTGAGCATTCACCCGACCAAGGCTCTGGACAACCCTCAGACCTGCACGCGTTGCCACGACCAGTCGTACTGCAACGAGTGCCACGCCCGGTACCCGAAGGGATCCCTGCGGATCAAGTCTCACCTGATGCTGGGCCCCAACGGTCAGAAGTACAGCCCCGGGCTGGGCGAGCACGCAATCGAGGCACGCCGCAACCTGCAGTCGTGCCAGACCTGTCACCCTGATGGCGATGCCTGCCGTGGGTGCCACAGCGCCAAGACTGGAGGAACTAGTCCGCACCCGCGGAACTGGAACAGCATCAAGAACAACTACAAAGACCGGGTTGGGATCAAGACGTGCAGCCAGTGTCACCTGGCGTCCGACCCGAATCTCAGATGACTTATGCACCACACACCACAAGGAGGAAATGGCATGAGTAGAAAAGTAACAAAGTATTCTGCTGTGCTTGCGGTTTCGTTGTTCGCGGCGGCGCTTGCCGGCTGCGGCTCCGAAAACAAGGAGGGGTCGATCGGAACCGGCCCCGGCGGCGTGGCAACCGTGGGCGATAGCGCCTGCGTCCAGTGTCACAGCGCCGTAACCGAAGCTCTGACCGGCGAGAGCCTCATTGCTCAATATCAGAAGAGCTCACCCCACAACACGGCAGGCCTGGGCTGCGAAAGCTGCCATGGCGGCGGCGCCCAGCACAACGGCGTGGGCCCCCTCCCGTTCGCTCAGCCCGACGCCAACCGTTGTGCCGACTGCCACGACGGCACCACTGCCGTGGCCACCAACTCGAACACCGCATTCGCCGAGTCGCGGCATAACATCCAGACTATCCGCAGTGGCGCCACCTGCCGTCGCTGCCACACCCACGAGGGCGCCGTCCTCTCCAATATCGCCGGCTACACCGGCGACTTGGCAACCCTGGAAGACACGGTCAACCAGAACAAGGTTCCCCTCGTCAGCTCCTACTCGCAGATTTCCTGCGCCACCTGCCACGAGCACGGCGGCGGCCTGCGCACCATCAAGGCCACCAACGGCGCTGCCGGTCCTGTAGTGAACTGGGACCCGAACAACAACCGTACGGTTGACCAGTTCGACCTCTGCACCAGCTGCCACAACATGTACAGCTACAATGGCTCGACCCTGCTCACCAACGGCGTGCCCGTCAACGGCGTCGCCACCGGCACGGTTGGCCATCATGAGACCACCTGGTACCGGATCATCGCCACGACCCACTTCGACAACTATTCGACCGGTCCCCAGGCCGGTGCCGGCGCTGGCGGCACCAACGCCAAGGTTGAAGGCTACGTCCTCCGCCGTACCGGCGCCAACCCCTGCTTCGACTGCCACGGCCACGAGGCGAAGACCAATACCCGTCCGGGTCGTGATGCCACGATCCACACTGACTGGGCCAAGTCCGCCCACGCCGGTGGCCTGCTGACCGCCAAGTACAATGCCGTTGGCGCCCTGACCGGTGCCGCTGCCGTCAACGCGGCCATGAATGCCTATGTGGACGACAACACCGCCATCGCCTGGACCCACTACAACTGGGATGCGAGCAGCCGCAGCTCCTGCCAGCGCTGCCACACCGCCACCGGCGCCGCCAACTTCATGAGCAACCCGGCCAGCTACAACCCGGCCGGCAACAGCTTCTCGCACCTGCAGGGCTGGAACGCCACCAACGGCTCGAAGCAGAACGAACTGCTCTACTGCTGGGGCTGCCACACCAACGCCGGCACCGGCGAGCTGCGCAATCCGGGCGCCATCACCGAGACCTATTCTCCCTCCACCACGGGCGACCCGGCAACCACCGTGTCTTATCCCGACGTGGCCGGCTCCAACGTCTGCATGACCTGCCACCTCGGTCGCGAGTCCGGCGAAGTCATCAAGAACGATCAGGATGCCGACGGCGTCCGCAGCTTCGTAAACTCCCACTATCTCGCCGCCGGCGGCCAGCTCTTCGGCAAAACCGGCTATGAGTACGCAACCCGCAGCTACGCCAAGCCGGCCTTCTTCGCCCACGACAAGATCGGCACCGCCGCTGCCCCCGGCACCGGCTCCAACGGCCCCTGCGCCGGCTGCCACATGACCACCCCGAACTCTCACTCCTTCCTGCCGGTAACCAAGGACAGCGCGGGCGCCATCACCGCCATCAACAGCACTGCCTGCGCCACCTGCCATGCCGGCGCTTACGCCCTTACCCCCGAGGCTCTGACCGCCGAGGAAGAGGAGTACGTGGCATCCCTTGAAGCCCTCAAGGCAACCCTGGCAGGCAAGGGGATCCACTTCTTCAACGCCCATCCCTACTTCTATCAGGGAGCCGGCGGCACCGGCGGCGCCTTCACCAACTGGGCCGGCGTGTACGGGCTTGCCCTCTGGAAAGACGTCATGGGTGCGGCGTTCAACGCCAACCTGCTGATCCACGATCCGGGCGGCTATGCCCACAACCGCTTCTATGTCAAGCGGCTGATCTGGGATTCCATCGACTTCATCTATGACGGCGTGCTGAACAACGACGTCGCTGCCGCGATCGATGCCCAGGTAACTGCGACTCTACTGGACAGCGCCACGGCAACGGCCGCCAAGGCCTACCTCGGCACGACCCGTCCGTAATCGCGGACGCGGCGTTCCGGCGCATCATCCGATGCACAACCGCAAAGCCGGTCTCCCTCTGGGGGGCCGGCTTTGCTCTTTTTGTCTGTCACACTGTGTACACTTATTGATTTCATACGTATACCGCAAGCAGATCACGCTTTCCCCCTCGATCTATCAGGTGAACGTATTGGATAGGGACCTGTCCGCCTGAGCGTAATCGTCGACTCCTTCTCTCATGGTTGTATTCTCATGCAGTTTTTTTAGACTAATTTACCTCGAAAATTTGACAAAATGGTAACCCGCTTTAAACTCATTCCCATTAGCTCATGAGTTGCTCCGGCCGGCTGCCTTCACCGCCCGTTCCGGCTTTCAGTCACAGGAGCCTGGCTAGCTTCCCCCTCTTCCGAGTGTTTAGTGCATTACGTAGACACGATCTTCCATGAGTGAAGGTTGTGCGCAGGTCCCACTGATGGGACGACGGACAAGGAGGTTGCCTTGTCGTGCTCGGTTGTCAAAGGTGAAGGTCCGTTCGATCCGTTTACCGTGACCCATGAGCGGATCCTCGAAACGGCCCTCGGTCTGTTCTCGACCAGGGGGTACCTGGGAGCCACGACCCGCGAGATCGCCCGTCAGGCGGGCATCGCGGAGGTGACGCTCTTCCGCCATTTTCCCTCCAAAGAAAAACTTCTCGAAGAAGCGATCACCCGTTATTCCATTCTGCCGTCGCTGCGGGCATTCGTGCCCAGGGCGCTCGCCATGCCCTACGAGGATGCGCTGGCGGCCATGGCGAACATCCTTCTGGACACGCTGATCCAGCTGAAGGACTGGCTTCGGATCATGCACGCGGAGGTCCAGCGTTCCCCGGAGAAGCTGCTGGGTGTGTACCACACGTTTTTGGACGAGCTGTTCGAAGTGATTGCGTCCTATTTCCGTGAGCTGCAGCAGCGTGGCAGCATCGGCAGCTTCGACCCGGAGCTGGGGGCGCGGGTTTTTCACGCCATGTTCTACTGTTTTTTCAATATCGAAGAGGTACTGCTGCGCAAGCAGTACCGTCCCACGGACCGAGAGAAGGCCGTGCGGGAATTCGTCCGGATGTTTGTCCACGGCACGGGCGGTATCGGCCGTACGGACTATGCCAGGGCATCGTAACCGCGCTGATCAGACGCGCCAAAAGTGATCAACGGTTGTGATAGGGATGGGAGACGGCCGAAGGAGGTGATGTCAGCAGCCGCCGTGATCCTGCCGGAACAAGCTTCGAGTTGCAGATAGAATGAAGAAAGGAGGTCCACTTAATGGGAATCAAAGGGTTCACTCGACTGCTCCTGCTCGGTTCCGTGCTGACCGCGTCCACGGCCTGGTCCGCAGAGATCCATGGCAGGAGCTCGACCCAGCTGCTCTGGTTCAACAACTACTTCAACGATCAGAGACAGGTAGAGCTGGGTGAGTACCTGCGGCTGTCAGTCACGAACCTGGACAAGGCGGGCAAGGCCTCTTTGTTCGGTTACGGTCGGATGACGCAGGACCTGAACAACGGAGAAGGGTTCAACAGCAGGCTCTACTACCTGTACGGCGAGTACCGGGGACTGTTCGACAAACTGGACATCCGCCTTGGCCGTCAGTTCGTCAACCTTGCGGCAGGCACGGCGATCATCGACGGCGGTCAGGTAGACCTGAACAACGCCGGCCCGATAGGGCTGACGGTATTCGGGGGCCGGAACGTGATTTTCTCGCTGGACGAGGAAAACGGTCACGGCGGCGACCTCGCGCTGGGTGTAGCGGCCTACCTGAACGGGTTCAAATCAACGGACCTGGAGGTGAGCTGGTTCCGCAAGTGGGACGACTGGAACATCGCCCGGGACACCTTGGGCGCGAGCTTCAAGCAGTACCTGTTCAACAACCTGCGGGTCTACGGCAACACGCGGTACGACGTGATATCCGAGACCTTCAGCGAAGTGCTGGCCGGAGCCAAGTACTATCCCACCTCGAACCTGGTTCTGACGGGAGAATGGTACCAGAGCTACCCGGTATTCGACGCCACCTCGATCTACTCCGTGTTCGCGGTCGACCGGTACCAGGAAGCAGTATTCCGGGCCGACTACACGATCACCGAGCAGATCGCGGTGCACGGCGGCTACACCCGCCAGTGGTTCGAAGGCGGCGCCAACGGCAACATCTACCAGGCGGGTCTGAGCGTCCGTCCGGTGGAGCCGCTGCAGCTCAACTTCGAGTACGACAACAACCAGGGCTACAACGGCAAGACCCACGGCTTCATTGCCGATGCGTACTATGACGTGACCAAGAGCCTGCAACTGTCCGGCGGCATCGCCTACGACACCTACCAGCGTGACGTGATGTCCGACGACGAGATCGCGCGTCTGTACTGGGTAGGGGGCAAGTACCGCCTGGCGAAGAACATGTCGGCGTCCCTGCGCGTCGAAAACAACGTCAACGCGGCCTACGACAACGACGTTCAAGGGCGTTTCGTCTTTGACTACGACTTCTAGAAAGGGGGGAAATCCGTGAAGAAATGGTTTATCGCGCTCTTGCTCCTGACGGTGTCGGCCTTCACGGTCCAGATGGCACTGGCCGACAAGATGTCGCACAAGGAGTACGCCACCACCCCCATCGGCGAATGTAATGCGTGCCACAAGGGTGAGGGCATCGCCCCCAACCATGACGCCGACTGGGTTCGTGGTCACCGCGTCGTGGCCAGCCGAGCGGGAAAGAACTGCGCGGACTGCCACGTCCAGCAATTCTGCCTCGACTGTCACCAGGGCGGCGGGATCGAAGCCGACCTGTCGACGCGGACCTTCATGAGGGACTACGTACCCAAGAGCCACCGGAGCAACTTCCTGAGCATCCACCCGACCAAGGCTCTGGACAACCCTCAGACCTGCACGCGTTGCCACGACCAGTCGTACTGCAACGAGTGCCACGCCCGGTACCCGAAGGGATCCCTGCGGATCAAGTCTCACCTGATGCTGGGACCGAACGGTCAGAAGTACAGCTTCGGGCTTGGTGAGCACGCAATCGAGGCACGCCGCAACCTGCAGTCGTGCCAGACGTGTCACCCCGAGGGGGATGTGTGCATCCAGTGCCACTCCAGCGGTAAGACGAGTCCGCACCCGCGGAACTGGAACAGCATCAAGAACAATTACAAGGATCGGGCCGGGAGCCGGGTGTGCACGAAGTGTCACCTTCCTGGTACGTACTAATTGAGAGCACCACACACCACAAGGAGGAAATGGCATGAGTAGAAAAGTAACAAAGTATTCTGCTGTGCTTGCGGTTTCGTTGTTCGCGGCGGCGCTTGCCGGCTGCGGCTCCGAAAACAAGGAGGGGTCGATCGGAACCGGCCCCGGCGGCGTGGCAACCGTGGGCGATACCGCTTGCGTCCAGTGTCACAGCGCTGTCGTGGATCCGCTGACCGGCGAGTCCATCATCACGCAGTACACCCGCTCATTCCACTACAGCAAGGGTGTCGGCTGCGAAGGCTGCCACGGCGGCGGCGCTCAGCACAACGGCGTCGGTCCCCTGCCGTTCCCGCTGGCCGGCCAGAGTGAGGCCCAGATAGCCGCCCGGTGCGCCTCCTGCCACAACGGTGTGATTGCTCCTCTGAGCAGCTCGCCCAATTTCGTCAACGGCAACCATGCCAACCCCTTTGGCGGGGAAGAGGCCAAGGAAAACCTCTGCAGCCGCTGTCACTCGCACGAAGGAGCCATTTTCGGGGCACAGGCGGGCTTCACCGGCGACGGGAACATTCTGAGAAACGCCGCCTACCAGCCGGTGTATCCCCAGGACCCCGAGACCTTCAACGTCATGACGTGCGCCACCTGCCATCAGCACGGCGGGGCTCAGCGCCAGGTTTTCACCCAGATATCGACGGCCGGCCTGCCGAACAGCCGGCGGACGGTGGCCTGGGACCCGAACCGCAACAGCATCAATGACCAGTACGACCTCTGCACCAGCTGCCACACCGTCAACACCATGACCGGTACCCTGATCGGCAGCGGCAACGTTCTCCAGATCTTCACCAGCAACGCCGTCGGCTCCGGCACCAAGAACGTGACCACGGCCCCCTTCTACCACAACACCCGTTGGTTCCGGACCCTGCCCTCGACCCACTACGACTTCCCGGAATCCAAAACCACGGCCAGCGGTACCACGATAGAGGGGTATGTAATCCGGCGCAATACCGCCAACCCCTGCTTCGACTGCCACGGTCACGAGTTCCAGACCAACACCCGGCGGCTGGCCGGAGCGGACCGGCCTAACACTATTTTCCTCGACTGGGGACAGTCGGCCCATGGTGGCAAGCTCCTCCAGGCCAAGGTGGCCGCAGCGGCCCTGGCGAGCTCCGGCGCGGCTGAAGTGGACGATGTCATGAAGGCCGGCGCCACCGACGCCACCGCCCCCGGCTGGACCCACTACAACTGGGACGATACCGCCAGCCGCGGCGCCTGCCAACGCTGCCACACTTCGACCGGCGCTTCCAATTTCCTCAGCAACCCCGCCGGGTATGATCCGACGGGCGCAGGCAACAGCTTCACCCATTTGGCCGGCTGGACCAGCAGTAACAAGCGGTCCGACCAAAACGAACTGCTTTACTGCTGGGGCTGTCACACCAAGGCCGGCACCGGCGAACTGCGCAACCCCGGGGCCATCACCGAGACCTACTCCCCCGCCACCGCGGGCGACCCGCCGACTACCGTGTCCTATCCCAACATCTCCGGTTCCAACGTCTGCCTTGCCTGCCATATCGGCCGCGAAACCGGCGAAGTCATCAAGAATGACCAGGATGCCGACGGTGTCCGCAGCTTCGTGAACTCCCACTATCTCACCGCCGGCGGCCAGCTCTTCGGCACCACCGGTTATGAGTACGCAACCCGCAGCTATGCCAATCCGGCCTTCTTCGCCCACGACAAGATCGGCACCGCCGCTGCCCCCGGCACCGGCACCAACGGCCCCTGCGCCGGCTGCCACATGACCACCCCGAACTCGCACCTGTTCCTGCCGGTGACCACGGACGGCACGGGCGCAATCACTGCCATCACCAGCACTGCCTGCGCCACCTGCCATGCCGGTACCTTTGCGCTCACCCCCGAGGGACTGACCGCCGAGGAAGAGGAGTACGTGGCATCCCTTGAAGCCCTCAAGGCTGCCCTGGCCGGCAAGGGGATATTCTTCTTCAACGCCCATCCCTACTTCTATCAGGCAGCCGGCGGTACCGGCGGCGCCTTCACCAACTGGGCCGGCGTGTACGGGCTTGCCCTCTGGAAAGACGTCATGGGCGCGGCGTTCAACGCCAACCTGCTGATCCACGATCCGGGCGGCTATGCCCACAACCGGTTCTACAGCAAGCGGCTGATCTGGGATTCCATCGACTTCATCTATGACGGCGTGCTGAACAACGACGTCACCGCCGCGATCGATGCCCAGGTAACGGCGACCCGCCTGGACAGCGCCACGGCAACGGCCGCCAAGGCCTACCTCGGCACGACCCGTCCGTAATCACGGACGCGGCGTTCCGGCGCATCATCCGATGCACAACCGCAAGGCCGGTCTCCCTCCGGGGGGCCGGCCTTGCACTTTTCAGGCGCAGTCTGCCCCGCCGCTGCGCGCGGACAGCTGCCGGGTTCACCGGGAACGTCTGCAATCCCGCCGCGATCCGAAAAAAGGAGCTTGCCGGAGCAACGTGAAAAGGAGAAAATACGCCATGCAACGATTTTTTGCGGTACTACTCGTGATGATCTTCATCGGTTCGGCGGCATTGGCCGCCGGCGGCCTCGACGGTTTTCTGGGCAACCTCAATGTCGAGGCGAGGGCCGATCCGACCGGTTTTGCCGGCAGGCTGAGCGCTCAGTTCGGTGTGCCCGGGGCACAGGTCAGCGTGGTGCTGGGGTCGGTCCGGGAGCCTGCGGATGCCTTTATGGTCTACCAGTTGGGTCAGATGACCCATAAACCGTACGAAACGGTTCTGAAGACCTATCAGACCAATCAG
Organism: Geobacter sp. 60473; assembly: GCF_036323535.1. Classification (GTDB taxonomy): domain Bacteria; phylum Desulfobacterota; class Desulfuromonadia; order Geobacterales; family Geobacteraceae; genus Geobacter; species Geobacter sulfurreducens. The sequence goes on from NZ_AP028967.1 coordinate 216,149, forward strand.
GGCAAGGGGTGGGGGGCGATTGCCAAGCGTCTCGGCATCAAGCCCGGGTCCACCGAGTTCCATGCCCTGAAGAGAGGTGATTTTGCCCTGACCGGCAAGCCATCCCACGCTTCCCACGATGATCATCATCACGGCACGGAAAAGGGTAAAGGAAAAGGCAAGGGGAAGGGACACTAAGTAACGGCCGAGTCCGCGGAGTTGCGCCGGATTTCATGGCGCGGGCAGCTCTTCGGGCGTGGTGTGATAGCGGCCGGGGTGTGCGCGTGGTGGCCACTCGGTGATGGCGTGACGCCAGGGTGCGGAGCCGGGACACCCGGTTGCCGATACGATTCTATAGATGCGGCGCAAAGGGGGTGCTTCGGTGCCCCCTCTGCGCTTCGGACCATGCATGGGGTTGCCGGTTAAATCATATCGATTCGCTGTGTTTGTCGTACTCTCCGGGCTTGCGCACGTGGCGGGACTGTGGGTGTTCCCGAGCATCGGCATTCTCGACCTCGGGGCACCGGTTCTGCCCATGGCGGACGTCAGCATTTCGCTCCGCGAGCCGGAGACGCCTGTTCCGCCTCTCCCTGAGGGGCAGTCGCCGCGTGAGAGCGTCGACCAAGGGAAGACTGTGTTGCCGGAGGAGCGGAGCGGCGCTGTGGCTCCGGAGCGGGCGGACCAGCCGCCCGCCGCACCAGTCGCCCGCGAAGCCGCCCCGGCCGCCGAGGCGCTGTCGCCTGTAGCGCCGGAGGCCGCGGCGGCAGCTGCCCCCGTGCCCGCCGTATCAGCCGAGGCCGTGGCTGAGGCAACCCCTGCCGCCCGGTCGCAGCACCTGGAGGTCATGCCGCCGTTGCGCAAGGCGGATGAGTTTCTCGCACCGGGCCGGGAGAAGCTCACCTACCGGATCACCATGCTCGGCATTCCCGTGGGCGAGGCAATGATCGAGGCGGTTCGGGGGCGGGAGCGCGAGGAAGTCACCATCACCACGCGCGTCAGGTCCTATCCGGTCATCTCTGCGATATACCCGGTGGATGATGTGATAGAAACCCGGCTCGTTGCCGGCAACTACCTGATCACCAGGATCAGGCAGCGGGAAGGAACCTTCACGGGGGACAGCGGCTTTACCCTGATGATGCGCGAAAAAAAGGCCTTCTGGGCCGACCGCCTGCGGAACCGCTACGCCACCCATCTCCTGCCGCGGGAGGACGTGACCGATATCGTCTCGGGGTTCTATTTCCTCAGAAACAAGCGGCTTGAGGTGGGGCAGCCGGTAGTGCTCCATCTGTTCGACAGCAACGAGTACGCTCCCACTACCGTCGAGGTGCTGCGGCGGGAGGGGGTAACGCTGCCGGGGGGACGGACCGTTGATACACTGGTTGTCCATCCGCTTCTGAAGACCGCCGGCATCTTCAGGAGAACCGGCGATATGATGATCTGGGTTACCGACGACGCTTACAAGGTTCCCGTGAGAATGGAAACGGCCATCTCCCTCGGGCGGGTGCGGGCGGAACTCATATCAGCGGAAACCGGGGACTGACGCCGGCCTCTGTGCCTGCGTCACAGCCCCATCACCTTCCTCGAACATGCATCGGCTTCGCTCAATCGAAGCTCCAGCCACTCGCACATTTCCCTGAATACTTCGATGTCGCTGATTTCAGCCAGGTTCCTGAGATCGATTACGATGCCCGTTTCCCGCTGGACGAGGATTTCCATGTCCCACGCCTCGCACTCTTCCAACCGTCCGGTCCGGTAATTGTTCTTGCAAGGGGTGTAGTCGGCGAAGTTGTTCTTGAAATAGGTCATCTTGGCGACGCAGAGGTCGTAAAAGCTGAAGACCAGTTCGATGATGTTGCAGTTCCTGAGCGCCCGCTGGGTCGCGTAAGGATGATCGGGGCGATTGCCGAACCGGCGTACCCAGTAAACCTTCCCATTGATGTCCCTGGGCGCGAGGCGGTACTTTTCGATCAGTTTCAGTTTCTCGTTTGAAAGCCCGGATAGAGCATCCCTCATGCCGGCATTTCCTCCCCCTCGCGTTTGATGTCGAATAAGCCGTGCGTAGGCCCATGCTCCCGGTTGCGTTAATCGGTTTTGTTACTTGTGGTAATTAGCAATATCAATGCCTCTTGCTGCAGGCTTTTGATTGTGGTGTGGATTCAGTGGGATACGACAACAGCGACGAGAATGGGGTTCTATCGGTGGATTCTTTTGACCCAATCGGTGGGGCAAATCTCCCAGTTGCCGGCACGCAGGGGCGGCATCGTATTTCCCGAGTCGTGAGGTTGACAACGGGAGGCCGGGGAATAGACTCTTCTAGTATCGAATCTGTAAACATGATGGAGTTGGCGAAGTTACCGCCACCTCCCCTTTTCAAGGAGGGAGCAATGAAACAGCGATTGCAGTTCCTTGCGCTGGCCATCGCCTCGCTGCCCGGCATGGCCGGCGCGGCTGACGTGGCGGTGGATGCCACTACGCTTATCCGGCTGGAAGAGCGCAGCGTCCCCGGGTTCAAGGACGAGACCCTGGCGCCGGCTACCCAGTTCCTCGGCATCGATGTGGAAAAGCTTGCCGACGGCAATCTTTCTTTCCATCTCTATGGCTGGGGACGGCTCGATCTGGCCGACAAGAGCACCGATGGGGGCTCAACCGATGGCGACCTTGCCTATGCCTACCTGGCATACCGGTTCCCCCGGGCCGACGGACTCCTCAAGCTGGGCCGGTTCTACGTCTACGAGGGGGTGGCAGCCGAGCACGTGGACGGTGTCAGCGTCCGGACCGACCTGGCCGGCGGCTTCACCGGCTCCCTCTTCGGCGGGGTGCCGGTGCGGCTGAACATGACCGACCGGAACAAGGGGGATGCCATTGCCGGCGGCCGCCTGGGGTGGCGGCTCCCGGGCTACCTGGAGATCGGCGCTTCGGCCCTGTACGAGGCCAATACCGATACCGGCCTCACCGGTACACCGGAAAACTACCGGCAACTGGTGGGGGGCGACATCTGGCTCGCGCCGTTCAGGATGGTCGAGCTCCGCGGCACCACCAGCTACAATACCGCCACCGACGGCTTTGCCGAGCACAGCTACCTCCTTCTCGTAACCCCGATGAAAGGTGTGTCCGTGTCGGGGGAATACAACGATTACAACCTCGAACACTTCCTCGCCACCACCAATAACCGCTCCCTTTTCAACATCGATCGCGATACGACGCTGCGCAGTTACGGCGGCAGCGTTGCCTGGACCGTGGCCAAGCCCCTGGAGCTGATTGCCGACTACAAGCGGATCAACTACCACCGGGCCGACCGGGGCAATACCCATCGCTACGGCGGCGAGGTGCGGATGACCCTGGCCGAACGCACGGTCCGGGCGGGACTTTCCTATCACCGGGCCGACGCGGATGTTTCCGCCAACTCCTACCACGAGGTCCGAGCCTATATCCTGCGCGACGCAGCGCGTTATCGGGCCAGCGTGGATGCCATTGCTCATCTCTACGACGATGCCGTGCAACCCTATGGCGGAGACAATGCCTACGAGGTGATCGCCTCCCTTGGGTGGAAAATGCTCCCGAACCTGATGCTGTCGGGCGATATCAGCTACGGAGAGAATCCTCGCCTGGATTCGGAGACCCGCGGCGTGGTCCGGCTTGTCTATAACTTCAGCCATTCGGGCAAAGGAGCGGCGAAATGAAACCGATACAGCTCTTCATTGTTACAGCGGCCGTGACGGGTGTCCTTACCCTGACCGCCTGCACCCATATGATCTCCAGGGAATCGAGCCTGCCGTCCTGGCATCCTGAATCACTTGCCGCGGGACGGGTTGACTGCTCCGAGTGCCACGAGGACCGGGTGAAGGGGGTGCTCAAACCCTATGCCGCCTTCAGCCACACGCCGGTCTTCGTGCGTGACCACCGTTACTATGCCGGCCAGGATGACCGCCTCTGCGCGTCATGCCACAAGCGGTCTTTCTGCTACGACTGCCACGCCAACGAACTGGAGATCAAACCGTCGATCATGCACGGCGACCGGCCCGACCGGCAACTGGTTCACCGGGGCGATTACCTGACCCGGCACCAGATCGACGGCAGAATCGACCCGACCAGTTGCTTCCGCTGCCACGGCCGGACCAACAATGAGCAGTGCGTTGCATGCCACAGATAGGAGGCTCACGGTGAAATCGACGATCTTTCGTTTCCTGGCCGTATTCTGTGTCGGGCTTGCTCTCTGGGGCTGTTCCAGCGGCAGCGGCGATGCGCCGGCCATTGACCCGACAACCGGCAGGCACCCCGCCAACTGGATCGAGACCCACTGGGTTGAGTTCCGGAAAGACCGGGACCAGTGCGTCTCCTGTCACGGTTCATATCTCGATGCCGCCCAGTCGGGAGGCATCTCCGGGGTGAGCTGCTTCAGTCCCAACCGGGGAGCGCAGGTCTGTCACGCCACCGGTCCGGCCGGCCACCCCGCGGGCTGGGGAGCAGCAGACCAGCATGGCCGCTCGGGGGCCATGGCCGCCCCTGCCGTGGCGGCCGGCTTCGCCTACTGCAGTCGGTGCCACGGTGCTCTCTTCGATAATGGGCCGGCCCGCTCCTGCTTCGCCTGCCATACCAACGCGCCCCACCCGGACGCCCCGTGGCACGGCACCACTGCATCGGGGACCAACCACATATTCGTTGACCAGGGCAATGCCCCCGAGTGTGCCAAGTGTCACGCCAACGGCGCCAACTCGACCCTGCAGCCCACGACGCCCGCGCCTGCTGGAACTCCTGTCGGCTGTTTCAACAACACGCTCTGCCACGGCGCAGAAGCGGGGCATCCCGCCGGGTGGAGCGATCCGAACAGCGCCAACTTCCACGGGCCCAGGGCAAAGGCGGCCGACTCGCCCTCCGGCGGATTCAGCTATTGCAGAAAGTGTCACGGCGCCAACTACCAGGGGGTCGGTGCGGCGGTCAGCTGCTTCTCCGCCACGGTGGGCGCCTTCTCGTGCCACAACGGCGGCGCGCCTGCCGTCACACCCCATTCTCCGGCACCCTGGCGCGCTGCCCGGACCCACACCACCACCGACACCACCAACGCCGCCTCCTGTGCAGCCTGTCACGCCAACGGCGCCAACTCCACCCGCCAGCCCACCACCCCTGCACCAGCGGGCACGGCTGCGGGCTGCTTCAATAATACCCTGTGCCACGCCTCCGACGTCCAGCCGCCCCACCCGGTCGCCGGTGCCTATCTGCCTCCTGCGCAGCACGGTGCCGACGCCATCAACAAGAACAATAACGGCACGGGCCTGAACACCTGCCAGCCCTGCCACGCCACACCGGCCAGCGGCGCCAATCCGCGCTTCAACGTGCCGCGGGGCGCCACGCTCACCACTGGTTGCGAGACCTGTCACACAGCGCGGACGGCCCATCCCACCCCCTGGCTCATCGGGCGCGGAACCACCCAGGGCGCGACCAACCAGCAGCGCCACTCGACCCTTGCCACCCTTGCCACTGCCGGCACCGCGGTCACCAACTACTGCACGCTCTGCCACGGCGTCAACCTTAATGGGGCGGGCGGGGTGGCTCCTTCCTGCGTGTCGGGATCGAGCCGGCTGAATATCGCCGGTGTTAATGCGGTGTGCCACTTCACTGCCGTTGCCGTGAAGGACGTCGGCACCGGGCTCTTCAATATCCAGACCGGCTGTGTCTCGTGCCACGGCAACCCGCCGGTGGGTTCAGCTTTCCCGAACCGGGATCTGCAGCACACCGAGCATCTTTTCCCGAACGTGACCTGCGGCTCATGTCACAGCGGAGCCGGCTACGCCACCGTCCTGCACGGCAACGGGACGGCCAACGTGGTCCTGTCGACGACCTTCCAGGACAAGGACGGCGGGGCACCGGCCTATAATGCGGGCACCGGCACCTGTTCGAACGTCAGTTGCCACGGCGGGCAGACATCCCCGCCCTGGCCCAGCGGCCAGATCAATGTCAGCACCGACTGCGCTTCGTGCCATGCTTACGGCACCACCCAGTTCAACAGCTTTTCTTCCGGCGACAAGCGGCACCACACGGATATAACGCTGGTGTGTACCGAATGTCACGACACCGTGAAGCTGGCGACCACTCACTTCACGAATCTCCAGACCCCGGCCATGGAAGGGCCGGCATCATCGACCTTGCTTGATTCGCTGAACTATGATCCTGCTACGAGAAGCTGTCTGTTCACCTGTCACATCGGCAATGAGACCCATACGCGAAGCATGACGTGGTAGCGTGCCGATCGGCAGTATCGAAGACTGAAAGGGCGGGGGCGATCCCCCGCCTTTTCAGTGAAGGAGCACGGTTATGAAGAACAGTCGTTTTACCCTTCCTTCCCGTGAAATCTCTCCCGAGGAGGTCTTCTTTAACCGGCGCACCTTCCTCAAGGCCCTCGGTTTCGCGGGGCTCAATGCCTGGCCCCTCCTGAACGCCTGTACCAATTACGCCATGGAGCGGAGGGAGCTGGGCGGCACCCTCGTCAATCTCAAGACCCTGCCGGCTCGCCCGAATACGCGCTATCCACTGGACCGGCCCCTCACCGACCGCCAGGAAGCGGCCACGTACTGCAATTTCTACGAATTCACCTCGGGCAAGGACGTCTGGCGATACGTGGACCAGTTCATCACCCGCCCCTGGCAGATTTCAGTGACCGGCATGGTGAGGAACCCCAAGATCTTCGACGTGGATGAACTGGTGCGCGCCATGCCTCTGGAGGAGCGGACCTACCGTCACCGCTGCGTCGAGGCCTGGGCCATGGCGGTTCCCTGGACCGGCTTTCCCCTGGCCGAACTCGTCAAACGGGCCGATCCGCTGCCGAACGCCACCCATCTGCGATTCCTCTCGTTCCTGCGCAGGGATCAGGCCCCCAACCAGAGTGGCCTGTTCTCCACCGATCTCTGGCCTTATCACGAAGGGCTTACCCTGGCCGAGGCCACCAACGAACTGGCCTTTCTCGCGCTTGGGGTCTACGGCCGGGAGCTGCCGAAGCAGCACGGAGCGCCGATCCGTCTGGTCCTGCCCTGGAAGTACGGTTTTAAGAGCATCAAGTCCATCGTGGAAATCAATTTCACCGATCGGCAGCCCTCCACTTTCTGGAGCAGCCTGGGGCCGGACGAGTACGGCTTCTGGGCCAACGTGAACCCGGATGTCGATCATCCCCGCTGGTCACAGAAAAGCGAGCGGATGCTCGGCACGGGGGAGCGGCGGCCCACGGTCATCTTCAACGGCTACGGCGAGCACGTGGCCCGCCTCTACCGGCCGCCGCGGCGGGAGTTCTTTTATTGAACCTGCGGCGGCCTTTAGCGCATAAGGCTTCACACATATTCACCGGTCTGCTAAGATGCGACTGCGTCATCGCCCATTACCCCCGTTGCGGCAGAGGAGAACAGCGTGAACTCCACGGATAATTCGCCAGGGAAGGGCACGCCCGAGGGGCTTGCCGCCGATCCGCGCTTCAAGGTGGTCGAGCGGACCCTGAAACAATACCAGTACCGGGCCGATGCGCTCCTGGAGGTTCTCCATGTGGCCCAGGAGGCCTTCGGTTGTCTCAGCGACGAGCTGATGAACCATGTGGCCCGGCAGCTCCGCGTCCCCCCCAGCCGCGTCTACGGCGTCGCTACCTTTTATCATTTCTTTACCCTTGAAGCCCGGGGCGAGCACTCCTGCGTGGTCTGCACCGGCACAGCCTGCTACGTGAAACGCTCGGCCGAGATCGTGACGCGCCTTGAAAACGAGTTCGACGTGAAGGCCGGTAAAACCACGGCCGACGGCAAGCTTACCCTGTCGACGGTCCGCTGTCTCGGCAGTTGCGGGCTGGCCCCCATCGTGGTTCTCGACGGGGAAACCGTGGGGCGTTGTACCCCCGATTCGGCCGCCGCCGCCGTCCGGGTCATGCTGGCGGAAAAGAGCCCGGCCAGCGCAGAAGCGGTCCGCCCGGTTCGCCGCCGCAAGGGGGAAGGCCAATGAACCCCGCCGATCTCCATGCCATGGCCGGGGAAGAGCGGACCCGCCAGGAGGCGCTGCGGTGCCGCATCATGGTCTGCGCCGGTACCCCCTGTCTATCGGCTGGCGCTCTGGCGGTCCTGGACGCGCTGCGCCAGGCGGTGGTGGAGAGCCGGCTCGATGCGGAGATCGAGGCCGTCGGTACCGGCTGCATGGGGCCGTGCAGCCGCGGTCCCCTCGTCAAAGTGGCGGTTCAGGGGAAACCCGAGACCGTCTACGAGCGCGTCACCCCAGAGTTGGCCCGCCAGATTCTCTACTCGGTGGTGAAGGGACGCCGCCCGCCCACGGCCTCGCCGCTGCCGCCCGATCACCCCTACTTCACCCGCCAGATGAAGATCGTCCTGGCCAACTGCGGTACCATCGACCCCGAGCGGATCGAAGAGTATGTGGCCACGGGCGGCTACGATGCCTTGGCCCATGCCCTGCACGAAATGACCCCCGACGATGTCTGTCGCGAGATATCCGCTTCGGGGCTGCGGGGGCGGGGGGGCGCCGGCTATCCGGCGGGCGTCAAGTGGAACCTGGCCCGCAAAGCGCCGGGCGAGCGGAAATACGTGGTGGCCAACGGCGACGAGGGGGACCCGGGGGCCTACATGGACCGCTCCGTCATGGAATCGGACCCCCACCGCATCCTGGAAGGAATGGCCATTGCCGGCTACGCCATCGGCGCGGATCAGGGCTACATCTACGTCCGGGGCGAGTACTACCTGGCCGGAAGGCGGCTCGAGGCCGCCATCCGCGATGCCGAGCGCAAGGGGCTCCTGGGAAGCCGGGTGCTCGGCAGCAACTTCAGTTTCCGCATCGACATCCGCACCGGCGCCGGCGCCTTTGTCTGCGGCGAGGAAACCTCGCTCATGGCTTCCATCATGGGACGGCGCGGACAGCCCTGGCACCGGCCGCCCTATCCGGCCCAGCGGGGGCTCTGGGGATGTCCGACCCTCATCAATAACGTGGAGACCCTTGCGACCGTCCCGGCCATCATCGGGCGCGGTGCCACCTGGTACGCCGGCATCGGTTCGGCCCGGAGCCCCGGAACCAAGGTCTATGCCCTGGCCGGCCAGGTGGAGACCGCCGGCCTGATCGAAGTCCCCATGGGCACTACGTTGCGGGAGGTGGTGTTCGACATCGGCGGCGGCATCCCCGGCGGCAAGCGCTTCAAGGCGGCCCAGTCGGGCGGCCCTTCGGGCGGCTGCATTCCGGCCGAACACCTGGACACCCCCCTCGATTACGAAAGTATGGAGCGGATCGGCACCATCATGGGCTCCGGCGGACTTATCATCATGGACGAGACGAGCTGCATGCCCGACGTGGCCTCGTTTTTCCTCGATTTCTGCCGGGACGAGAGCTGCGGCAAGTGCATCCCGTGCCGCGTCGGCAGCATGGAGATGCACCGGCTGCTGCGGCGCATAACCTCCGGCACCGCTTGGCCGGACGACCTGCGCCGGCTGGAGGAGCTCTGCGATCTGATGGGCGCCACGAGCCTCTGCGGCCTCGGCCAGACCGCGCCCAACCCGGTGGTGAGCACCCTGCGCTACTTCCGGAATGAATACGAGGCCCACATCCGTGAGCGCCGCTGTCCGGCGGGCCGCTGCACCATGGCTGCCGAGCAGGAGCCCGGACCCGGCGGCAAGGCACTCCTGCACGCCGTCGGCGTCCCTGGGGAGGTAGGCTGATGCCGGTCATTACTCTGACCATCGACGACGAACTGATCAGCGGTCGCGAGGGGGAAACCCTGCTCCAGGTGATCAAGGAACACGGCATATCGCTCCCCACCCTCTGTCACATGGAGGGGCTCTCCGAGCGGGGCGGCTGCCGGCTTTGCATCGTGGAGGTGGCGGGCAGCCCCCGGCCCCTCCCCGCCTGCACCACTCCGGCGCGCGAGGGGATGGTGGTGCGGACCCGGAGCGAGCGGCTGGAGAACTACCGGCGGATGATCGTGGAGCTCATGCTCGCGGAACGCAATCACTACTGTGCCGTCTGCGTCTCCATCGGCCACTGTGAGTTGCAGCGGGTGGCCGCCGAAATGGGGGTCGACCATGTCCGCTACGAATACCTTTCACCCAAGCTGACCATGGATCTCTCCCACGAACGCTTCGGCCTGGACCATAACCGCTGCATTCTCTGCACCCGGTGCGTCCGGGTCTGCGACGAGATCGAAGGGGTGCACACCTGGGACATCTCCGGGCGTGGAGTGAAAAGCCGGATTATTGCCGATCTGAACCGCTCCTGGCGGGAGAGCGGCACCTGCACCAGCTGCGGCAAATGCGTCCAGGTTTGCCCCACCGGTGCCCTGTTCCTCAAGGGGGCGGTGGTCGGCGAGATGGTCAAGGACCCGACCATGCTCGCCCGGGTTCTGGAAGGGCGGGAGAAAAAGGAGTGGGAAGGATGACGCCGTCTGGGGGGATAACACGGGGTGCGCCCGGAGGAATGGAACTGATCGGCAGCGGCCGGCTCCGGCTTGCCACGGTCTGGCTGGGAGGCTGCTCGGGGTGCCACATGAGCTTCCTCGACCTGGATGAGTATCTCCTGGAACTGTCCCAGGCGGCGGACCTGGTCTACGGGCCGTTCGTGGATGCCAAGGAATTCCCGGCGGGCGTGGATGTGGCGCTGGTGGAGGGGGCGGTAACCAATCGTGCGAATCTGGCCATGGCCGGTATCATCCGTCAGCGGAGCCGGACCGTGATCAGTTTCGGCGACTGTGCCATCACCGGTAACGTTACTGCCATGCGCAACCTTCTCACCGTTGCCGAGACCCTGGATCCCTTTCGCTGTGACGGCGAGGCCTCGCCCGCCTTCGACTATGCGGCAGTGCCCCAGCTTCTGCCGCGGGCCCTGCCGCTCCACCAGGTGATTCCGGTGGACGGCTACATTCCCGGCTGTCCGCCTGACCCGGACCGGATCCGGGCAGCCATTGAATGCCTGCTGCGGGGAGAGCCGGTACACCTGGCCCCCGGCATGCTCACGTTCGGATAGGTATTTCCATGTCCCGCACCATAACCATAGATCCCGTCACCCGCATCGAAGGGCACGCGACCATCACCATCAGGCTCGACGATGCCGGGGCCGTGGCCGATGCCCGGTTTCACGTGACCGAATTCCGCGGGTTCGAGCGGATATGCATCGGCCGCAGCATCTGGGAGATGCCCGGCATCACCGCCCGCATCTGCGGCATCTGCCCCGTCAGCCACTCCATCTCCGCTGCCCGTGCCGGCGATGCCATCCTCGGCGTGGAGATTCCCCCGGCCGCAGTCCACCTGCGCCGGATCGCCAATCTGGCCTCTCTCATCCAGAGCCATGCCCTGAGCTTCTTCCACCTCTCCGCCGCCGATCTTCTCATGGGTATGGACGAGGAGCCCTCCCGCCGCAACCTCTGGGGCCTGGTGGCGCACCACCCGGAGGTGGCCCGCGGCGGCATCCGTCTCCGTCAGATCGGCCAGAAGATCGTAAGCGCCGTGGCCGGAGAGAGCATCCATCCCTCCTGGGCGGTGCCGGGCGGAGTCCGTGAGCCGCTCTCCCCGGAAGGCCGGGACCGGATCGCCGCGCTTCTGCCCGAGGGGCTCGCCATCGTCCGGGGCGCCCTGGGCATGCTTGACGGCATCTACGCCCGCCACGAAGCCGAGATAACCGCGTATGGGGACTTTCCCTCGCTCTTCGCGGGGCTGACGGCATCTGACGGTGGTCTGGAGCACTACGACGGCTCCCTCCGCTTCACCGATTCGGCAGGCGTCCACGTGGATGAGCTTTCCCCGGAGCACTACGCCCAGGCCATAACCGAGCGGGCCGAGCCCTGGAGCTACATGACCTTCCCCTACTACCAGCCCCATGGCGACCGGGAAGGGGGGGGGATGTTCCGGGTGGGGCCCCTGGCCCGGTTAAATATCTGCGACCGCGCCGGGACCCCCGAGGCCGACCGCGAACTTGCCGCGTTCCGGCAGGTGCGCGGCGCCGGCGGCATGGTCACCGGCAGTTTCCACTACCACCATGCCCGGCTCATCGAGATCCTCCACGCCCTGGAGCGGATCGGGATGCTCCTGGACGAGCCGGACATCCTGGATCGCCACGTCCGGAGCGAGGCCGGAGTGAATCGACCGGCCGGTGTCGGCTTCTGCGAAGCGCCCCGCGGCACCCTCTTTCATGACTACGAGGTGGATGACGACGGCATTGTCAGCCGTGTGAACCTGCTTATCGCCACCGGCATGAACAATCTTGCCATTAACCGGACCATCCGGCAGGTGGCGGCGGAGTTCATCAGGGGAGGGGAGTTCACGGAAGGGATTCTCAACCGGATCGAGCACGGTGTGCGGGCCTATGATCCCTGCCTTTCCTGCGCCACCCATGCCTACGGCAGGATGCCGCTGCGGGTGATGCTCCTGGGGCCGGACGGGACGGTGCTGGATGAGGCGAAACGGGGAAGATAGCGAGAGGGGCAGGTCATGGTCCTGCTGATCGGCTACGGCAATCGCCTGCGGCGCGACGATGGGGCCGGGGCGGTCCTTCCTGCGATGGTGGAGGGGGGCTCCCCTCTGGGCAGCGTGCGTGCCGTCGAAGCCCACCAGCTCCTGCCCGAGATGGCCGAGGAGATCGCCGCCCCGGAGGTGACCGGCGTCATCTTTTTTGACGCCTGCCCGGCCGTCGGCGGCATGAGCTCGGTGGCTGCCGTCTCTCTGGCGGCTTCATCCGGCGAGGGTGCCCTGGGGCACCACCTGGCTCCCGAGCTGCTTTTGGCCTATGCCGGGGAGCTTTACGGCCGGACCCCGCCGGCATGGCTCGTGACCGTGCCGGGAGAAGATTTCAGCCACGGGGAAGGGTTCAGCGACAGGGCCCGCGCCAACCTGGCCGAGGCCGACCGTGTGGCCCGTGCCCTAGTGCGGAAGCTGTCCGGAGGGTGAGGGATCATTCCCCGGCAAGCACCGGCAGCCGCTCCGTGAGCCGGATTTCCTCCGGCGTTACGAGCGCCCGGTAGGCCAGGGCTTCTACCCCGGCAGTCACGGCCTGCCGCAGAAGCCGGCCGTACACCGGGTCAATGGCGTCCGCCGGGGCCACGGCAGACCCGTCGCCACGCTGGACCACGAAGAAGATCACTCCCCGGTCCCCCTGCCGCACCACCTCCATCAACTCCCGCAGGTGTTTTTGCCCCCGTTCCGTCACGGCGTCGGGGAAGAGGGCCGTTCCCCCTTCCACGAGGGTCACATTTTTCACTTCGACCCAGCAGCGGCCAGGCCCTTCCAGCAGCAGATCAACCCGGCTGTTCGTCCCGTAGCGGACTTCGGGCCGGATGCGCTCATACCCCAGGAGTTCCGCGACGGTGCCGTTTTCAATCCCCTCCCGGACGAGCCGGTTGGGGAGGCCCGTGTTTATCCCCGCCCAGTAGCCGTCAGCCATGACCAGTTCCCAGGTGTAGGCGAGGCGCCGCTTCGGATTGTCGCTGAGAGAAAGGAACACGGCGCTTCCCGGCTGGCAGCATCCTTTCATGCTCCCCGAGTTCGGGCAGTGGGCGGTGACCACCGTCCCGTCGTCGAGGCGTACGTCGGCCAGGAAGCGCTGGTAGCGCCGGATCAGGGTGCCGGAGTAAAGAGGTCGTGGCAGAATCATGCCTGACAGATAGCACGCCGGCGATGTGATGGCAACAATCTGTCGACAGGCTGTCTTCACGCGGTGGAAATGATGTCTGGAAAATTAGAGCGGTCCCAGGTAGAATGTCTGCCTGAGTGTCAGTGCACGGAGGGGTAAGATGATCGGATTGATGATTCGGGTTGCAGGACAGCTTGGCCGTTACGCTCGTCTCCTGCCGGCAACTGCCGGCATGGTGCTCGTGCTGCAGGTAGCCGCCCAGGCCGATGTTTTGACTATCAACGGCGGTGCGAAGTTCACCAACTATCCCATGGTGACGCTCGGCATCAATGCCGCCCTGCACGGGGGAACCGTGCAGGCGATGCGCTTCAGCATCGACGACAGCACCTGGACAGACTGGGAGCCGGTTGCGGCATCAAAGCGCTTTAAGCTGACTGAACCGCTCAGTCTTTCCTTTTACGACGTATTCCTCCAGTTTCAGCAGGACGGGGTGGCGGTCCCCGATCCCCCTTATCCCGCCGCCATCGTTTATGACGACCTCATCGATACCGGCTTTTTCGGCGGCCAGGGAGTGGCATTGTTAGGCGGCACGGGGAACGACCGGGGCAAGGGGGTCGTGGTGCAGCCGGACGGCAAGCTGCTGGTGGTCGGCACCGTGGAGCAGGCGGCGGGCAATACCGACATCGTCCTCTGGCGACTCACGGCGCAGGGGGAGCCGGACACCAGCTTCGGGGTTCAGGGTTCAGTCGTGATTGACGCGGGCACGGCTGACCGTGCCGCCGGCGTGGCGTTGCAGGGCGACGGCAAAATTCTCGTTCTCGGCACCGTGGGAAGTGCCACTACCGCCTGGGAGGTCCGACGCTACGATTCAGCCGGCGTACTTGATACCTCTTTCGGCACGGGCGGGAAGTACCAGGAGGGGGCCTCCGGCGCCAACGAGGCCGGAAATCTGCTGGTTCAGCCCGACGGCAGGATCGTGATTATCGGCACCAGGGATGTTGCCGGAGCGAAAAAAATCCAGGTGATCCGTCTTACGGCGACCGGAGTGCTCGACAGCGCCTTCAACGGCAATACCGGCTACTACCGGCCCAACCTTCCCGGCAACAGTTTCGGGAATGGAGTAGCGCTCCAGGCGGACGGGAAGATACTGCTCGTCGGCACCTATGCTAACCCGAGCGGCGAAACCGATCTCTTCGTGCAGCGACTCAAAACCGACGGCACCCTCGACAACTTTAATGACGGATTGAATAATTTCTTCATGGCCGGCGATGCCGGCAACGACGAAGGCCTGGGGATAGCCGTCCAGCCTGACGGCAAAATCGTGGTGGTAGGGGCCTATCAGTGGGGTGCGGGTGACACGGATATCTGGGTGCTCCGCCTCAATGAGAACGGTACGCGGGACAATGATTTCAATGCCCCGGTCGGGGACTACAAGGATGGCGACGTATATAACGACAGGGCCGAAGCACTGGTGATCCAGCCTGACGGCAAGATCGTTGTGGTGGGGTCCTTCGGTTACGCGACCGACACCGACATCCTTGTGTTCCGACTCAATGCCGACGGAACTACAGACAACACCATCTACAATTTCTACGGGTTCTATACCATCAATTCGGGCGATGACGCAGGACGGGGCGTAGCGCTCCAACCCGATGGAAACATTGTCCTGGTGAGCACCTTCACCCGGGAGGAAGGCGATACCGACATCCACGTCCACCGGATCTTCGGCCGGAAAGAGACCCTCAGCGTTTCGACCACGGGTGGGGGCAGCGTTGCCGATGATCTGGGCGCCTTTACCTGGGTGGATCTGTCGGGAGAAGGCGACTACCTTCAGGGCGATTCGGTTGCCCTCACCGCGGCTCCTGCAACCGGCTATGTATTTACGGGGTGGGGCGGCGACTGCGCCGGCACCTCTCCCGTCTGCACGGTAACCATGGATGGTGCGAAGAACGTGACAGCATCCTTCTCCCTGGATCGGCCGGCCGCGCCGACCGGTCTCTCCGGCGTGCCGGGCAATGGTACGGCGGGCATTTCCTGGACCGCCAGCCAGGAGTCGGGCATTACCGGCTACAAGGTTTACTACGGTATTACATCGGGTAACTATGCGACCCCCGACCCGGTTGGCACTACCCCGGCACATGTGATTTCCGGCCTGATGAACGGCGTTACCTACTACATTGCCGTATCGGTACTCAAGAACGGCGTGGAAGGACCGAAATCGGCCGAAATCACCGTTACGCCCGGCATCAACCTCAGTGTGACCGTTGTCGGCACGGGTGGCGGCACCGTGTCGAGCGCGCCGGGAGGCATTAGCTGTCTCGACGGTTCAGGGTGCAGCGCGGTCTTTAATGCTGCTCCGGTGGTGCTCAGCGCAACGCCGAGCGCTGGATCGATTTTTGCCGGCTGGTCGGGTGCCTGCTCCGGTACTGATGGCTGTACGGTTACCCAGTATGGCCCCGTGGCCGTGACGGCAACATTCACGAAAATGCCTCCCGTGAAGCTTACTGCGGGAACCACGAGCTATTATTCAACAATCGCTGAGGCCTATGCCGCGTGCATCGGGGGAACTTCATGCACCATCGAGACCCAGGCGACCGAGCTTGCCGGCAACGTGACCTTGGCAAACGCCATAGCCGTGCTCTTCAAGGGAGGGTATGACGCAACGTTCTCGTCCAGCCCCGGCTTAACGACGTTGCAGGGCGTTGTTACGGTGGGTAGGGGCTCGCTCACGGCCCAGAATGTGGTCATCCGCTGACCGGGAGCCACGGCCAATGAAAAAACCCCGCCGGGCTTCATGCCGGCGGGGTTTTTTGCAAGCGAATTCGCTTGGTTCATGTAAATGGCGGGCGATACTGGATTCGAACCAGCGACCTCAGGCTTCGGAGGCCTGCGCTCTATCCAACTGAGCTAACCGCCCGCGAATCTCTATTGATACACCATCATCGATGATTTCACAAGAGGAAAGTTTTTTCGATGCCGGTCTCTGAATCCATGCCGCGGTTGTGTTTAGGTGCACCCTTTTGCTACACTGGTCGAAAATTTCAAGGTTCGAGGGTCATGAAGAACGTACCTGTCATCCTTCTTGTCGTGCTCTGTCTCGTTGTCGGCTTTACCCCCGCCCAGGCTGCCCATTACGAAATAAAGCAGATGGAGGAAGGGGTATATGCGGCCATTGCCCTGCCGGAGGGAAAGGCCGCCAGCAACGCGATGATTGTGGTTACCCCCTATCAGGTAATCTTGGCGGGAGCACATTTCATCCCCGAAGGGATCCGCGAGTTGATCGACGCAATTGCCGAGATCACCCCCATTCCTCTGCGCTACGTGATCCTTACCCACCATCATCCCGGCTATAATCATGTGGATTTCGACTTTCCCGCCAACGTGGAGATCATAACCTCCTGGCAGACCTGGCAGTCTCTCAGGGGAGAGTCGCGCCAGCTTCGTAATCACGTGACCTTCTTCGATAAAGGGTTGACCCTCATCCGGGGGAAAACGGTCCTGGTCCTGAACAGTACCGAGTTCGGTCACCGGGAAGGTGACATCATCATCTACCTTCCGAACGAAGGGGTGCTCTTTACGTCGGATCTCTTTTACAACGACGTGGTGGGGTACATGGGGGAAGGGAAGATGCGAGATTGGGTCGTCACTCTGGAAAGCCTGGAAGCGGTGGGGGCAAAGCACGTGCTTCCCGGCCTCGGCGATGTGTCCGACCGTGCCGGGCTCAGGCGGTTCAGGCTCTTCTTCAAGGAATTTCTCACCGAGGTTCTGCGTCACATCGAGGCCGGCAGGAGTCTTCCCGAGACAAAGGCCCAGTTCAGGCTGCCGCGTTACGACGCCATGCCCGGCTTCCGCACGTTTTTCGACGTGAACGTGGAGCGCGCCTATCTTGATCTCAAGGAAGACCTGGAGGCTGCCGCTACTTCGACACAGAGCCGTACACCGGCACGGTGATTTCGGGTTTGCCCGGCATATCGGTCTTTATGATGATGAATCCGCTCAGAAACCGGTCTTCCGGCCGGGGTGCCACCGACATGGTTATGGAAGTGCTTTCGCCGGGCTTGATGGTTTGTTTGCCGGCTGTTGCCTTGACCTGCGGCATGGGGGAGGTGACGGAGGTTATCTTCACGGGCCGGTTTCCCTTGTTCTCCATCGTCACGGTGAATACCCCGCTTGTTCCCGCCTTTATCTGTCCCAGGTTCAACTGCCGGGGCACCACAACCAGTACCTCGCTGACAACACCCGTGAGGGTGAGCGTGTAGTTCGGGTTTGCAGGATCATTGGTTTCGACGGTTATGGTCTTGGTGACCTTGCCGCCGAACGTGGTCGAGTCGAATGTGGTCTTGAGTTCGACGCTTCCTCCGGGTTCGATGGTTTTGCGGGGGAGGCTGATCACGGTGCAGCCGCAGGACGATTTGGTCCTTACGATCGACAGAGGGGAGTCTCCCTTGTTCTTCAGCGTAAAGACATGATCGAGCTTTTTCCCCTGAGGGATGGTTCCGAAATCAAAAAAAGGCTTGTCCACCGACAGGGTTGGTGCGGCGAATGCCGCAGTGACGCACTGAAGGAGCAGCATGATGGTCAGTAATGGGGCGAGCAGTTGGCGCATGCGCGTTCTCCGAATGCTGAAATGTCTTGAACCATGGCTGTATTCTGTTCATGGCTCCTTGAAATGGTATAGCATAAAGGGTGGGCTGGTGACCATATTGAATTGACACTAAGTGCCCTTATCTGTTATAGAAAAGTCCGAAATTACCGACTCGGCGCCGTTTTTTGCCGTGGTGGCCTTCTTCCGCTGCCCCACCTCTCACCGTGGAGTGACCAATGATCATCCAGTGTGCGCAATGCAGCAGCAAGTTCCGACTTGACGACTCCAAGGTAACAGCCGCCGGCATCAAGGTCCGTTGTTCCAAATGTCGACACATTTTCGTCATAAAAAAAGAAGCTCCTGCGGAAGAGCCGGATTTCGACTCGATTCTGCAAGGGCTGGATGCGACGGAGGGCAGGGAGGCTTCCGCTGCCGCCGTGGCCGCGGCTCAGGATGCAGGGAAAGAGAGTGAACCGGCCTGGGCGCCTCAGCAGGCGCAGGCTCCGTCATTTACTCCCGCTGATTCTGATGCCGAGGAAGCTGCCGACAATTTGGCGGCTTCCTCGGGAATCCCTTCTGGCCCGGCTGCTACTGATGAGGATTTCTCGTTCGACTTCGGCGGAAAACCAACGGCAGGGAGCGAAGAACATACGGGGCAGTCAACTGCCTCGGAGCCGGAGGGATTTGATTTCGGTGGATTCGGAGAGGATTCTGTCACGCAAGAGCAGTCGCGGCCGACCGGGCCTGCAGCTGTGTCTGCCGTCGGTGGATTCGGGGGCGAGATCGCTTTTGGCGAGGTGAGCCCCGAGGCCTTTGCTGCCGCAACAGATGCGGGGGGGCGGGAAAAAGGCTCCACCGGAGACTTTGCTCTGGAGTTCGAGGAGGGGGTGGCAAAAGAAGATGCCTCCTCGAAGATCGAGGCTGAGGAAGAAGCAGAACCGTTCGATTTCGGTGAGCTTGATCTCGGTATTGACGAGACCGCGCCGGAGCCCGAGACCCGTGACCGAATCAACGCGCCAGCCGCCACGCTTCCGGAGCAGTCTGTTGCTGAACCAGCCGCGACGACAACACCGTCGTCCCCCCTTGTTGTTCCCTTTGGAGAAGAGGAGGCTCCCCCTCTTGTCATCTCGTCACGCCGCAAGGGACGCTCCCTCCTTCCCCTCGTTGCTATTGTGGTGTCGGTCCTTGTAATCGTAGCGCTTGCCGGGTTCGGCTTCTACTTCTTCAAGGAGGGACCTGCCGCCTTCAATAAGCTCGGCATCGGCTTTGTTGCCGAGTGGCTCGGATTTGAAGCGCGGGAGGAGGGAGGGATCGGTCTTGACAAGGTCAGTGGGGGGTATCTGGCCAACGCGGAGGCGGGAGAGGTTTTCGTGATTCGTGGCGAAGCCATTAATAACTACCGCAAGCCCCGGGCGTCCATCCAGGTGAAGGGCGCGCTGCTGGGGTCGGGCGGCCAGGCGGTGGTGCAAAAGGTTGCCTACTGCGGCAACAGCCTGAGCGACGAACAGATAGCCTCGCTCCCCATGGCAAAGATCGAGTCAGCCATGAATAACCAGTTCGGTGATTCCCTGTCGAACCTGGGAGTCCAGCCGGGTAAGAGAATCCCCTTTGTTATCGTTCTGGCGAATATCCCCCGGGAGGCCACCGATTTCACCGTGGAGGTGACCGGTTCAACTGTTGCCACCCAGTGAGTATGAGGCCCGGTCAAGCATCCTGACCCGTGGGGCAGGTGGGGCTCGCAGGGTAGATTCTCTGATTGGGTGGATTCGACCAGTAATTGAATAATGGACAACGAAAAAGGCCGGCATGAAAGCCGGCCTTTTTCGTTGTCAGGGCAAAAAAATACCGGCATGACGCATGTCATGCCGGTATTGAAGTGGTACGACCTGTCGGTTAGGCTGCGCTGATAGCGCTTACCGGGCAGGTGTCGACGCAAGCGCCGCAGTCGATACACGTATCTGCATCAATCTTGTGCTTGTCGCCGGCCGGTGCAATAGCGTTGACCGGGCAGGAATCGACACAGGCGCCGCAATTGGTGCAGTCGTCGGAAATAGCGTGGGACACGGTATACCTCCTTGTGAAATATTTTTCTGAAAGCAGCGTAAACATATCACAGGGTTTCTGCGAAGTCCAGAGGAAAGGTTTTGCCGGTCCGACCCAGCCCCTTAAAAAAACTTGAATTCGACTTTTCCGTATTGTATATGTAAAAAACAGTTTTATTTTTCTGTCCCCATCTGTATCATCTCTCTTAAATCATCTTGAAATTGCTTGTTTTATTCGCGTTGAACAATTTTTATTTTCGCTCAATCAGGAGGAATGATGATCATACTTGCCCTCAATTGCGGCAGCTCATCGGTGAAGTACCAGCTGTTCGACTGGGAGAGAAAAGAGGTCGTTGCCAAGGGCATGGTGGAGCGGGTCATTATCGGCGACTCGTTCATCATGCACGAGGTGCCGGGCCGGGAAACGTACCGGAAAGAGTATGAGTGTCCCGACCACCAGGTGGCCATTGACCTGATCATCAGGACCGTGGTGGATGCAGAGCAGGGCGTTCTGGGAGATATCAACGAGATATCCGCGGTCGGTCACCGGGTCGTCCACGGGGGGGAAATGTTCACCCGTTCGGTGCTCATCGACGAAAAGGTGCTGGATGCGGTTAAGGAGGTTCAGCATCTGGCCCCCCTGCACAACCCTCCCAACATCGCCGGCATCGAGGCCGCTCAGGCGGTTCTCCCCCACGTTCCCCACGTGGCCATTTTCGATACGGCGTTCCATCAGACCATGCCCGAGCATGCCTACCTCTATCCGCTTCCCTACGAGTGGTATGAAAAATACGGTGTGCGCCGCTATGGCTTCCACGGTACGTCCCATCTCTACGTATCGAAGCGGGCTGCCGTTCTTCTCGGCAAGAAGCCTTCCGAGTGCAACATCATCACCATGCATATCGGCAACGGGGTGTCCCATTGTGCCATCAAGGGCGGAGTCTCCGTTGATACGAGCATGGGGCTTACCCCGCTCGAAGGTGCCGTCATGGGGACCCGCTGCGGCGACATCGATCCGGCCATCCCCGCGTTCATGATGCAGAAGGAAAACCTTTCCGCCAAGGAAATCGACAGCATCCTCAACAAGAAGAGCGGTGTGCTCGGGGTGACCGGTCGCTTTACGGACCGCCGCGACGTCATCGAACATGCGTCCAACGGTGATCATCGCTGCAAGGTGGCTCTCGATATCGAGGCCTACCGTCTGAAAAAGTACATCGGGACCTATATGGCTGCGCTGGGGCGCCTCGACGCCGTGGTCTTCACCGCCGGTGTGGGGGAGATGGGGTGGCCCATCCGCGAGAAAACCATCGAGGGCCTTGAAGGAATCGGCATCAAGCTCGACCGCGAACGGAATAAGGGAGCCATGACCCGCAAGCGGGAAAGCCTCATCACCACCGATGATTCTCCCATCAAGGTGTTCGTCATCCCCACGGATGAAGAACTCGTCTTCACCGAGGACGTGGTGGCCATTCTCAACGGCACTTACACCGATCACATGAATTTCGACTATTCGTTTGCACGGACGGACTTTGTGAGAAAGTAACGACCCGCAACGAATCGTGAAACATGAAGGCCGTCGGGCAGCAGTCCGACGGCCTTTTTGCGTGGTTGACGGAGATGGGGGAGAGCAAAAGGCCGCCGGGGGATGCCGGCGGCCTTTTGCGGTGCTTCGTTTGCGGGCTGGTTATCCCTGGGCCTGGACCGCGGTAATGGCGGCAACATTGACGATGTCTTCCACCGAACAGCCCCGGGAGAGGTCATTCACCGGCTTTGCCAGGCCCTGGATGATTGGGCCGATGGCCTCTGCGCCGGCCACTCGCTCCACGAGCTTGTAGGCAATGTTGCCGGCGTCCAGGTCCGGGAAGATGAGAACGTTGGCCTTGCCGGCCACGGTGCTGCCCGGGGCCTTGCGCTCGCCCACCTTGGGAAGGAGGGCCGCGTCAGCCTGGAGTTCACCGTCGATCTGAAGCGCGGGGTCAATGGCCTTGGCCAGTTCCATGGCCTTGAGGACCTTGTCCACGTCAGCATGGCTGGCGCTTCCCTTGGTGGAGAATGAAAGCATGGCCACCCGTGCGTCCACGTCGAGGAAGGCCTTGCAGTTGCGGGCGGTGGCCACGGCGATGTCGGCCAGGGCCTGGGCATCGGGGTTGGGGTTTACGGCGCAGTCGGCAAAGAAGATGATACCGTTTTCGCCGAAGGACGGGGTCTTGGTGACCATGAAGAAAAATGAGGAAACCGTTTTGATCCCCTTGGCAGGGCCCACGGTCTGAAAAGCTGCCCGGAGCACGTCGCCGGTGGTGCCGGTGGCGCCGGCCACTTCTCCTCCGGCGTCACCCTGGCGGACCATCATGCCGGCATAGTAGAGGTTGTCTGCCGCGGTAAGGAGCTTAAGGGCTTCATCCTTGGAGAGCCCCTTGCTCTTGCGGAGTTCCGCGAGGGCGTCGGCATATTCGTTGAGCTTGGGAGACGTTGCCGGATCGATCAACTCGACACCGGAGATGGTGACGCCAAGGTCGGCCGCTTTCCTGGCGATGGCGTCGGCATTGCCAAGCATGACGACTTTTGCCAAACCCTGTTCCACGATCTGTTGGGCGGCGGCATACATCCGGTCATCATAGCTCTCCGGGAGCACGATTGTTTGCAGGTTGTTCCGGGCTTTAGCCTTGATTTGGTCCATCAGACCCATGGTCGATCCTCCTTGGTCTAAAATTAAAACGGAATTCTAGTGTATAGCCCATACCGGGGACCCGGTCAACAAAAAACCCGGCGTGGGCCGGGTTTCGGGATGGCTGAAAGAGAGATTGTTTCAGTGTACTGGGGCGCAGTCGCGGGTGTCGCCCTGGATTTTTTCAACGGCGTGCGGCACGGCCGGCCAGACCGCTTCCAGGTTTTCAACGGCGCCACGGGGGCTGCCGGGGAGGTTGATGATCAAGGCGGTTCCCCTGATCCCGGCCACGGCCCGAGAGATCATGGCGTTGGGGGTTTTCTGGAGGCTCCTCATCCGCATCACCTCGCCGAAGCCGGGGATGAGCCGATCAAGGATCGTCATGGTGGCATCGGGGGTAACGTCCCGGGGGGAGACTCCGGTGCCGCCTGTTGTGAGAATCAGGTCCACGTCTTCTGCGTCGGCCCATGCGGCGAGGCGGGCGGAAATGAGGTCGGCCTCGTCGGGGATGATCTCTGTGCGCACCGTTTCGACGCCCTGTTCAGCCAGCCATGCGACGAGGGCCGGACCGCTGGCGTCGGCCCGTTCGCCCCGGGAACCCTTGTCGCTCAGGGTTAGAATCGCCGCCTTCATTGTCCTTCCTCCCTCTGCCACGTGCCGCTCTTCCCTCCCTCCTTGAAGAGAAGGCGAATCTGGCTGATGGTGATTCCCTTGTCGGCTCCCTTGCACATGTCGTAGATGGTGAGTGCTGCCACGGCCGCCGAGGTCATGGCTTCCATCTCCACTCCGGTCCGCTCGAAGGCCCGTACCGTGGCTCTGACGGTGACGGTGCCGCAGGCCTGGTCGGTATCGAAATCGATTGCCGCGTGGTGGATGGCCAGGGGATGGGAAAGGGGGATCAGCTCCGGTGTCTTCTTGGCGGCGGCGATGCCGGCGATCCGTGCCACGCCCAGGACATCGCCCTTGGTGGTCCGGCCGGCCAGCAGGTCGGCCAGGGTGTCCGGCTGCATTGATACCGTGGCGGCGGCCGTGGCGGTGCGCAGGGTCGGCTGCTTGCCACTCACGTCCACCATAATGGCCCTTCCCTGGTCGTCAAAATGGTTGAAAGACATATGTGATTCCCCCTAGCGTTCCAGCATCGCAACGTCGTCCCGCAGGATCATCATCTCCACTTCGCTTCCGGCCGGGACGACCGAGGCCTCCCGGGGAAGCAGCACGAGCGCGTTGGCATTGACCATGGTTCTGAGAATGCCGGTGTGCTGCTCACCGGCGGTGGAAGCCACCAGACGGCCGTCCCGTTCCGTCGCCTGTACCCTGAGAAAGTTTACCTTGCCCGGTTTCTTGCGTGCCTCCTCGAGAAGCGTGGCCTTAACAAAGGGGCGCACCACGCGGGAGTGTCCCATCATCCGCAGGAGCGCCGGGCGGACGAAGAACTCGAAGGTGATCATGGTGGAGACCGGGTTGCCGGGAAGGGAGAAGACCGGTACCTGACCATGCATGCTGAAAGCGGTGGGGCCGCCGGGTTTCATGTCGACTTTCCAGAAGAGCTGTTCAGCCCCCAGTTCGGCCAGGACATCGCGGACCAGGTCGCGGTCGCCGGCCGAGACGCCGGCCGACGTGATGAGGACGTCTGCCCTAAGCCCTTCGGCAAGCTTTTCCCGGTGGCTTTCCCGGTTGTCGCGGGCGATGCCGATGATGACCGGTTCGGCGCCGCACAGGCGTACCGCGGCTGCCAGGGACAGGGCATTGGAGTTGATGATCGTGCCCGGCGCGGGGGATTCGCCCAATTCGACCAGTTCGTCGCCGGTGGACAGAATGGCGACCCGGGCCTTGCGGAATACCGGCACCAGCGCCTTGCCGAAGGATGCGAGCATGCTGATTTCGGGGGGCTGGAGCAGGGTGCCGCGGGGGACCACGATATCGCCCGTGGCGACATCTTCTCCCTTGAAGCGGATGTGCTGGCGGCGCGCGACTGCTGCCATGATCCGGACCGTGCCGCCTTCGTCTTCGGTTTCTTCCACCGGCACCACCGCGTCGCAGCCGGGCGGTACCGGTGCGCCGGTCATGATCCTGATGACGCAGCCGGGCTCCACCGGGCCTTCGGGCCGGCCGCCGGCGGGAATATAGCCCGTAACCTTCAGGGATACGGGAACCTCACCACAGTCGTCGGCGCGCACGGCAAAGCCGTCCATGGCGGAGTTGTCGCAGAGGGGCATCTCCCAGGGGGCGATCAAGTCCTCGGCAAGGACCCGGCCGACGGCCTCCAGGATACCCACCCGCTCGACACCGAGCGGCGCTACGCGATCGAGAATAATGCTGCGGGCTTCGGTGAAAGACGGCACAATTCATCTCCTTCGCTGCTGGATAATTTGACGCCCGTAAGCGGGTTGGCCAGTTCGCCCGCCACCAGGTGAATGCGGTCTCCACCCAGCCGCTCCGCATGCTCCGGGTCGTGGGTGGTCATGATGACCATGGTCCCGTCGGCCGGCAGACCGGCGATGATGGAGGTGAGGAGCTCACTCGTTGCCCGGTCGACGTTGGCCAGGGGCTCGTCCAGAAGCAGGATGCTCGTTTTGAGTGCCAGCGCCCTGGCCAGGGCGACCCGCTGGGCCTCTCCGCCGGAGAGCTCACGGGAGCGGCGATGGCCGAATCCGCCGAGACCCACAAGGGTCAGGGCACTCTCGACCCTGCTCTTTAATTCTTCACCGTGGACGCCGCGAAGTTTGAGGCCGTAGGCCACATTGGTGAAAACACTGCCGGTGAAGAGGTACGGAGACTGGTGCACCAGCGTGACTTGGCGCCGCAGGTGCTGAAGTGAGCCATTGTTCCAGCGCACCGTCCGGTCGCCGAAGACGATTTCGCCGCTTGTGGGTGCCGCGAGGAGAGCCAGGTGGGAGAGGAGGGTGCTCTTCCCGGCACCGTTGGCGCCGGTGAGGGTATAGATCCTGCCGCTGCGCAGCGTGAGCCGGTCAATGGCAAGGACGGTCCGGCCGGCGTAGGTAGTGCGTATGTTGGTGAGCCGGATGCATTCGCTCATGGTGCTGTCACCTCTGCTGCAGGGCGTTGAGAGCCATGTTGACGATCAGCGCGACCGCCATGAGGATGAGCCCCAGGGCGAGCCCCAAGGCGAATTCCCCCTTGCCTGTCTCCATGGCGATGGCGGTCGTCATGGTCCGGGTATGGCTCCGGATGTTGCCGCCGAGCATCATGGCAACTCCCACCTCGGCGATAACCCTGCCAAAGGCGGCAATGAGCGCGGCCATGATACCGAAGCGCATCTCCAGTACCAGTCGTCGGATACTTTCGAACGGCCCGGCGCCCAAGGTGAGGGCCGTTGGGACGATGCGGGGATCGGCGCCCTTGATGGCACTCATGGTTAGGTTCGCCACGATGGGGATGGCCAGGAGCGTCTGTCCCACGACCATGGCCCAAGGTGTGAAGAGAAGGCCGAATTCGCCCAGGGGACCCTGGCGGCTGATGAGACTGTAGACGAAGAGTCCCACAACGACCGTGGGCAGGGCCATGAGGGTGTTGAGCAGCGTCACCGCCGCCCGCTTGCCGGGAAATTCCGCCACCGCCACCATCACACCCGTCGGCACGCCGGCCAGGGCCGCGAACAGGGTCGACCAGAGCGATACGACGATTGATACGGTCACCGCGCTGACCACGTCCGGGTCGCGGGAGGCAATGAGCTGGAGAGCGGTCGTAAGGGATTCGGAGTAAAAGTCCATGGCTGCGGATGAGAGCGAACCGCTGACCGGTCACGGATACCCCCGGTCAGCGGTTCAATGCTATGATGATTTCTATTTCTTGTAAATAAAGAAGACCGGTTCGCCGTGGGCCTTGTAGTCGGAGATGGTCTTCAGCCCCTCCGGGCCGGTGATGTAGTCGATGAGTTTCATGGCCAGGTCATACTTGACGTGGGGGAATTTTTTCGGATTGACGGCCATGATCCCGTAGGGGTTGAAGAGTCCTTTTTCACCCTGGAACAGAATCACAAGATCGGTTTTGGCACCCTTGAAGGCATTGTATGTCCCCCGGTCGGTCAGGGTGTAGGCGCGCCGCTCGGTGGCCATCGTGATGACCGGTCCCATGCCCTGGCCCGCTTCCACATACCAGTCTCCTTTAGGATCAACGCCGGCGGACTTCCAGAGGTCAAGTTCCTTGGTATGAGTGCCCGACTTGTCGCCCCGGGAAATGAAGGAGGCTCCTTTCGCAGCGAGCAGCTTCAGGGCCTCTGCGGCTGTCTTCGCCTTGGCGATGCCTGCCGGGTCGTTTTTCGGGCCAATGATGACGAAGTCGTTGTACATGACGTCTTTGCGGTTCACTCCGAATCCGTCGGCCACGAACTTGTCTTCCAGCTTGCGGGCATGGACGAAGACCACATCAACATCGCCCGCTTCGCCCAGTTTCAGGGCCTGACCGGTACCCACGGCAATCACATCGACCTTGACGTTGTTCTTCTTCTCGAACGGGGGAAGAAGAACTTTGAGCAGTCCCGAGTCCTGGGTTGAGGTTGTGGTGGACATTTTGAGGCGCTCCTCGGCACCGGCAACGGTAACGAGCATGAGGAGCGCAACGAGGGTTGCCGCGAACGAACGATACATTTTCATGGGCGAGTCTCCTTTTGGTGGATTGCTTCTACTCTGCAAATTGCTCCCGCTTGTGAACGGTCGACATTTTCTTGAGACGGGCGATGCCGTGCCGGCAGGCGGAAAAAGCGTCCTCGCTGTTGGGGGAGCTTGCGGCCACAAGAGAGATGATCTCTCCGACGCCCAGGCAACCCTCCCGCCTGATCAGAAGAACGTCTTCCAGTTGCCACTGCTGGCGCAACTCGGCGGAGATTGCCTCGAGTTCCTCGATCGCACCAGCGTCGAACCGGTAGTCGATGCAGGCGGTGGGCGCGCTGTTGCCGGCGTCCTGTTTCACCACGGCGTAGTGAAGGACAATCGAGCCTGAAGTCCCTTTTGAGAGAAGCCCATAGGCAGTTGTGGGGTCGATGGGGGTGTCGGTAATGATGACCATGGTTGTGGCTCACCTCGCAGTCAGGATAATCCGCACACAAAAAAAGCCTCCTGCCGAATGGAAGGAGGCCCTTGGACGCATGGCGACCGGGGAATCTCCTTTCCAAAAGGGAGGCGCCGCCGTTTCCAGCGGAACCCGTTGGCCGGGCGCCATAGGTTGTAACCTTGCAGGCGCAGCGGCTCGGAGAGATGTTACTCGAATATGCTACCCATGATGTATGCAACCGTCCGGTCTGTCAACCTTTTCCTGGCAGCAGTACGTATTGCGCTACTCTCCCACCGCCGCAGGCGCCGGTTCGAGCAGTACCTCATCGAACTCCATGTCGAGAAGGTTTACGAAAATCATCCGGTTACGGAGCGATTCTCCTTCCCCGAGCAGGATCTTGCATGCTTCCGCCACCTGGAGGCTCGCCACCACGGCTGGGGTGAAGGACGGGTTGCCGAGGCGGGTTTCAATCCCGCGCGGCTCCGACCAGCTCCCGAAGAGTGAGGGGGAAATGTCGTCGCCCGGCAGTTGTGAGGCGATCTGCCCGTACCAGCCCCCTATGGCACCGTGTACGAGGGGGATTGAAAGCTCACGGCAGAGGTCGACAAGTTCCAGGCGGGTGGTGATGCTGTCCAGACCGTCCAGCACCACGTCGGCCCGAGTCAGGATCTCACGGCCGTTTTCCCTGGAAAACGCCACCTGGAGAGGCGTGATGGTTACAGCGGGGTTTATCTCGGCCACGCGCTCTGCGGCGACTGCTGACTTTGACCTGCCGAGCAGTGCCGGGGAGGAGAGGATCTGGCGGTTCAGGTTGTGTTCCTCGAAGATGTCTGGATCCACCACCACCAGGTTTCCGACCCCGAGGCGGGCCAACTCTTCCACCAGGTAGCCGCCGAGGCCGCCGCTGCCGATGATGACTGCCCGGCTCCGGAAGAGGTGGAGCTGCCTTTCCACGCTGATGGTCTGGCGGTTCCGCTGATAGCGTGCCGGCATCAGGCCGTGGGTCAGGGCTGTCTCCTCAACCCGGCCAAGGGTGAGGCCGAACCGCTCGGCAGCCCTGACCTGGGCCGCCCAGGGGAAGAGGTCTCCCGTTGCTTCAGCCGCGATGAATTCGAGCAGGTCCATCGGTTACCCTCCTCCCACCAGAGGGAACAGCGAGAGGGTGTCCCCGTCCGAGAGCCGGTGGTCCAGCTTGGCGTGCCGACCGTTGACCAGCACGATGCCGATGTCTTTCTCCGGAATGCTCAGCCGGTTTGCGATGTCTGCGGGGACTGTCCCCGGCTCGCACTGTTTCCTTGCCGCGGTAAAACGTCCGATGCGGAACATGGCAAACAGCTTGACAGTGATCTCCATGGTGACTCCTTCAACGGCCGGCGGATCGTTTGTTTTCCGGGCGCGGACACGAGGATGTGTCCGCGCCGTGTTCGCAGGTGTCCCTAGAAATTCCAGAATTCGTCGATCTCGGCGTCGGTGAAGTCCCACACGGCATTATGGGGCGCCACCGGCTCGGTCTTGAAGAATTCCGGCAGGCGGTCGTGCTCTTTGGTGAAGCCTGCCTCGATGTTGAATTGCCGCTCGGTCTTCAGGATCTGCTTGCCCAGGTTGGTCACGTCGTCGCCGGTCAGGTTGATGCCGAAGCGGGCATTGATCATGTCGATCAGGGCCGGCAGACACTCGGGGATGTCCAGGGCCGGGAAGGCGATGAAGATGCACATGCCGGTGGAGTCCACAGCCGCGGTGGCAATCTGCAGATTGCGGGAAAGCTCCACCTGCCCGTCCTTTTTCAGGGGATCCACAAAGCCGCCCACATTGAGGATGTTCGTGGCGATGGTGTAGCCGGCGGTGTGGTCGGCCCCCATGGTGCTGGTGGCGTAGGTGATGCCGATACCCTTGACCGACCGGGGGTCGTAGGCCGGAATTCCCTGGTTTTTCACCACCGGAACGCGGGTGACGCCGTAGGCCTTGCCGACTGAGGCCGCGCCACCGCCGAGGATCCGCCCCAGGGGGCTTCCCTTGCCGATTTCGTCCTTCAGCAGGCGGATGATCCCCTTGCCGTCGCCGAAGGGGAGGATGCCGGCCTCCATGGCCACGCCGAACATAACGGCGGTCTCGATGGAGTCGATGCCGATGTCGTCCATGAGATTGTCGGCAACGGCGATGTCGTCCAGGTTGTCGATGCAGCAGTCGGCGCCGAGCCCCCAGATGGTTTCGTACTCGAAGCCGGAAGTGACGTACTTGCCTTCCTTGTCGTGGTAGACCTGGGAGCACTGGATGATGCAGCCGGCGTGGCAGCCGTGCTTATGCTTGCCGCCGCGGCCCACGATGGTGTCGTGCATGGTTTCGCCCGAGATCTTGTCGTGCCCCTCGAACTGGCCGATGGTGAAGTTGCGGGTCGGCAGGCCGCCCGCCTCGTTGAGGATGTTGACCAGCACGTTGGTGCCGTAGGTTGGGAGCCCCTCGCCGCTTACCGGGTGGTCCAGGAGGGCCTTGGCGAAGGCGCGGGCCGCGGCCTTGAACTTCTCCGGGTCGGCAATCGGCACCTTGGGGGCTCCTTCGTCGTTGACGGAGATAAACTTGATTCTCTTGGAGCCCATGACGGCGCCGAGGCCGCCGCGGCCGTGGCTGCGGATCTTGCTGTCCGGGTCCTTGACGGAAATGTTGGCCGCGGTCATCTTCAGTTCGCCGGCCGGACCAATGGTGAGGACGCCGGTTTTCTTCCCGAGCCGGGATTCAACGGCTTCGATCACGGCGAAATTCCCTTTGCCGATCAACTCGGTTTCTTCCCGGATTGCGACCCCGTCCGTGGATACATGGAGGCTGTACCAGGCATCGGCCGTGGGAGCCCCTTCGATGATGAGCGCCTTTATGCCGAGCCGGGCCAGCATCTGGGCCGAGGTGCCGCCGGCGTTGCTCTCCTTGATGGTCCCGGTCAGGGGGCTCTTGGCCCCGGCGGAGAGACGGCCCGAGTTG
Source organism: Geobacter sp. 60473 (assembly GCF_036323535.1). Lineage (GTDB taxonomy): Bacteria > Desulfobacterota > Desulfuromonadia > Geobacterales > Geobacteraceae > Geobacter > Geobacter sulfurreducens. The sequence continues at coordinate 246,975 of NZ_AP028967.1, forward strand.
GCGGCCGGGGTGCCGCTCAGGAGTCCCGGGGCAAAAACCAGCTTGTTGCTCGGTCCCAGGGGGTGGCAGGTGGGGGGGACCTCGGCGGCAACAATCGCCGATGTCAGTCCGCGGCCGCCGAGCCCCGCCCATTCGGCGGGAACCGCTTCGATCCTGGTACTCAGATCGGCCATGTTTACGCGAAGAATCTTATCCATGAGCTGTTACTCCCTTTCATGTGTTGGTGTGCTCTCCTTTCCGAAAGGGAGGCGCCGCCGTTTCCGGGGGCACCCGGTGGCCTTTTGCCATGAGGCGTACCTTGTAGGCTGCCAGGCTCGGAGAGTATGGCAGCCCCCTTCGAAGGGAAGGGGGCGCGTCGCTGTTACATTGCCGCCTTGTAGATGCCGATTACGCAGTCAAGGGTAGCGATGCGGGGGTTGGTCAGCATGCATGCGTCTTTCATGGCGTTTTCGGCCATGATGCGAAGGTCGGTTTCCTTCACGTTAAGGGCCGTGAGTCCCGCCGGGATGCCGATGTCAGCGGAGAGCTCGCGGATGGCGGCGATGCCCTTGGCGGCGGCAGCCACGTCGGAGAGTCCGTCGATGGTCTCGCCCATGGCAACGGCGATATCGGCGAAGCGCTTCGGATTGGATATCATGTTGAATTCACAGACCGCCGGCAGCAGGATGGCGTTGCAGACCCCGTGGGGGAGGTTGTAGAAGCCGCCGAGCTGGTGGGCCATGGCGTGGACGTAGCCGAGGCTCGCGTTGTTGAACGCCATGCCGGCCAGGTATTCGGCGTAGGCCATCTTGTCGCGGGCTTCCAGGTTCTTGCCGTTGGCCACCGCGGGGCGGAGCCAGTCGGCGATGAGCCGGATGGCCTGGAGGGCGCAGGCATCGGTGATGGGGGTGGCGATGGTGGAAACATAGGCCTCAACGGCGTGGGTCAGGGCGTCCATGCCGGTGGCGGCGGTGAGGGGGGCCGGCTTGCCGACCATCAGGACCGGGTCGTTGATGGCGATGTTCGGGGTGCAGCGCCAGTCGACAATGGCCATCTTTACCTTGGTGTCGGTGTTGGTGATGATGCAGAAGCGGGTCATCTCGCTGGCGGTGCCGGCGGTGGTGTTGATGGCCACGAACGGGGGCATGGGCCTGGTGGACTTGTTGACCCCTTCGAAGTCGCGAATGTTGCCGCCATTGCCGATCACGAGGCCCACTCCTTTGGCACAGTCGTGGGAGCTGCCGCCGCCGAGGGAGATGATGGAGTCGCACTGGTTGTCCTGATAGACCTTCACGCCGTCATGAACGTTCTTGTCCGTGGGATTGGGCTCGGCGCCGTCGAAGATGACGACCTGCACACCAGCCGCTTCAACCTGCTGCTTGACCTGGTCGGCCATGCCGATGGCCGAGATCCCCTTGTCGGTGACCAGCAGGGCCTTCTTGGCGCCGAGGGCCTTTACCTGGGCGCCGGTCTCCTTGGAGGAGCCGACTCCCATGAGGGTTACCGTGGGGATGAAGAAACCGAACGTTTGATCTGCCAATGCCATGTGTACTTCCTCCTTTTGTTGTGTGCGGTGCTGCCGCCATGGTGATGGGTCTTGCGGAGATTCTCTTCAGCGATTGTGCATACGGATTTGTAGAACGACTGTTTGATGATATGGCAAGTCGCATACCAAGTCATTTCGGTCATGATGGTTGTGGTGGTTTAACGCGCTGATTTTGTTGTAAACATTGACTGAAAAGCTGTAAACGCGGGCAGTATATTGAATACGAATTAATTTAACGTTGTTCTGCAATGGAGCGATGAGGCGTTCCATTCCGGAACGGCTGTAATGTATTGGAACAGTTCGTGGCCCGCCCTGCTCACCCCTGTCCTTCCCGGAGAGGACTCTGTAAAAATCCCCGGAAAACCCCGTCAGTAGTGGCATCGGCGCATGCCGGCCGGCTCCGGTTCGTGCCGTCGGCGTGCCATTGGTACTGAACTTGCCAACGGCTTCGATGACTACCTGGTCGTCATCCCCATCATCACGACGTGGAGCAGATCATGGGCCTCATTGATTCGTTCGGCAGACGCATTACCTATCTCAGGCTTTCCGTTACGGACCGCTGCAATCTCCGCTGCCGCTACTGCATGCCGGCGGGCGGAGTCCCCAAGCTCCGCCACGGCGAGACCCTGAGCTACGAAGATCTGCTGCGGGTGTCCCGCGAAGCGGTTTCCCTCGGAATCGAGAAAATCCGCATCACAGGCGGCGAGCCTCTGGTGCGGAAAGGGCTTGTCGATTTCGCGGGCCGTGTGGCAGCGATTCCCGGGTTGCGGGAACTTGTGCTGACCACCAACGGCCTGCAGCTGACGGAGACGGCTGCCCCCCTGCGGCGGGCCGGGGTCAAGCGGCTCAATATCAGTCTCGATTCGCTCCGCCCCGAAACCTTCTCGTACATTACGCGGGGAGGGGAGCTGCAGAGGGTGCTGGACGGCATCGCCGCTGCGGAGGCTGCCGGGTTTCCTCCCGTGAAGATCAACGTGGTGGTGATGCGGGGTGTCAATGACGAAGAACTCCTGGACTTTGCCGCCCTGACGGTGGACAAGCCCTGGACGGTTCGCTTTATCGAGTACATGCCGACACTGAGGGAGGAAGGGTGGCGTGAACACTGCGTGCCGGGGAGAGAAATCCTCCGGCGGATCGGAGAGCGATTCCCGTTGCTGCCGATGGTGAGCGCCGAGATGGCCGGCCCTGCCCGGAACTTCAGGATCAGCGGCGCTGCCGGCGCCATCGGGATCATCACCCCAGTCTCCGGTCACTTCTGCGACCAGTGCAACCGGATCAGGGTAACCGCGGCGGGCGTTGCGCGAGGCTGCCTCTTCTCCGGTGAGGGGCTCGATCTCAAGCCCTTGCTGGCTGCGGACGATCACGATCTCCTGCGCCGGGGGCTCCGGTCGCTCATTGTCGGCAAGCCCGGCCGGCACCACCTGGAGAACGGGGACGTTGGGGACGGCACCGTGGCCATGTCACGGATCGGGGGATAGGGGAGGACGGGATGGACGGACGGATCGTCGCGGTCAGCATCAGCAGAAACAAGGGAGAGCGGAAGACCCCGGTGGATGGAGTGGATCTCAGGGAGGAACACGGCATCGTGGGGGACGCCCACGCCGGTCCCTGGCACCGGCAGGTGAGCCTGCTGGCCCGGGAAAGCATAGACAAGATGAGGTCCCTGGGCCTTGACGTGGATTCTGGCGATTTTGCCGAAAACATCACCACCGCGGGGATCGACCTGCCGGCGCTGCCGGTGGGGAGCCGCCTCAGGGTAGGTGGGGCGGTCCTGGAGGTCACCCAGATCGGCAAGGAGTGCCACACCCGCTGCGCCATCTATCATCAGGCAGGGGACTGCGTTATGCCGAAGGAAGGGATATTCGCCCGGGTGGTGCGGGGAGGGGCGGTTCACGCCGGCGAACCGGTCGAGGTTCTTGCGGGCGACGACATCGGGCTCAGGTAGGGAGGGAACAATGGGGAAATCGGTCTACGTAAACACCAAGCCGACGGTCATTTCTGTTCGGGTTACCGACGAGCAGATGGAGGAAGTCAAGCGGCTCATGGAGAAAATGAAGATGAGCGCCTCGGACATCATGCGGGAAGCGTTCTTCCAGTTCGCGGACAAGGTGGAGCGGGCCGGCCGGCTTGATGCCATCCGGGCCGCGGCAATGAAATGCGGCGAGGCCCGCAGGAGGGCATGAGCCGCTTCAGGAGGGAATATCCATGATCACCGTCGCCTGCATAAAACAGGTGCCCGACACGACCCAGGTCCAGATCGACCCGGTGACCAACACCCTGGTGCGCGAAGGAATTCCGTTCATCGTCAATCCCTACGATACCCACGCCCTGGAGGAGGGACTGCGGGTCAAAGACCGCTACGGATTGCGGTCCGTGGCCCTTTCCATGGGGCCGCCCAACGCCGAGGCGGCGCTCCGCAAGGCCCTCTGCCTGGGGGCCGATGACGCCATCCTCTGCTCCGACCGCTGTTTCGGCGGTGCCGACACTCTCTCCACCAGCAACGTGCTGGCCGCGGCCATCGCGAAGATTGCCCAAGAGAGCGGTGAGGAGGTGGGGATCGTCTTCTGCGGCAAGCAGACCATCGACGGCGACACGGCCCAGGTGGGCCCCGGCATTGCCGTTCGCCTCGGCTTCACCCAGTTGACGCTGGTGGACCGCATCGAGCAGCTGGATGTCTCCGCCCGGCGGATCAGGGTGCGGCGCAAGCTGGAAGGGCGCTACGAGATCGTGGAGGCGCCCCTGCCGGTCATGATCACCGTGGTGCGGGAGCTGAACCGCCCCCGCTACCCCAGCGTCCCCATGCGGCTCGCGGCCCGCAAGGCCCAAGTGACGGTCTGGGGCAACGACGTGCTCCACCTGGACGTGAATAGCGTCGGCCTCAAGGGATCCCCCACCTGGGTGAGCCGGATTTTTTCCCCGGAGCGGGACAAGGGGGAGATCATCGGCGACGGGATCGGCGACCCGGTGGGAACGGCGCGGCTCTTGATCGAACAGTTGCTGGCCAAGGACATGCTGGCGGTGTAGCGCTTGAACGCGTTAACGCTTGAACGAGGTATTCCATGACCCAACCGGTAAAACCGAAGAGACCCCGCGGCAAGGCGAGCCTTGTCGAAGGAAAGTGCATCGCCTGCGGCGCCCGGTGCCAGAGCGCCTGCCCGGTGGACGGTATCGAGATGGGCGGTTCAGGGGAGCCGCGCATCGTTGAGGACAAATGCATCGGCTGCGTCAAGTGTGTGAAGGCCTGCCCGGGGAACGCCCTGGAGATCTTCTACACCCCCGCGGAGCTGGCGATCCTCGCCCTCCTGGAGAAGGAGGCCGGTCAGGCCGACGACGGGGTGGACGAGGAGGAGCGGCTCCGGCGCGAGGCCATCGCCGCCTGGCGCGGGGTCTGGGTCTTCGTGGAGCAGACCGAGGGGGAGCCGGCGCGGGTCTCCTGGGAGTTGATGGGGGCCGGGGCCGGGTTGGCAGGGAGCCTCGGCACGGAGCTCTGCGCACTGGTCATCGGCGAAAATGTGGAGCACCTCTGCCACGAGGCCTTCGCCTACGGCGCCACCAGGGCCTATCTGCTGGATCAGCCGGTATTCCGCCACTATCGGACAGAGGCGTACCTGGAGGCCTGCTGTTCCCTCATTGAAACGTACAAGCCGGAGATCGTCCTCATGGGGGCCACCGGCATGGGGCGCGACCTGGCGGGCGCCGTGGCCACCCGGGTGAAGACCGGGCTCACCGCCGACTGCACCGGTCTCGACGTGGATGACCGGCGGAATCTGCGTCAGACCCGTCCTGCCTTTGGCGGCAACATCATGGCCACCATCATGTGCGACCGGTTCCGCCCCCAGATGGCCACGGTCCGCCCCCACGTGATGCAGATGCCCGGTCGGAGGGAGGGGGCCACCGGCGAGGTCGTCCGGGAAACCTGCGCCATCAGGGAAGCCGACATCCTCACCAAGGTCCTGGAGATCATCCGGGACAAGAAGGGGGGAGTCGACATCGCCGGGGCCGAGTTCATCGTCTCCGGCGGCCGGGGTATGATGGCCAAGGAGAACTTCGGCCTGCTCCAGGAGCTGGCCGACGAGCTGGGCGGGGTGGTGGGGGCGTCCCGCAGCGCCGTGGACGCCGGCTGGATGCCCCACGAGCGCCAGGTGGGGCAGACCGGCAAGACCGTCCGGCCGAAGATCTACATCGCCTGCGGCATCTCAGGGGCGATCCAGCACCTGGTGGGGATGCAGGACTCGGACATGGTCATCGCCATCAACCGGGACAAGGAGGCCCCCATCTTCCAGGTGGCCACCTACGGCATCGTGGGGGATCTCTTCCGCGTGGTCCCGGCCCTCACCTCCCAGCTCAGGCAGCTGAAGCAGTCAACCATCCGATAGAGGTCCACGCATGCAGCCCAATGCCGCCATTTTTACGCCGATTCTGATCGCCTCCCTCCTCGTTTTCTGCTGGAGCATGTACCGCCGACTCGGGCTCGTTGCCCTGGGGCGCCCCGACGGGCGCGGTGTGAATCTTCTGCAAGGGCTCCGGGAGATGCTCCTCTACGCCTTCGCCCAGAAGCGGGTCCTGAGCCGCCCCTTTGGCCTGAATCACCTGGTCATTTTCTGGTCATTCATGATCCTCCTGGCGGCCAACATCGAATTCATGCTCGCGGGTGTCTTCCCCTCCCTGAGCCTGGAGCGGCTGCCTGCCGCCGTACATCTCCCCTTCATGGGGCTCTGCGACCTGGCATCCCTGGCGGCTCTCGGTGCGGCGGTCGTGGCCCTCGTGCGTCGGACCCTGGCACCCCCCTATCCGGAGGGGAGGAGCCTGGAGGCCTATGCCATCCTCATCCTCGTCGCCGTACACATGCTCGGCTTTTTCGGGGTGAACGGCGCGGCCATCGCCCTGGACCGCCAGGCCGCGGCCCCGGTCATGCCGGTGTCGTCGGCAATGGCGGCCGTGCTCGGCATACTGGAGAGCCGGCAGATCGAGGCGTTCGGTCTCCTTGCCTGGTGGACCCACGCCGTAGCGCTCCTCGCCTTCATCACGGTCCTCATTCCCTACAGCAAGCACCTTCACGTTTTCACCGCCGTTGCCAACTGCTTCGTCCGCCGGCCCGATGGTCCCAGCATCCCGGCCCGGGAGGCCTTTGAGGAGGGGACCGCCTTCGGCACGGGGCAGGCGGACCGCTTCTCCCGTGCGGATCTCCTGGACTCCTTTGCCTGCGCCAAGTGCGGCCGGTGCCAGGAGCTCTGCCCCGCCGCCACCACAGGCAAGCCCCTGAACCCCCGGCGGCTCGTGGAGGCTATCCGCCTGAACCTCCTGGCCAACGGGCCGCTCCTCAAGCGGGGCGGCGCGGCCACGGTGCCGCTCATCGGCGGGGAAGGGGAGGGGCGCGTGGCCGAGGAGGCCATCTGGTCCTGTACCTCCTGCGGCGCCTGCATGGCGGCCTGCCCGGTTCTCATCGAGCACCTGCCCAAGGTGATAGGAATGCGGCGCCACCTGGTGGAGATGGAGGCCCGGTTCCCCGAGGAACTCCTGAACCTCTTCGAGAACATGGAAGGGCGCTCTAATCCGTGGGGAATCGCCCCCACGGAGCGGACCAAGTGGACTTCCCACATGGCGGTGAAGCCCTTCGAAGCCGGCAAGACCGAGTATCTCCTCTACGTGGGATGCGCCGGCTCCTTTGATTCCCGGAGCAGGCAGGTGACCGTGGCCCTCGCCCGGATTCTCGACCGGGCCGGCGTGTCGTGGGGAATCCTGGGGAAGGATGAAACGTGCTGCGGCGACAGCCTCCGGCGGCTCGGCAACGAGTTCGTCTTCGACCGGATGGCCCGGGAGAACGTGGCGCTCTTCCGGGAGCGGGGGGTGACCAGGGTGATTACCCAGTGCCCCCACTGCTTCACCACGCTCAAAAATGACTATCGCCAGTACGGCCTGGAGCTGGAGGTGATCCCCCACGCCGAGTTCATCCTGGGGCTCCTGGCCGACGGAAAGCTCTCCCTGGAGGGGGAGTATGCCGGTCTCGGCACCGTGGTGTTCCACGACTCCTGCTACCTGGGACGGCACAACGGCGTCTACGAGGCGCCCCGTGAGGTGATCCGCCGGGTGACCGGCGAGCCAGCGGAGGAACTGGGCCGCAACCGGGAGAAATCGTTCTGCTGCGGCGCCGGCGGGGGGCGCATGTGGATGGAGGAGCAACTGGGGAGCCGCATCAACCACAGCCGGGTCGACGAGGCGCTCCGGGCGGCGCCCGAAACCATCTGCGTCACCTGCCCCTACTGCATGACCATGCTGGAGGACGGCCTCAAGGACCGCCAGGCCGGTGATACCCGGGTACGGGACATTGCCGAGGTGGTGGCCGAGGGGCTGCGGTTTTCCTGACCGGCTGCTGTCACATCATCTAATCCCGATCTGGAGACCACATGTCAGCAAACTCCCCGGCGATTTACCCTGCGGAGCCCCCCGCCGTCGCTCCCGCGTTCCGTGAGCACCCAACAAAGCTGTTCGTGGAGACCACCAGCCGCTGCAACCTGGGATGCGTCATGTGCATGAAGCAGACCCCCGGCTGCAGCATCACCGAGGGCGACCTGCAGCCGTCGACCTTCGCGGCCCTGGAACCGGCCTTCCCCCGGTTGGAGGCGCTCATCCTCAATGGGGTCGGCGAGCCGCTCCTCAATCCCCGGCTGGAGCAGTTCATCGCCCGGGCCCGCAAATTCATGCCGGCCCACGGCTGGATCGGGTTTCAGAGCAACGGGCTCCTGATGACCACCATCCGGGCGCTTTCACTGGTCAATGCGGGAGTCGACCGGATCTGCCTCTCCATGGACGGCGCCTCCCCCGACACCTTCCGGGCCATCCGCGAGGGGGGTAAGCTGAACGATCTGGAATGGGCCCTCTCGGCCCTCACCTCCGCCCGGGCCGGGTGCGGCAGGCCCGACCTGGAGATCGGCGTGGAGTTCGTCCTCATGCGCGAGAACCTGCGGGAGCTGCCGGCGGCGCTCCGCTGGGCCGCTGCCCGGGGAGTCACCTATGCTCTGGTCTCCCACGTCCTCCCCTATGGCGAGTCCCACACGGACCAGCGCGCCTACGACCTCTGCACCGACGAGGCCCTTTCCCTGTTCCACGTCTGGAAGGACAAGGCCGAACTGGCCGGCGTGGAGATCCGCCGCTATTTCGAGCTCCTCTTCCGGTTCGACCGTACTCCCGCGGAGCAGCGAATCGTGAATTTCGTGGAGGCGATCAGGGCCGACGCCCAGAATCGCGGCATCATGCTCGACCTCAGAAGGCTTCTTGCCCTGGATTACGGCAGACTCCAGGATGTGGTCGAGGTCTTCGAGGAGGCGCGGGAGGTGGCGCGGGCGACGGGCCTGGCTCTGAGGCTTCCCGAGGCGGTACCTCGGGAGCGCAAGCGGTGCGATTTCGTGGAGCAGGGTGGCGCCTTCGTGTCTTGGGATGGCTGGGTGCATCCCTGCTACTACCTCTGGCACTCCTGTCGCTCCTACGCCAACGGCTGGCTCCATCCGGTTCGGCCCCGGCGCTTCGGCAGCCTCGCCGAAAAGGGGGTTCTCGATATCTGGAACGGCGCCGAATTCCGCAGCTACCGGGAGAATGTGCTGCGCTACGACCACCCCTACTGCCCCGGCTGCGCCTTCGCCCCCTGCGACTACGTGCAGGCCGATAACTTCGAGCAGGACTGCTACGTGAATGCCGAGCCCTGCGGGAGCTGCCTCTGGAGCGCGGGGATATTCCAGTGTCTGTCGTAAGCGGCACGCGGAGTGAAGTGGAACAGCGGCCGTCAAGGACTCACGAGAAAGCAATTCGTTTACATTTCGATCTGTGTTTTAGTTCTGTGTGGTCACATTTGGCTTCTGATGGTTGTAGAGGGGGCCCGGGACTCTCACTCCGAAAATACCCCAAGCGTCGCCTCCGCCCCCCGATTCACTTGAGCAGCTCATAGTGCCGATTTCCTGTCGCACCGGCACCCTGCTTTTTGGCGAGACTTTTTCTCCGGGAGAATCCCCGGCCCCCTCGGGCGACCCCCGGTGGAACTGAGGCAAAGAGAATCAAGACGTTCAATCTAGCTGCGGCGGCTCCGCCGCCCCTATCCCACGGTTGAAAGGTTTCATCCATGTACGAAATCCTCGAAAACGAAATCCTGGCGCCGAACCTCCACCGGCTGACGGTGAAGGCGCCCCGCGTGGCCGGCGCCCGCAAGCCCGGGCAGTTCGTCATCGTCCGGGCCGACCGGGGGGACGAGCGTATCCCTCTCACCATCGGCGACGCCGACCCGGCCGCCGGGACCGTCACCCTCTTCATCCAGGCCATCGGCGCCTCTACCCGCAAGATCGTCGACATCCCCGTGGGCGGGGCACTCCGGGACGTGGCCGGTCCCCTGGGGCAGGCGACCCACATCGGGAACTGGGGCCGGGTTGCCTGTGTCGGCGGCGGGGTCGGCACGGCGGTCCTCTTCCCCCTGGCCCGGGCCCTGGCCGAGGCGGGGAACCAGGTGACCACGGTTATCGGCGGCCGCTCCGAGCAGTACATCATCCTGGCCGACGAGCTGGCGGCCTTTTCCGCTGAGGTGCTCATCACCACCGAGGATGGGAGCCGCGGCCGCAAGGGTTTCGTCACCCATGCGCTGGCTGACCTCATCGCCGACCCGGCCAAGGCGCCCAAGGTGGTGCTCGCCGTTGGGCCGGTGCCGATGATGCGGGCTGTGGCGGAGTTGACCCGTCCCCACGGCATCGAGACCGTGGTGAGCCTTAATCCCATCATGATCGACGGCACCGGCATGTGCGGCGGCTGCCGCGTGGTGGTGGGGGGAGAGTCGAAGTTCGCCTGCGTTGACGGGCCTGAGTTCGACGGCCACCTGGTGGATTTCGACGGTCTCAGCGACCGGCTCACCACCTACCGCAGCTTCGAGGAGCGGGCCCGCCATGCCGCCACCGAGTGCCGGCTCACGAAGGAGGTGGCCAATGGCTAACGATCTCAGCATGAAGGAGCGGCTCGCTCTCGGCCGGGTCCACATGCCCGAGCTGGACGCCACAATCCGGAGCCGCAACTTTGAGGAGGTGAACAGGGGGCTCGGGATGGAGGACGCGGTTCAGGAGGCGAAGCGCTGCATCCAGTGCAAGCACCGCCCCTGTGTGGAAGGGTGCCCCGTGGGGGTCTCCATCCCCGAGTTCCTGGACGCCCTGGCGACGGAGGATCTCCCCGAGTCGGCCCGTATCCTCCAGGGTGACAACGCCCTGCCGGCGGTCTGCGGGCGGGTCTGCCCCCAGGAGACCCAGTGCGAGGCCAAGTGCGTCCGCGGGGTGAAGGGGGAGCCGGTGGCAATCGGCTACCTGGAGCGCTTCGTAGCCGACTGGGCCATGGCCAACCGGGAGAAGCTGGCGAAGGTCGAGCTTCCGCCAGCCACCGGCAAACGGGTGGCAGTGGTCGGCTGCGGCCCGGCCGGGCTCACCGCCGCCGGCGAACTGGCCCGGGCAGGGCACGGGGTAACCATCTTCGAGGCGCTCCACGACACCGGCGGGGTGCTCCGCTACGGCATCCCCGAGTTTCGCCTCCCCAAGGAGATCATCGACGTGGAGGTCTCCCGCCTCGTCGAAATGGGAGTGGAGATCGAGTGCAACGTCATCGTCGGCAAGACCCTCACCCTGGGGCAGCTCAGGGAGGAGTTCGACGCGGTCTTCATCGCCAACGGCGCCGGGCTCCCCACCATGCTCAATATCCCGGGGGAGAACCTCAAAGGGGTCTACTCGGCAAACGAGTTCCTGACCCGGGTGAACCTCATGGAGGCGGGTAGAAATCCCGATGCACCAACGCCGATCATCGCCGGGCGCCAGGTGGCGGTCATCGGCGGCGGCAACACCGCCATGGACTGCGTCCGCACCGCCCGTCGCCTCGGCGCCGAGAGGGCCATGATCGTCTACCGCCGCGGCGAGGCCGAGATGCCGGCCCGGGTGGAGGAGATCAAGCACGCCAAGGAGGAGGGGGTCGAGTTCGTTATGCTCACCGCGCCCCTGGAGATCGTCGGCACCGAGGACGGCTGGGTCGCGGCGCTCCGCTGCCGGCGGATGGAGCTGGGGCCGCCCGACGACTCCGGGCGCCGCAAGCCGGTGCCGGTCGAAGGCTCCGACTTCGACCTCCCCGCCGAAGTGGTGGTGAACGCCGTCGGCACCCGGGCCAATCCGCTCCTCACCGCCACCGCCCCGGACCTGGACCTGAACCGGTGGGGAAACATTGTGGCGGACGAGAACGGTGCCACCAGCATCCCCGGCGTCTTTGCGGGGGGCGATATGGTGCGGGGCGGGGCCACCGTCATCCTCGCCATGGGTGACGGCAAGCGGGCCGCCGCGGCCATTGGTGCGCATCTGGCCTGACGCGGTTTCTCTACGCGCAAAAAGCCGCTCCACTCTGTTTCGGACAGGGGGAGCGGCTTTTTTAATTGAATTAATACCCGACAGGGAGTGATGAATGTTTTTTCTCTCGGCAGTTGTGGTGTACACTTGAATGCCGGACGACAAAGGGAGGCCCCCCATGCTGTTGGAGCAACTGGTTGAACAGGCCGCGCAGCCTCCGAAGTACGACTGGGATGCCTACTACCGCTGGCTGTTCAGCACCCTTGCCGGCCGGGAGGTATCCCGTTTCGATTTCTGGCAGTGCCCCCACTGTCTCACCATCAACTTTTTCCTCCCGGCCCAGCGGTACGGAAAGTGCCGCGGGTGCGACCTGATTCACCTTCCCTAGTTTTCCCTCATCGGGCAGTCGTTTGTGCAAACCACAAACCTTGGCACAGTCACCCAGCCGTTCCGTCAGCATTAGCCGCTGCGGCCGGTAGGTGCATCTGCATCTCTGTCCCCCTTAAAACAAACTTTGTGCCATTTTGGAGCATAGTGCGCTAAAATGGAACGATAGCCTTTGTTTCGAAATGGAACAGCGGCAACGGGCCACTATGGCGCAATATGACGTAAACGGCAGGTTTATGTCTTTTGCACGGGAATTGCAGACGTATACACCTGTATACGGTGTCATTCTCGCCGGTCGGTGGCGTGAGACGGCGGAAAACTGGCCGGTTCCAAAAGGAGACAGTGTGAATATCAGCAAGTTTGTGGCGCCGGAGATCATCTTCGGCCGGGGCTCCCTGAGCCAGATCGGGGAGAGCGCCGCCCGCATCGGCGCCTCCAAGGTGTTCCTGGTCAGCGATGAGGATGTGATTAATGCCGGATGGGTGGAGCAGGCGCTGCACTACCTCCACGCCGTCGGCCTGGAAACGGAAATCTACTCGTCCCTCACCTCCAATCCCAAGGATTTCGAGGTTACGCAGGGAGCACAACGGTACCTGGCCTCGGGGTGCGACGCCATTGTTGCCGTTGGCGGTGGCAGCCCCACCGACGTGGCCAAGGCAGTGGCCATCCTTGCCAGCAACGGCGGCCAGTTGCGTGATTATGAGGGAATCAACAAGATTTCCCGGCCGCTCCCCCCCATGGTGATCGTCCCGTCCACCGCGGGCGCCGGTTCCGAGGTGAGCCAGTTCGCCATCATCGTCGACACGGAGCGGAAGCTGAAGATGTCCATCATCTCCAAGTCCCTGGTGCCTGACATCGCCATCGTCGACCCGGAGCTCCTCAGGACCAAGGACGCCAAGCTGGCCGCCGCCACGGGCATGGATGCCCTTACCCACGGCATCGAGTCCTACGTCTCACTGGCGGCGACCCCCCTCACCGACATCCACGCCTGCAAAGCGATCCAGCTCATTGCGGCCAACCTGCGGCGAGCGGTGGCCGACCGCCAGGACATGGAGGCGAACACCAATATGGCCATGGCGAGCCTCACCGCCGGCATCGCCTTCTCCAACGCCATCCTCGGCGCCACCCACGCCATGACCCACCAGGTGGACGGCCTCCTGGACGAGCATCACGGCGAGGCCAACGCCTCGATCCTGCCGCATGTCATGGAGTTCAACCTCCCGGCCTGCCCCGAGCGCTTCAAGCATATCGCCTGGTCCCTGGGGAAGGACGTGCGCAACACCAGTGCCGAGGCGGGGGCACGGCTGGCCATCGAGGGGATCCGCGAGCTGATCGCCGATATCGGCCTCGCCAAGGGGCTCGGCGCCATGGGGCTGCGGGAGGAGTTCATCCCGCTTTTGAGCCGCAACGCCCTGAACGATGCCTGTCTGGTGACCAATCCGCGCAACGCCACGGTGGAAGACATCGAAATAATATTTCGCAAGGCGATGTAACCGGGGAGAGCCATGGACAACAGGGAAAAGCTGCTGGAGCAGTTGACCGGGGTCGACTCCTCCAAGCTCAACTACTATATCGAGCTGAAAAAACGGAACCAGGAGATCCTCAAGCAGAACAGCCGCCTGGAGATCCTTCAGCAGCTCACCCGGGACATCAACATCGACATGTCCATTGAGGATATCCTGGAACGGGCTTTCACCAAGTTTCCCCAGACCCTTCCCTGTGATTTTCTCGGCCTGGTGACGCTTCGCAACGGCGCGCTGCGGCTCAAGGCCCTGATGCCGAAGGATTTCTGCCGGATTGACAACTTTCCCGCCCATTCCCCCACGTTGAATGTCATCCGGGACAAAAAGGCCGGCATCTTCAACCAGACAGCCGAAGAGCTGAGCCATGTCCAGATCAATCCCCGCTATCCGGGACCGCTCCGGGCCCTGGCGGTTGCCCCCATGTTCAAGCGGGACGAGGTGATCGGCGCCCTCATCGTCGCCAGCATTGTCGACGGGGCCTACAATGAGTCGGATCTGAGCTTTGTGCAGCATCTGGCCGACCAGTTGTCCATCAGCATCCAGAATGCCCGTCTCTACAAACAGGTTTCCCGGGCCAAGAAGGAGTGGGAAGAGACCTTCCTGGCGGTCACCGACCCGATTTTCCTGATCGATACTGATTACAACGTGCTGCTCCACAACAACCGGCTTCCGCCGGCCATGAGCGGGTTCTGGAACCAGGCGGTGAGCAACAAGTGTTTTGCCAGGCTCCACGGCCGGACCCATCCCTGCGATAACTGCCCCATCAAGGAGGTCCAGCGGACCCTGAAGCCGGTTTTCCAGCGCTGGCAGACCGACACGGGGCTGATTCTCGACCTTTCCTACTACCCGGTGCTCAACGAAGAGAAGCAGCTCTCGGCGGTGACGATCATCATCAAGGATGTCACCGACAAGACCAAGATGGAGGCTCAGCTGGTGCAGACGGCGAAGCTGGCGGCACTGGGGGAGATGGCGGCCGGGGTCGCCCACGAGCTGAACAGCCCCATGACGGTCATCATCGGCACGGCCCAGCTGCTGGCCAGGGATCTCCAGCAGGATGGCCAGTACGACAGGGCAGAGGTGCTGGAAGATATTGTCAATTCCGGCATTCGCTGCAAACGGATCATCCAGAACCTGCTGACCTTTTCGCGGCAGAACCAGCCGCCGGTGATGGATATCGACCTCAATGCCGAGGTTGAGCGGGTGCTCAGCATGATCCAGTACCAGATAAACCGGAGCCAGATCAGGATCGTCGAACAGCTGGCCCCCTTTCTCCCCCGGCTCACCGCCAACGGTCCCCAGATCCAGCAAGTATTGACCAACTTCCTGATCAACGCCCGGGATGCCCTGGGTGATGTGGAGCGCAGGGAAAAAGTCATCACGGTGGCCACTTCGCTGCTGGTCAAGCATGGAAAGAGCTGGGCAGTTCTCAGCGTGAAGGACAATGGCACCGGCATCGCGCCGGAGAACCTGTCCAAGATCTTCACCCCGTTTTACACGAGCAAGGAAGCGACCAAGGGGACCGGGCTCGGCCTTTCGGTAAGCCTGGGTATTGCCGAGTCCCATAACGGAACCATTGAGGTGGAGAGCAAGCAGGGGGAGGGGAGCACGTTCTCGCTGCTCCTTCCCGTCGAGCAGTAAGAATTTTATTCATATTTTTTGACATTAACGGACCCCCCTCAGTCCCCCCCCTACAAGGTAGGGGAGAAGCGAGCAACGCGAGCAGGGGGGTGAGCAGCCGGATCATGCTCAAGAAACCCATGGCGGAGTGTTATCATGTCACAGATACAGGTATTGATTATCGACGATGAGGCGGATGTCTGCACTTTTTTCCGCCGCCTGCTGGCGCGAAAAGGGTACGGGGTCGTCACCGCATCGAACGAGCCGGACGCCCTGCGGGCCATCGGAGAAAACAGTTTCAACGTGGCCATGGTGGACCTTAAGCTGCCGGATACCGACGGTCTGACCCTTCTGAAGGCGATCAAGGCCCGGCAGCCTTCCTGCGAAGTCATCATCATGACCGGTTACAGCACCATCAAGACGGCCGTCACGGCGATGCAACTCGGGGCATACGAGTACCTGGAAAAGCCCTTCGAAGACATCGATGAGATAGAGGCTCTGGTTGAAAAGGCCGCCAGCCACGGCCTCAACCTCCAGCAGGGAAGCGCCGACGCGGAGGAGTGGGCCGGCGTGGCCCGGGCAGTCGGTTTCCGGGTGGGCGCCTCGCCGGCCATGAGGCGGCTCGTGTCCGTGGCCCACAAAATTGCCGCCAAGAATGTGACTGTCCTGATCCAGGGGAATACCGGCACCGGTAAGGAAGTTCTGGCCCGCTTCATCCACGCCGCCTCCGGGCGGGCCGACCAGGCGTTCATCCCGGTAAACTGCGGCGCCCTGCCGGAAAACCTTCTGGAGAGTGAGTTGTTCGGTCACGAGAAGGGGGCTTTCACCGGCGCCAACCAGCCCCGCCGCGGCATTTTCGAGTTGGCCAACCACGGGACGCTGTTTCTCGACGAGATCGGTGACGCCAGCCCGCAGATCCAGGTAAAGCTGCTGCGGGTGCTGGAGACCGGCGAATTCATGCGCGTCGGTGGTGAAAAGCCGATCAAGACCGACGTGCGGGTCATCGCTGCGACCAATGTCGATCTGGAGCAGGCCATTCGTGAGAAAACGTTCCGCGAGGACCTGTACTACCGGCTCAACGTGGTACGGCTCGAAATTCCACCGCTGCGCTCCCGCCTTGAAGACATCCCCCAACTTGCGGAGCACTTTGTCCGGCAGCTCAATCCTGATTTCCGGATTTCACCCGAGGCGTTGCGCCTCCTGCAGGGGTACGGCTGGCCGGGCAACATACGCCAGCTTGCCAACGTTATGCGGCGTGCCGTGGTTATGTGCAGCGGCGACACCATAATGCCTGACCACTTGGGGAGCACGCTGGTGAACGGAGCCGATGCAGCCGACAACATATCGCCGCCGGTCGGCGGAGACGAACCGTCGGCTGGTGTCCTTTCCCAGGAGCATCTCCCTGGGCGCACGCTCTCTATCCCCGATGTGCGGACGATGAATCCGGATGAGTTGAAGACCATGCTCGATTCACTGCACGCCTTGGAAACCAGGCTGATCTCGGCCATGCGGGAGAGGGGGATGGCACCTCCCGCCCCCCCATGTCTCAAGGATACTGAAGAGGAAACCATCCGGCGGGCGCTGGAGCAGTACCGGTGGAACATAACGGAGACGGCGAAAGTCCTCGGTATCGGCAGGAACACCCTCTACAGAAAAATCAAACAGTTCGATCTGGCCGGCTCCTGAGCGGCTTCCGCCGCGCTTGTCACGCTCTCTAGCGACAAAGGGTTTGGAAAAAATGCTGGACATCCAAACCCGTTTTTTATATTTTGGAATGAACGTTCATTCCGATTATAGAGAGGTGCGTATGACCAAGCCGGAAAGACGGGACGAGATTGTCCGGGCGGCCCTTGAGCTTATCGCAGAGCACGGCTTTCACGGTGCTCCCATGGCGCTCATCGCAGAGCGTGCAGGGGTGGGGGCCGGCACGATCTACCGGTATTTCGAGAACAAGGACGTGCTGATTAATGAACTGTATCGGGGGCTGGAAGAGAGAATCTACCCCGTCATTACGGAGGGGTATGTGGAGTTGAAAGCGTTCAGGGGGCGGTTTCTCCATCTCGGCACGGCGCTTCTCCGCTATTTTATCAAAAATCCTCTTGATTTTCGCTATCTGGAGCAATTCCACAATTCTCCTTACGGGGTGGCGTTCCGCCGGGAAAAGCTTCTGGGGGAACGGGAAGGGTGTGACGTCTACCACGAGCTGTTCAAAGAGGGGGTTGCCCAGCAGGTTCTGAAGGACGTTCCGCTGCCGATTTTCTTCGCCCTGTCCTTTGGTCCACTCCTGGCCGTCGCGCGTGATCACATCCTCGGTTTCATCGAACTGGACGACGCCCTTATTGCCCGCACCATCGAGGCGTGCTGGGATGCGGTGAAAAGGTAGGAGGCTCGGCGATCTCCTGTCGTTGATTGACTGCGGAATGAATGTTCATTCTTGACGCGGTGGAGGACGCTGTTCATGGGGCGAATCCGCTGAAAGGGAATGACGCGTATGACTCTGTTTATCGTGGCAACCATGGCGGTCTGGGCACTTACGGCCATTATCGTTTTTTTTGGGAAAAACAAGTAACTGGCCGTGTGGCCGGCAATTTATGAACAGTATCGAGGTGTGTATGCAACCCATGTACAGAACACGACTGATGGCCGTAGCGGGACTTCTTGCGGTCGGGATAATGATGGCCGGTTGCGGCAAGAAGAACGCGGCAGCTCCCCCTGCCAGCGGCCCTCCCGAAGTGGGGGTGATCGTTGTCAAGCCTGAGCGCGTTGCCCTGACCACGGAGCTGCCGGGCCGGACGTCGCCGCTTCTGATTGCCGAAGTTCGCCCCCAGGTAAGCGGGATCATCCAGAAGCGCCTGTTTGTCGAAGGTTCCGACGTGAAGGCGGGGCAGGTCCTCTACCAGATTGACCCGGCCACGTACCAGGCTGCCTTTGCCAGTGCCAAGGCAGCCCTTGCCCGGGCCGAGGCCAATCTCATACCGGCACGGCTGAAGGAAGAGCGCTTCCGTGACCTGGTCAAGATCAAAGCCGTGAGCCAGCAGGACTATGACGACGCCAATGCCGCTCTCAAACAGGCCGAAGCCGACGTGGCCTCCGCCAAGGCTGCGGTGGAGACGGCCAGGATCAATCTGGCCTACACAAAGGTGACCGCCCCCATCTCCGGCCGCATCGGCCGCTCGGCCATCACCGACGGGGCGCTGGTGACCGCCAATCAGGCCACGGCCCTGGCCACCATCCAGCAGCTCAGCCCTATCTATGTGGATGTCACCCAGTCCAGCGCCGAGTTGCTGAAGCTGAAGCAGAACCTGGCCAGCGGCATTATGAAGGACAACGCCGCGGCCCAGGCCAAGGTCAAGCTCCTGCTGGAAGACGGCAGCCCCTATCCGTTGCCGGGAACGCTGAAGTTTTCGGAAGTGACCGTTGACCAGAGCACCGGCTCAATCACCCTGCGGGCGGTTTTCCCCAACCCGAAGCAGACCCTGCTCCCCGGCATGTTCGTGCGCGCCATCGTGGAAGAGGGGGTGAGCGACCAGGCGATGCTGGTTCCGCAGCGGGGTGTGACCCGCAATCCCCAAGGTGAGGCCATGGTCCTGGTGGTGGGGGCCGAGGAGAAGGTGGAGCCGCGGATCATCAAGGTCGTCCGGACCGTGGGGGAGAACTGGCTGGTGAGCGACGGCCTGAAAGCCGGCGACCGGGTCATCCTGGAGGGAATCCAGAAGGCACGGCCGGGCACACAGGTGAAAGCCGTACCGTTCGGGGCAAAGCCGGAGGCTGCTGCCCCCGCGGCAGCGAGTCAGGCGGCGAGTGCCAAAAAATAGGCTGTCTGCGTTGCGATCCTAAGGCCTCGCCTCCCTGTTTCCACGGGGGAATACGCATTAAGGAGCTCCTTTCATGTCCCGCTTTTTCATAAACAGACCAATTTTTGCCTGGGTTATCTCCATCATGGTCATGCTGGGGGGGCTTTTGGCCATCAAGACCTTGCCGGTTTCCCAGTATCCGCCCATCGCGCCGCCCCAGATCACCATTAACGCCATGTATCCGGGGGCTTCGGCCCAGACGGTGCAGGATACGGTTACCCAGGTCATCGAGCAGAAGCTGAACGGCATCGACAACCTGATCTACATGTCATCCACCAGCGACTCGGCCGGGGCCGTGGCCATCAACCTGACCTTCAAGGCCGGCACCGATCCCAATATCGCCCAGGTTCAGGTGCAGAACAAGCTGCAGCTGGCCACGCCGCTTCTCCCCCAGATCGTTCAGCGGCAGGGGATCCAGGTGGTTAAGTCCACCAAGAACTTCCTGATGATCGTCGGCCTGGTTTCGGAAGACGGTTCGTTGACGCGCGATACCCTGACCGACTACCTGGTCTCAAACGTTCAGGATATCATCAGCCGCACCGAAGGGGTGGGCGAGGTAACGGTCTTCGGCTCCCAGAACGCCATGCGGATCTGGCTGGATCCTGCCAAGCTGAACAATTTTCATCTGACCACCAATGATGTAATTGCAGCGATTCAGGCGCAGAACGCCCAGGTTTCGGCCGGCCAGTTCGGCGGCAGCCCTGCCGTCCACGGGCAGCAGCTGAATGCAACTATCACCGCCCGCACCCTGCTCCAGACTCCGGAGCAGTTTAACAACATCATCCTGCGTACGAACCCCGACGGCTCCACGGTCAAGCTGAAAGACGTGGCCGAGGCCAAGGTCGGTACCGAGAATTACGATATCGAAGCCCGCTACAAGGGAAAACCGCTGGGCGGCATGGCGATCAGGCTGGCGGCCGGCGCCAACGCGCTGGATACGGGTGAGCGGGTCAAGGCCAAGATGGAGGAGCTCTCCCGCTACTTCCCCGCCGGCATGAAGGTTGTCTATCCCTACGACACCACCCCCTTTGTGAAGATCTCCATCAAGGAGGTGGTCAAGACCCTGGTTGAGGCCGTCTTCCTGGTCTTCATCATCATGTTCCTGTTCCTGCAGAACATCCGGGCGACTCTTATTCCGACCATCGCCGTGCCGGTTGTTCTCCTGGGGACCATGGGGGTGCTGGCGGCCGCAGGATTCTCCATCAACACCCTGACCATGTTCGCGCTGGTCATCGTCATCGGCCTGCTGGTGGACGACGCCATCGTCGTGGTGGAGAACGTGGAACGGATCATGTCCGAGGAGGGGCTCTCTCCCCACGACGCCACCATCAAGTCCATGGGGCAGATCACCAGCGCTCTTTGGGGAATCGCCACCGTGCTGTCGGCCGTCTTCCTTCCCATGGCCTTCTTCGGCGGCTCCACCGGCGTTATTTACCGTCAGTTCTCGATCACCATCATCTCGGCCATGATCCTGTCGGTACTGGTGGCCCAGATACTGACGCCGGCCCTCTGCTCCACCTTGCTCAAGCCGGTAGAAAAGGGACATACCCCGGGTGAATGCGGCTGGTTCTGCCAGTTCTTCCGCCACTTCAACAGGGGGTTCGACTGGGCACGGGAGAAATACGAAGGGCTCGTTGGCCGCTCCTTCGGCAAGCCGGTCCGGTACCTGGTGGTTTACGGCGGCATCGTGGCGGCCATGGTGTTCTTCTTCCTGCGGCTGCCGACGGCCTTCCTGCCGGACGAGGACCAGGGGTTCATCATCTGTCAGGTCCAGTTGCCCGCCGGAGCCACCAAGGAGCGGACCATCAAGGTCATCGAGGAGCTTGAGCACCATTTCCTTGAGCGGGAGAAAAAGACCGTGGAGGCCATCATTACCGTGGCCGGCTTCAGCTTCGCCGGTCGCGGCCAGAACATGGGCCTCGCCTTCGTCAAGCTGAAGGATTGGGAGCTGCGCCCGACCCCCGACATGAAGGCGCCGGCCGTTGCCGGCAGGGCTATGGCGGCATTCTCGAAGATCAAAGACGGTATGGCCTTTGCTTTTTCACCGCCGGCGGTGGTGGAGCTGGGGCAGGCCAACGGCTTTGACTTCATGCTGCAGGACCGCAGCGGCCTGGGACATGACAAGCTGATGGAGGCTCGCAACCAGCTGTTAGGTATGGCCATGAAGAATCCGAAGCTGATGGCGGTTCGTCCCAACGGCCAGGATGACTCCCCACAGTTCAAACTTGATATCGATGATGTGCGGGCCGGAGCGCTGGGCGTGTCGCAGACCAGTATCAACGAAGTTCTTTCAACTGCCTGGGGCAGTTCCTACGTGAACGACTTCATCGAGAACGGGCGGGTCAAGAAGGTCTATCTCCAGGCCGACGCAAGGTACCGCATGCTGCCGGAAGATATCGGCAAGTGGTATGTACGCAATAACAACGGGGAGATGGTGCCGTTCTCCGCCTTTGCCACCGCCCACTGGCAATACGGTTCACCACGTCTGGAACGCTATAACGGTATTCCGTCCGTGGAGATCATGGGCCAGGCCGCGCCGGGGGTGAGCACCGGCGAGGCCATGGCCGAAATGGAGAAGATGGCGGCTCAGCTGCCTGCGGGCATCGGCTATGAATGGACCGGTCTTTCCTATGAGGAGAAACAGGCAGGCGCCCAGGCTCCGGCACTCTACGCCATCTCGCTGCTGGTGGTGTTCCTGGCCGTGGCCGCCCTCTACGAAAGCTGGACGATCCCCTTCGTCAACCTGCTGATGCTTCCCCTCGGCCTGGTGGGCGCGGTGACCGCCGTTACTATGCGGGGACTGCCGAACGACGTCTATCTCCAGATTGGCCTTCTGACCACCGTGGGCCTTTCCACCAAAAACGCCATTCTGATCATCCAGTTCATCAAGGACCAGCTGCATCACGGGCATGATCTGGTGGAGGCCACCCTTCTGGCGGTGAAGATACGGTTGCGGCCGGTCATCATGACTTCGCTGGCATTCTTCTTCGGCACCCTGCCGCTGGCCCTCACCAAGGGGGCCGGGGCTGCGGCCCAGAACGCCATCGGAACGGCCGTCACCGGTGGTCTTCTCTCGGCCACCTTCATTGACCTGATTTTCATTCCGTTCTTCTTTGTTCTGGTGTCGAAGATCTTTGCCCGAAAGCAGTCTGCCGCCACGTCGACTGCTGCGGCAACACCGGAGGTGCACTAAGATGAAACCATGTAAGATACACGTTGTCCTGGCCGGGGCCGCGCTGCTCG
Source organism: Geobacter sp. 60473 (assembly GCF_036323535.1). Classification (GTDB taxonomy): domain Bacteria; phylum Desulfobacterota; class Desulfuromonadia; order Geobacterales; family Geobacteraceae; genus Geobacter; species Geobacter sulfurreducens. Next base: position 269,467 of record NZ_AP028967.1, read on the forward strand.
TTACGGCGGGCTGCGCCACCATGGCGCCCCGGTATACTCAACCCGCCGCTCCGGTTCCGGCCGCCTGGCCCGAAGGCTCCGCCTACCAACAGGCGGCCGCGGCCGAGAAGCCGGTGGCCGACATACCCTGGCAGGAGTTTTTCGTGGACGAGAAGCTGCGGAAGCTGATCGCCCTTACCCTGGAGAACAACCGCGACCTGCGGGTGGCGGCTCTCAATATCGAGCGTTCCCGGGCCCAGTACCAGATCCGGCGCGCGGATCTCTTCCCGCAGGTGGACGCCAACGCCGACGCAACGTTCAAGCGGCAGCCCGAAGGATTGTCGGCCACTGGCCGGGCCGATACCATCGATCAGTACAGTGTCGGCCTCGGGGTCAGCTCCTACGAGCTGGACCTCTTCGGTCGGGTGCGCAGCCTCAAGGATCAGGCTCTGGAGCAGTACCTGGCCACGGAGCAGGCCCGGCGAAGCGTCCAGATCAGCCTCGTGTCGGAGGTGGCCGTCAACTACCTCTCCCTTGCCGCCGACCGCGAACGACTGAAACTGGCGCAGGAAACCCTGGTCAACCAGCAGGAATCCTACAAGCTCACCAAGAGCCGCTTCGACGCCGGCGTTTCCTCGGCCCTCGATCTGCACCAGGCCCAGACCAGCGTTGACGCCGCCCGGGTCGACATCGCCCGCTTCACCACTCTGGTGGCTCAGGATATAAACGCGCTGAATCTCGTGGTCGGTTCGTCGGTGCCCGCGGAACTTCTTCCGCCGGCGCTCTCCGCAACCCTCACCGCTCTGGAGGACGTGGCGCCGGGGCTACCGTCAGACGTGCTTTTGCGGCGTCCCGACATACTCCAGGCCGAGAGCCTCCTGAAAGGGGCCAATGCCAATATCGGTGCCGCCCGGGCCAATTTCTTCCCCCGCATCACCCTGGTTTCAAGCGTGGGCTTCGGCAGCGACGACTTGGCCGGGCTCTTCAAGGGGGATGCCTTCACCTGGAGCTTTGCGCCCCGTATCACCGTTCCGATCTTCACCGCCGGAGCCAACCAGGCCAATCTGAAGGTGGCTGAGGTGGATCGGGACATTGCCGTGGCCCGGTACGAGAAGGCGATCCAGACCGCCTTCCGCGAAGTGGCCGATGCCCTGGCCCAGCGTGGTACCATTGGCGACCAGTTGGCGGCCCAGCAGTCCCTCACCGACGCCACGGCCGAGAGTCACAAGCTCTCCCAGGCCCGCTACGAAAAGGGGGTGGACAACTATCTGCAAGTCCTGGATGCCCAGCGGGCTCTTTACAGTGCCCAGCAGAACCTGATCGGCGTACGGTTGTCGCGTTTGACCAATCTCGTTACGCTGTACCGGGTGCTGGGCGGCGGGAGCGAATAACTGGGCGGATACTGCGCGGGTAAGAACGGTCATGAGTGTCCTTGAGCCGGCAGCGCCACACAAGAACTGCATCCGGACCTTCCCATCTGCTGATCACCTGCGATGTGGCCAGCTTTCCTTGTCGGGGCTGCAGGTGCCGGCATCTGCCGGATAACCAGCAAACCGGTTGATACGGGCCGGCTACTGGCGGACATCCGGCACTTTCCCTAGGGAAAAGGTTGGCATGCCTTAGCCTGACCGTCCATATGCCGCTAGTGTTTCGCCGGATACGTTCCCGTCAAACATCTGCCGAAAAGGATGCTATAATTGTTCGGTGAATTAAACCTCATCGTATCCAGTATTCATCCTCCAGGCCAGAGGAGGACGTGACCGATGATCCGCTTTTCCAGATTCATGTCGTGGCAACTGGCGGTTCCGGTAGCAATGGCGATTCTGCTGACGCCTGCAGCCTTGCCCGCATTTCCGCAGCCCTCGCTCTCAATTGGCTCCGGGAACACCACAGGTTCTTACTATGTGTTTTCCAGCGCCATCGCAAAGATATTCAATCGCCGAAGCGCGGAATACGGAGTGCGGCTGACCACCGTTTCATCACAGGGGGCAGTGGCCAATGTCGAGAGCGTCTTGGAGGGGAAAACGGCCTTCGGGATAGCCCAGGCCGATGTGCTGCGGGATGCGGCACTGGGAACCGGCAGATGGGCAGGAAAGAGCCAGCCGGGCCTGCGCGCCGTTCTCGGGCTCCCGGTAGAAGCCGTGACCGTTGTCGCCGCCGTTGATGCCGGGATCAGCCGGATGAGCGACCTCAGGGGGAAGCGGGTCAATATCGGCGCCGAAGGGTCCTTTGATCATGACTATGCCGTGAGCCTGCTCCGTCTCTCCGGCCTACATCCGTCAGACGTGATCATTTCGGCCCATCCCGCCGCCCTCGCCTCCGAACTGCTGCAGAGCAACCATATCGACGCCTACATTTATACGGTGGCGCATCCGAATCTTGCGGTGATGGAGGCCAGCACCGGCCGCCGGAAGGTTCTCATGGTTCCCCTCGATACATCACTCATCGCACAGGTGACGGCGGAAAACCCGCTCCTGCTCCCTGCGGTGGTTCCCTCCACTTTTTACCCGGGGCTGGAGCGTGCCGGAGTGGTGCCTACCATCGGCATCCGGTCGATACTTTTCACCCGGTCCGACATGGCTGAGGAAACTGTCTATCGCCTGGTGCGGGAGATCATGACCTCCTTCGATCTTTTCAGGCGCCAGCATCCGGTCCTACAGGTCCTTTCCTCCCGCGAGGCTGCCGATGCCGCGGTCATTCCCCTTCATCCGGGAGCCGGCCGCTTTTTCCGGCAGGCCGGCATCGTTCCCTGAGCCATGTGTGGTGCGGTCATCAACCGTTTCTTCGGAGGATATAATGAGGCGGTCCATTGCTCTGCTTTGCCTGGCGTGGTTTTTTTTCCTCACTCCTGACGCAACGGCCGCAGTTCAAGCCTATTTTTACCCTTTTGTAAACCCCTACGAGGCAACGATCATGGAGTTGCCGAAACACCTCGAGGTCAGGCTCCCCGAAAAGGTCCCGGCCCGGGAGTTCACCCTGCGGGTGTTTCCTGGCCGCGAGATTCCCCCGGTCTTTTGGTATGAGGACGGTCTCGTCTGCACCCTGGCCTATCAGGATCATCGCGCTCCCCTTGTCTTTGTCATTGCCGGAACCGGTGCCGGCCATAACACCCCGCGCATGGTAAAGCTCCGGAACGCCCTGTACCAGGGAGGGTTCCACGTCATCTCCCTGACGTCGCCAAGCCATATGGATTTCGTGGTAAATGCCTCATCGGGTCTTCCCGGGGACCCCTTCGACGATGCCCGTGATCTCTACCGGGTCATGGAGATGGCCTATGACGCGGTGCGGGATACCATAGACGTTTCGGGCTTCGATCTTGCCGGCTACAGCCTTGGCGCGTTCAACGCGGCGTTTGTCGCCCGGCTCGACGAAGAGGAGAAACGATTCAATTTCAGCAAGGTTCTTCTCATCAACCCTCCGGTCAGCCTGTATGAGTCAGTGGCGGCCCTGGATCAACTGCTGGTGGAGAACGTCCCGCAGGGGATGGAGCAGTTCGACGCCTGGTTTCGCAGCGTTTTTACCGAATTCTCCCACGTCAGCAGGGAGGTGGGGCCGGGAAGTCTCAGCGGGGATTTCATCTACAGCGCCTATAAGCGGTTTCCTCCCAATGAGGAGAATCTCGCCGCACTCATCGGACTTTCTTTCCGCATGAGTGCAGCCAACATGATTTTCACCGCCGACGTCATGAACGGTGGCGGCTATATCGTCCCCAGAAATGCGAGGCTCACCGCCACCTCGTCCCTCACCCGCTACGCCACGGTCTCGTTGCACACGCGCTTCACCGACTATTTCGACGAATGGTTCTTTCCCAACCGCCGGCACCGCGAACCGTCCCTGACCCGTCAGGCTCTGCTGGCGCGCATGAGCCTCCGTTCCCAGGAGGCCTACCTGCGGAACGCGGACAAAGTCGGGCTGATCCATAACGAGGACGATATCATTCTCGCTCCGGGAGACATCGACTACCTCCAGGGAGTCTTTGGCGGACGAGCCCGGTTGTTCCCCACCGGTGGCCACATGGGAAACATGTTCCACCCCGACGTGGTCTCATTCATGATCGATTTTCTGGCCGGGAAGGAGAGGTGAGCCATGGGCACCGTCCTTGCGAGAATCAAGCTCCTGTTGGTGATCCTTGCGGCCCTTCTGCCGGCGGCGGGATGCAGTAGCCTTCCCCAGGCGGTTCCCGCTGACGCCTTGCCCCTGCGCACCTACGAGGATGTGGTCAAGGAGGGGATGTCACCGATGTTTGAAGTGGACGACTCCCTGGAAGGTTTCAACCGGGGAGTATACCGGTTCAACTACTATTTCGACGAGTTCCTGTTCCGTCCCGTTGTCCGCACCTACGAAACCATCATGCCCGATTACGCCGAAGAACGGGTTTCCAGTGCCATCGACAACATCGGCGAAGTGGGCAACCTCGCCAATAACCTCCTGCAGCTCAAGTTCAAGGCCGCCGGTATCACCGTGAGCCGCTTCGTCATCAACTCCACTGTCGGCGTTGCCGGGCTCTGGGATCCGGCCGGCGCCTGGGGCCTCAGGCGCCAGCCGGAGGATTTCGGCCAAACCCTCGGCCGCTACGGGGTAGGGAACGGCTCATATCTCGTTCTTCCGGTCCTGGGGCCATCCAATGTCCGGGACACAACCGGCCTTGCCGTGGACTCGGCAGCCTTCAATCTGGCCGGTCCCGCGGCCTGGGTCGACAATGCCGCCATTACCGCGGCCTACACCGGCACCTCCGCCGTGGACAGACGGCACCGGATACCGTTCCGCTATCGCCAGACCGGTTCGCCGTTCGAGTACGAATTGCTCCGGATGCTGTACACCATGAAGCGGGAGGACGACGTGGCCAACTGACGGAGCTGGGGGGAGGCCGTCACCCGCGCCGGCCTGAGCCGGCGGATTGCCGCGGGAATCGGAACCGTGGGTGATGCGTGGGGACGTGGCAGCGGCGATTGGAGATGCCCGGTACTACCTGAAGACGCGAAAGGAGATGTCGTGAAACCAGCCAGGATAGCCCTCTATGTGCTTATCGCGCTGCTCGCCATGATGGCGGCCCTGTATGTGTTAACCAGAGAGCCGCACCCGGATTGGCCCATCAACCTGATCCACCTTCTGTTCAAGCACTGAGCCGTCTGCGTTCCGGGAGCAGAGAACGGGGGAGCCATGACCGGTCAATGGAGAAGATTGCTGATTCGGATCGCCGTGGTGCTGGCGCTGGCGGCCCTGGGTTTTGCCGCGTGGCAGAAATTCGGCGGGAGCAACAGGGACAAGGGGCTGGTCGGCGGCAACGGCCGCATCGAGGCGGTGGAGATAGATGTGGCCGCCAAGGCTGCCGGCCGGGTCAGGGAGATACTGGTGCGCGAGGGGGATTTCGTCACCGCCGGCCAGGTGGTGGCGGTCATGGACACGGAAGTCCTTGAAGCCCAGCTCCGCGAGGCCGAGGCATATTATCGCCAGACGCAGACCGCCATCGCCACGGAGCGCAGCCAACTGGCCCAGAGGGAAAGCGAGAAGGCGGCGACTGTGGCGGTGGTCGGGCAGCGGGAGGCCGAGCTCGTCAATGCCCGCAAACGGTGGGAACGTTCCGCTGAGCTTGCAGCAAAAGGAGCCATGTCCCAGCAGGAAACCGATGATGACTATACGGGATTCCAAAGCGCCGCAGCCGCCGTAAGTTCGGCCCGGGCCCAGGTTGCCGCCGCCGAGGCTGCCATTGCAACGGCCCGCACCCGGGTGGTGGGGGCGGGGTCCATGGTCGACGCCGCCCGGGCCACCATTGAGCGGATCCAGGCGGATATCAGGGACAGCGCCCTCAAGGCCCCCCGTGATGGCCGGGTCCAGTACAAGGTCGCCCAGGTGGGCGAGGTGGTCGGCGCCGGCGGACGGGTTCTCAGTCTTGTCGATCTGAGCGACGTTTACATGACGTTTTTCCTGCCCACTGCTGCGGCAGGCAAGGTTGCGCTCGGAACCGAGGTGCGGCTGGTACTGGATGCCGCTCCCCGGTACGTGATTCCCGCCAGGGTGTCGTTTGTTTCCGACGTGGCCCAGTTCACCCCCAAGACCGTGGAAACGGCCAGTGAACGGGAGAAGCTGATGTTCCGCGTCCGGGCCCAGATCCCCGTGGAGCTCCTCAAAAAGCACATCACCCGGGTTAAGACCGGCCTCCCCGGCATGGCCTACGTGCGGCTCGACACCGCTACCCCGTGGCCGGAACGCCTGACAACGGGACTCGTACAATGAACGCGCGGGAACCGGCAGCCGCCGAGCAGCCCCCCGTGGTCCGGCTGAAGGGGGTCGGTCTCCGTTACGGCAAGACCCCGGCGCTTGAGAATATCTCCCTTGATCTCCCCGCCGGCTGCATGGTCGGATTCATCGGCCCCGACGGGGTGGGTAAATCGAGCCTCTTCTCGCTCATCGCCGGTTCCCGGGCGGTCCAGTCCGGTGCCGTGGAGGTGCTCGGGGGGAGCATGGCCGACCGTGGCCACCGGCGCACAGTCTGCCCCCGGGTGGCCTTCATGCCCCAGGGGCTCGGCAGGAATCTCTATCCCACCCTGTCGGTCTTCGAGAATGCCGATTTCTTCGCCCGCCTTTTCGGCCACGGCCGCCGGGAGCGGGAGCGCCGCATCCTTGAGCTGTTGCGGGCAACGGGCCTTGAGCCTTTTTCCGATCGGCCGGCGGGCAAACTGTCCGGTGGCATGAAGCAGAAGCTGGGTCTGTGCTGCGCCCTGATTCACGACCCTGATCTTCTGGTCCTGGACGAGCCCACCACCGGCGTCGACCCCCTGTCGCGCCGCCAATTCTGGGAGCTCATCGACCGCATCCGCGCCAAACGGCCAGGGATGAGCGTGCTGGTGGCCACCGCCTACATGGAAGAAGCGGCACGTTTCGACTGGCTGGTGGCCATGAACGGGGGGCGAGTCCTGGCCACGGGCTCTCCGGCCGAACTTCTGGCCCAAACCGGCACTGCCGCCCTGGAAGAGGCGTTCATCGCCCTTCTTCCCCCATCCCAGCGGGAAGGTCATCGGCCGGTAGAGGTTTTTCCCCGGGAAACCGACGTTTCCGCCGAGGCAGCCATCGAGGCCCATGGCCTTACCATGCGCTTTGGCGAGTTCACGGCCGTCGACCACGTGAGCTTCCGCATCGGGCGGGGGGAGATCTTCGGCTTCCTGGGCTCCAACGGCTGCGGCAAAACGACCACCATGAAGATGCTGACCGGCCTCCTGCCGGCCAGCGAAGGGGAGGCGTGGCTCTTCGGCCGTCCCGTGGACTCCCAGGACATCGATACCCGCCGCCGGGTCGGCTACATGACCCAGTCTTTCTCCCTTTACGGCGAACTGACGGTGCGGCAGAACCTGGTGCTCCACGCCCGTCTCTTCAGGCTGCCGGAAAAGGGGATCCCGGCCCGGGTGAAGGAGATGGCGGAGCGATTCGGTTTGGTGGAGGTGATGGAGAGCCTCCCCGATGCCCTGCCCCTGGGGCAGCGCCAGCGGCTTTCCCTGGCGGTGGCCATGATCCACGGCCCGGAGATGCTGATTCTGGACGAGCCCACCTCGGGGGTCGATCCGGTGGCCCGCGATGCGTTCTGGCATATCATGCTCGACCTGGCGCGCCGGGACGGGGTCACCATCTTCATCTCAACCCACTTCATGAACGAGGCCGAGCGTTGCGACCGCATCTCGTTGATGCACGCGGGGCGGGTGCTGGTGAGCGACACCCCGGCTGCCCTGATCGAAAGACGGGGGGCAGCGAGCCTGGAAGAGGCCTTCATCGGCTACCTTGAGGAGGCGGCCACGGACTCCGATGCCATGGCGCCGCCTCTGCAAGAGCACGCCCTTTCCCCTCAACCGCGCGCTCCCTCTGACCTCGGTCCGGCCAGGGAGGGAGGACCCGAAGGGGGCGGCTTCTTCAGCCTGCGCCGCCTGTTCAGCTACACCCGGCGCGAGGCATTGGAACTGCGCCGGGATCCGATCCGCCTGACCCTGGCGCTCCTGGGGAGCGTTATCCTCATGCTCGTCATAGGATATGGCATCAACCTGGACGTGGAGAATCTTTCCTTCGCGGTCCTCGACCGGGACCAGACCACCCTCAGCCGCGATTACGCCCTTAACCTCGCCGGTTCACGCTACTTCAACGAACGTCCTCCCATCATCGACTATGGCGACCTGGACCGGCGCATGCGGGCCGGCGAGATCAGCCTGGCCATCGAGATCCCCCCCGGCTTCGGCCGAGACCTGCGCAGGGGGGCTCCGGTGACGGTGGGGGCCTGGATCGACGGCGCCATGCCCACCCGTGCCGAGACGGTGCGCGGCTACGTGCAGGGGATGCATGCGCAGTGGCTGTCGGTCCTGGCCCGGGAGCATGCCACGGCTCTCTCCGGGGCCGGGGCTGCCACCATTGAAACGCGCTTCCGCTACAACCCCGACGTGAAAAGCCTGCCGGCCATGGTGCCGGCGGTCATTCCGCTGCTGCTCATGATGATTCCGGCCATGCTGACCGCTCTGTCCGTGGTGCGGGAAAAGGAGCTGGGCTCCATCGTCAATCTCTACGTCACTCCGGTCACCCGGCTGGAATTCCTCCTCGGCAAGCAGGGTCCATACGTGGCACTGGCCATGCTCAACTTTCTCCTCCTCACCGCCCTGGCCGTCTTCGTGTTCCAGGTTCCCCTGAAGGGGAGCTTCCCAACCCTTGCCACGGCCGCGTTCCTCTACGTAACCGCTGCCACCGCGCTGGGACTGGTGATCTCCACCTTCATGCGGAGCCAGATAGCGGCCCTCTTCGGAACGGCGCTCCTGACCCTCCTGCCTGCGGTCCAGTTCTCCGGCATGATCGACCCGGTTTCCTCCCTCGAAGGGGCAGGGGCCATGATCGGCAGGGCGTACCCCACCACCCATTTCCTGACCATCGCCCGGGGCACCTTTTCAAAAGGGCTCGATTTCCATGACCTCTACTCCTCATTCCTTTCCCTGGCACTGGCTGTCCCCATCCTGACCGGCCTCGGGGGAGCATTGCTCAGGAAACAGGAGCACTGACCATGCGGCCTGCAAACATTCTCCATCTCGGCATCAAAGAGCTCCGCAGCCTGCTGCGGGATCCCATCATGCTCGTCCTGATCGTCTATGCCTTCACCCTCGCCATCTACTCCGGCGCCACGGCCATGCCCGAAACCCTCCACAACGCTCCCATCGCCATTGTGGACGAGGACCACTCCCAACTCTCGCGGCGCATCGTCGATGCGTTCTATCCCCCCCAGTTCGTCCCGCCTGTCCTTATTGGCCGAGCCGAGATGGACGCCCGGATGGATGCCGGTATTGATACCTTTGCCATTGATATTCCCCCGGATTTTCAGCGCGACGTGCTGGCTGGCCGCTCCCCCGCTATCCAGCTCAACGTGGATGCCACCCGCATGAGCCAGGCCTTTACCGGCAGCGGCCACATTCAGACCATTGTCAACGGCGAGATCGCGAGTTTCCTCCAAAGATATCGCTCGAACCATGCCCCTCCGGTGGATCTGGCACTGCGGGCGCGGTTCAACCCGGAGTTGAACAAATCGTGGTTCGGGGGGGTCATGAAGGTCATCGACAACGTGACCATGCTTTCGATTATTCTCACCGGGGCGGCGCTCCTCCGCGAGCGGGAGCACGGCACGGTCGAGCACCTCCTGGCCATGCCGGTAACTCCCTTCGAGATCATGACGGGCAAGGTGTGGGCCATGGCCCTGGTGGTACTCGCCGCAACGGCCTGTTCACTCCTGTTCGTGGTCCAGGGGCTTCTGAAGGTTCCTGTCGAGGGCTCCATCCTCCTGTTCCTGGCCGGTACGGCTCTGCACCTGTTCGCCACCACTTCCCTGGGGATTTTCCTCGGCACCCTGGCCCGCTCCATGCCCCAGTTCGGGCTCCTGGTGATGCTGATCCTGCTGCCGCTGCAGATCCTTTCGGGTGGGACGACCCCCCGGGAGAGCATGCCCGGCTTTGTTCAGGCCGTGATGCTGGCAGCCCCCAATACTCATTTCGTCATGCTTGCCCAGGCAATCCTCTACCGGGGTGCCGGGATTTCCGTGGTCTGGCCCCAGTTCGTCTCCCTTGCCCTGATTGGCGCGGTGCTGTTTGCCGTGTCTCTGGCTCGCTTCCGCAAGACGATCGGGACGATGGCGTAAGCCTGCCCGGCGCGCCACGCCGCACGATATGATGTACCATCGAATCATATGTGATGCCGATCCCGGGTGGCGTCCTGGGGAAGGCAACCGGCACATCCACGGATCCCGCCTTGAACGCCGCTACCAGGATGGCCCGTGCGGCAGAGCCGGCGACCCTCCGCACGGGCAGGGCCGTGGCTGCGGCGGCCCTTTCCGCGCCTCTGCTACGGAGTTGTTTCCATGGCGGCGTTTATGTGGCACTCTACCCGATGCCTGACGAGGCACGGATTACTGGCCATCTGCGGACCATTGGCCGCCGTGCCCGGCAAACCCGTTCCCTGGAGTCGTTCTGATGAAAATAGCCATTGTCGGCGCCGGAGCCCTGGGGCTCTACTACGGCGCGCTGCTGCAGCGGGCGGGGGAAGACGTGCATTTTCTTCTGCGCCGCGATTTCGAGGCAATCGTTCGCAACGGCCTCAAGGTATTCTCCACTGACGGTGACTTTGTCCTCCCCCACGTGAAAGGATACCGGACCCCTGATGAGATCGGTGCCGCAGATCTGGTTCTGGTGGGGCTGAAGACCTTTGCCAACGATCGGTATGAGGAGTTGATCCGTCCGCTGGTGGGGGCTGAGACCCGGATCCTGACCCTTCAGAACGGGTTGGGGAACGAGGAGGCACTGGCCGCCCTGTTCGGCCCTGAGCGGGTCATCGGCGGGGTGGCCTTTCTCTGTTCCAACCGGGGTGAGCCGGGAGAGGTGCACCACCTTGGTGCGGGCCGGATCACCCTGGGCGAATTTCTTCCCCGCGACCGGGAATGGACCGAGGCGCTGGCCGCCCTGTTCGTGCGGGCAGGAGTGGAGTGCCGTGCAACCGGCGACCTGAAGCGGGCCCGCTGGGAGAAGCTGGTCTGGAACATTCCGTTCAACGGCCTGTGCGCCCTGCTGCAGCAGCCGGTCAACCTGCTCCTGGCGCGGGATGCGAGCCGCACGCTGGTGCGGGAGATCATGCATGAGGTGATCGCTGCGGCCAATGCTCAGGGCCTGTCCGTGCCCATTGCCTCGGAATACGCCGACAATATGCTGGAGTTCACCGACAAGATGGGGGAGTACAAACCCTCCATGCAGATCGACCGGGAAGAGGGGCGGCCCCTGGAGATCGGGGCCATCTTCCGGACTCCGCTCGCCTACGGCGGTCGGCGCGGCGTCGCCATGCCCCGGGTGGAGATGTTGGCAACGCTGCTGGAGCAGTCTGCCGGCTAGTTTTTCCTGGAGCGCTGCCGTCTCTATGGTATCCTTGGAAAGCGTGAATTCTATGTCAAGCCGGGGAGGAAACCATGGAACGACGCACGTTTCTGAAGCTCGCGGGACTGTCGTCCCTCTTTGCCGAAGGGGCATTCCGGCGGCTGTTCGCGGCGCCGCAGCCGACGGTGGCGGTGGCGCGGGGAAAGGACTATGCCCGCACGACCCGGAGCGCCCTTGCGCTTCTGGGCGGTATGAAGCGGTTCGTGAAACCGGGGGATGTGGTGGTCCTGAAGCCCAACATGGGGTGGGACCGGACCCCTGCCCAGGCGGCCAATACCCACCCGCTGGTGGTGCGCGCCCTGGCCGAGGAGGCCCTGGCCGCCGGAGCGAAGCGGGTCAAGGTCTTTGACCGGACCTGCAACGACGAGCGCCGCTGCTATGTCCAGAGCGGCATCAGCGACGCCCTCAAGGGGATGAAGGGGGTGGAGCTGAAATTCATCGAAAACGAGCGGTTCCGGCGGGTCCCCATCAAGGGGGCCGTGCTCCCGGCGTGGGAACTCTACGACGAAGCGCTCTCGGCCGATGTCTTCATCAACGTGCCGGTGGCCAAGCACCACGGCCTGTCCCGCCTGACCCTGGGGCTCAAGAACGTGATGGGGGTTATGGGGGGAAACCGGGGGAGCATCCATCGCCACCTGGATGATGCCCTGGCCGACATCAACAGCGTGCTCAAGAGCCACCTGACGGTCATCGACGCCACCCGCATCCTGACCGATCACGGACCCCAGGGGGGAGCCCGGCCGACGTGAAGGTGATGGATACGGTCATCGCCTCCACGGACATCGTGGCCGCCGATGCCTACGCCACCACCCTGTTCGGTCTCAAGCCCGAGGATATTCCGGTCACCGTGGCGGCCCACAAGCGGGGACTCGGCGAGATGAACCTGAAGCGGGTCCGCATCGTCACGGCCTGAGACATGAGGCTCCCATGAAACGGATTACCTCGGCGCGGATCAGCCAGCTCCTGTTTCTGGTCCTCTTTCTTGTCCTCTTCATTAACACCGAGTACCGGGGCAGGGACGAGATCAATGCGGCGGTTAACGCCTTTTTCCGGGCTGACCCGCTGGTGGCGGCAACGTATCTCCTGGCGGCAAAGACATTCACCTGGCTGCTGCTTCCGGCGGTGCTGCTCCTGGTTGCCACGGCGCTTCTGGGGCGCTTTTTCTGCGGCTGGATCTGTCCCCTCGGTACCATCCTCGATCTCCTCGGCAGCCGGTTCCGCCGGCGGGGCGCGCCCTCCCTCCTCACGGGAAATGCCAAATACTGGGTGTTCCTTCCCCTGCTCGGCGCGGCCCTGGCCGGCATCAACCTGGCCGGATTGCTGGACCCTCTGGCCATCCTCGTACGGGGTCTCGCATTCTCCCTCCATCCCCTCTTGGGCGACACGACCCGTGGCGCCTGGGTCGGGCTCTACCGGGTGCTGGGGGAGGGGCGAGACCTGCTGGCTCCGGGCTATGCCCTGATCCGCGACCATGTCCTGCCATTCCGGGAGACGGCCTATCCCCTGGCCTTCCTCTCCGCCCTCATCCTGGCGGGGGTGATCGGGCTGGAAGGATGCGAGTCCCGCTGCTGGTGCCGCCGTCTCTGTCCCCTGGGCACGCTTCTGGGGCTTGCCGCCCGCTTTTCGCCGTTCAATCGCCGTCCTGAAAAACTCTGTGCCGACTGCCGCGCCTGCAGCGGACTCTGTCCCACCTCTTTCGACCGGGAGATTCTTCAGAAGGAAGAGTGCATCCTCTGCATGGAGTGTGCGGTGCGGTGCCCCTCGGCGCGGGTCCGCTTCCTGCCCGGTTCGCCCCTGGCCGGGGAGGTGCCGCTTCTGCCCCAGCGCCGGGTTCTGCTGGGTGGCGTTATCGGCGGGCTCCTGGCGGCCAGGTTTTTCCGTTTCCGCGATCCCGCGGCACAGGCGCGTGTGCTCCGTCCGCCGGGGGTGCGGGACGAGGGGGCATTCCTCGCCGCGTGCGTCCGGTGCGGGGAGTGCATGAAGGTCTGCCTGCGGAGCGCCCTCTATCCGGCGGTGCTGCAGTCAGGGGTGGAGGGGCTCTACACGCCGGTGCTGATCCCCCGGCTCGGCTACTGCGAATACAACTGCACCCTCTGCGGGCAGGTCTGTCCCACCGGCGCCATCCCGAACCTGCCGGTGCCGGCCAAGAAGCGGGAAGTCATCGGCAAGGCCGTGTTCGACCGTAACCATTGCCTCCCCTTTGCCAAGAAGATCAACTGTATCGTGTGCGAGGAGCACTGCCCCATTCCCGCCAAGGCGATCCGCTCGCGCCGGGTTCCGGACACGGACGACCAGGGGCGGCAGGTGGAACTGCTGGTCCCCTACGTGGTGGATGACCTGTGCAACGGCTGCGGGATCTGCGAGAACGTCTGTCCGGTGGAGGGGAAGGCCGGAATCGAGGTCTTTGCGGTGAAAGACCGGACGCCGCTCAGGGACGTTCAAGGCCCGGTTCCGGTTGAGGAGGGTGGCGACCCCTACGGCTAGCGTTCCGTATGTTACCTGCGTGCCCGGATTCGCGCCCGCACCAGCACGGCCACTACGATAAGGTTAACGAGGAAGGTGCCGATTTTGACGGCAGAGATGGAGACAACGAGTTCATAGACTTCGAGGGGAAGGTAGATGCCGCCCGAAACGATGCCGAGCCATTCGGCCCAGGGCCGGGCCCGCCACAGCCCCCAGGCCTCGGTAAAGCGCAGGCCGGCATAGCCGAAGGCTCCCAGCGCCAGCAGCCGCAGCCGCCCGTCGCTGGCCGCGTCCGCCGCTTCCAGGAAGATGCGCGGGATCCGGCTTGCCGGGTTCAGGTGGAAAAGGGAGACGATCTCCTCGGCCAGGGCCTGGACATCGTGGTGGATCAGGGTGAGCAGGCCCAGGCCCGCGGCAATGACCAGGATTCCCTTGGTCCCTTCGAAGAGGGCGACAGTGCGGATGCCGGCAATATCGCGGCTGTTCGGTTCCATGGCAGGGGCTCCCCGGCCTGGTCTAGCGCCGGAACACCAGCGCCGCGCCGATCAGCAGAAGCACCACGCCGATGCCCCGCTTCAGGTCGAAGGGGGCTCCCTGGTAGCCGAAGAGCCGGTAGTGGTCCAGCAGCAGGCCGGTAGCCAACTGGGCGGCGATGGTGGCCGCCATGGCCGCGGCCGTGCCGATGCGGGGGACCGCGAAAATGATCAGGGTGACGTAGAAGGCTCCGCACAGCCCGCCGGTCAGCTCCCACCAGTTGGCCGCGGCAACGCCGCGCAGGCTCCCCTTTCCCACCATGGTGCTCACGATCAGGAGCGCCAGGGTCCCCACCGCGAAGGAAACGGTGGAACTCTCGATCACGCCCGTTTTCTGGGCCAGCCGGGCGTTGATGGATGGCTGGACGGCGATGAACACGCCGCCGCACATCATGAGGAGAAAAAGGACGAGGTTCGACATGGAGTCCTCCGGGGCGCTGATGGGGTGCGGTGGCATTGTACGGTCACGGGGCGGGGATGGCAAGGAAAGAGACGCGAAAAGGGGAAGCTTCGGGCTTCCCCTTTGTGCTGCGGTGGTGACGCCGGGTGGTCATTCCACGGCGATCTGCCGGACGGTGCTTTCGGTTTTCGGGATGCGGACATCCAGTATTCCGTCCCTGAAACTGGCCCTGATGTGCTCGGTATCGAGACCATCGGGCAGTCTCAGTGTCCGCGTGAAGGAGCCGTGATGCCGTTCGAGCCGCAGGTAGTTGCTCCGCTCGACCGTTTCACCGGATCCCTTCTCGCCCGAAATGATCAGGTTGCCATCCACTATCCGCAGATTCAGATCCTCCCGTGAAATACCCGGCAGTTCGGCTTTCACCACCAGGTGCTCCCCTTCTTCGAACATGTCCACGGCGGGCATCAGTTCGCCGCTATTCCCCAGGTCGTTGATCAGGTTGCGGAAGGGAACCCAGTTCATGCCGAAGAAGGGGCGGTTCAGAGATTCCTCGAACCACCGCTCCATTTCGCGGAACGGGTTCGTTACAGTTGACGACATGGGCATGCTCTCGCGGGGAGTCGCCATCGACATGCTTCTGTCCGTTGAGGAGCCGCTTCTGGTCGATCTTTTCACCGTATGCATTCTATCCGTATCACTTCTGTGAACGGTCTTGAGTTCAGTTTGACGTCTCATGACTCGACACCCCTTTCGTAGTGATCAGTCCTTTTGCTTCTATTGTATTTTATTGAAAATGGATGTCAATAATAAAATGTGGACAGGGTACGGTGGCTCGGTGTCATGTGCTCAAAATAGAGGACAGAACTGCCGCATTCGTGTACTATGCGGCATTTGCGGCCGGCCACCCGGTATGTGGCGGCCGGGAAAGGAGCAGGAACGCATGGCGCTCGAATCGTTGCACACTACCCGGCAGGACCGCGTCAGCCACTCTCTCGTTGGCCCCCGCCTGGCCGGGGCGGCCTTTGTGGCGGCATCGGCCGTGGGGTTCGGCGCCCTGGGCATTTTCGGCAAGGTGGCGTTTGCCTCGGGCGCCTCCACCGCCGTGGTTCTCTTTCTGCGGTTCCTGGTGGCGGGGGTACTCATGGCTGCCCTGATGCCCGTCCTGCGCCTGTCCTGGCCCCGGGGCCGCGATTTATGGATACTGGTCGGCATGGGCGCCATCGGCTACGTGGGCCAGGCTTTTTGCTATTTCACGTCCCTGCGCTATGCGTCCGCCGGCCTTACGGCGCTCCTGCTCTATCTCTACCCGGCCCTGGTCACCCTGACCTCGGCAGCTCTGGGCCGTCAGCGGCTGACGCCCCTCAAGGTAGCGGCCGTGGCGGCCTCCCTCGTCGGCATCCTGCTGACCGTGGCCGACGGCCTGACCGGCAGCCTGTCCGGAATAGCGTTCGGCGCCGGCGCGGCAGTCATCTATACGGGCTACATCCTCGTGGGGGAGCAGGTGTCTCGCCGCACCGGCGCCATTCCGGCGGCAACCGTCATCATGCTTGCGGCTGCCGTGGTCTATGGCTGTGCCGTGATCTGGCAGGGGCCTCACTGGCCCACAGGGCTGGCAGGCTGGGGAGCCGTAGTCGGAATAGCCCTTTTTTCCACCGTGGTGGCCATGGTCGGCTTCTTCGCCGGCATGCAGCGCCTGGGGGCCGCCGACGCGGCGACCCTCTCAACGCTGGAGCCGGTGGTGACCCTGGTCCTGGCGGCGCTGATCCTGGGCGAATCACTGGGGGGCGTGCAACTGGCGGGTGCCACCCTGGTGTTGGCCGCCGTGGTGGCCCTTGCCCGGGCGAAGTGAGGCGGCACAGAGGTATGACGGTAGGCCGGAACAACAGGGAGGCATGGCATGGGCGGTAACGGTATGGCACAAGCGGGCAGGGGAGGGGCGTGGTTCATCCTGGCGGCGGCGGTCCTGTGGGGGACCACCGGCACATCCCAGGCCCTCGCTCCCGCGGGGGCCAATCCCGTGACCATCGGGGCGCTCCGGTTGGCGGTGGGGGGGATGGCGCTCCTGCTCCTGGCCGTGGCCCGGGGCGGCTTCACGAAGGGCATGCGCTGGCCCCTCATCCCCACGCTCTGCGCGGGAGGCTGCATCGCGTCTTACCAGCTGACCTTTTTCGCGGCGGTCAAGACGACAGGGGTGGCAGTGGGGACCATGGTGGGCATCGGCAGTTCGCCGGTCATGGCCGGGATTCTGGCATTCCTGGTGCTCGGCGAGCGGCCTGGGCGGCGCTGGGCCGGTGCCACTGCGCTTGCCGTGGCCGGCTGTTCCCTGCTCCTGGCCACCGGTGGCGAAGTGAGCGTCAATCCGCTGGGCATCACCCTGGCCCTGGGTGCGGGGCTCTCCTATGCGGCCTATACCCTGGCAATCAAAACCCTTCTGGCCGGCCGCTCCCCTGATGCGGTCATCGCCGTGGCGTTCTGTCTCGGGGCGCTGTTTCTGGCGCCGCTCCTGGCGGGTGCCGAGCTCTCCTGGCTCCCTTCGGTGCGCGGTGCCGTGGTGGTCCTTCACCTGGGGCTCATTGCCACGGCCCTTTCCTACCGCCTCTTCGCCCGGGGGCTTCAAACGGTGCCGGTGGCAAGCGCCGTGACTCTTTCTCTGGCCGAGCCGCTCACCGCCACCATCCTCGGCGTGACCGTGGTTGGCGAACGCCTTACCCTCATCTCACTCGGCGGCATCCTGCTCATTTTCGGCGGCCTCGCGCTGCTGGCCGTAGGTCCCCGGAACCGGCCCCGCCGCCCGTAAAAACAGCTCGTTCTCCTTGTCACGCTGGAAAAGTGTGGCAGACTTTCATCAATCAAATAAGGGCATTATCCCATGCCCGCTGGTGACAAGGAGGCCGCCATGCCCACGCGAGAAATCCAGGGAAGGATTTTCGACGCCCGCCCCGACCGTGTCGACTACCGTGACCGCCGCTACGATCCGCCACTGGTAAGTCTTCCCCCCCAGTACCCCGATCCGTCGTTCATCACCACCTTTCTGGCCGACTATACCAAGGTCCACAAACTGGTCCTCGACCAGGGGGCGGAAGGGGCCTGCACCGGCTTCGGTCTGGCCGCGGTCATCAACTACCTCAACTGGCGCAAACACCTGGAGGAGGTGAAACAGCGCGGCCGCAAGGGGGGGAAGGTTCCCCGGGTGAGTCCCCGGATGCTCTACCACATGGCCCGGATCTATGATGAGTGGCCCGGTGAGGATTACGAAGGCTCCAGCTGCCGCGGGGCCATGAAGGGGTGGCATCGCCACGGCATCTGCACCGACCTGCTCTGGCCCTACAAGCAGAAGTTCGTCCCCCCCAAGGAGGGGTGGCAGCAGGACGCGGCCCAGAGGCCCTTGGGAGCGTATTACCGGATCGACAAGGATTCGGTCTCCGATCTGCAGGCGGCCATCAACGAGGTGGGGGCCGTCTACGTGTCGGCGGCGGTCCACAGGGGGTGGTTCCTGGATGCTTCCGCCACCCTGCCGGTGATCCGGACACAGCCCGGCGAGACCGGCGGCCACGCCTTCGCCCTGGTGGGCTACACCCCGGAGGGGTTCATTGTGCAGAATTCCTGGGGAGACGATTGGGGCTACCTGGGGTTCGCCATCATGACCTACGAGGACTGGATCCAGCATGGCTCCGACGCCTGGGTGGCGGTCCTGGGCGCCCCCATGCTCGTGAGCGGCGAGGGGCGCACCAAGAGCAGCATGACCCTCCAGGAGGTGGCCAACGGCAAGGCGGCCTGGTACTGGAGTTCGGGCAGCACCTCGAAGCCCTTCACCTACGCGAATCCGGCCGTTGAACCCCTGAGCGAATCCCGGGCCTATGAGCATACCGTCGTGCTCGGCAATGACGGCTGCCCCATCAACCGGTTCCTCGACGTGGCCGATGCCGCCGGCGCCGTGAAGGAGGCAGCCTACCGCCTGCCGTTGGCCTGGCTGTCGGGCAGGAGCGCACCAAAGCTCGCCATTTACGCCCACGGGGGGCTCAACGACGAGGATGCCTCCATCAAGCGGATCAGGGTCATGGCTCCCTACTTCCTCGCCAACGACATCTATCCTCTGTTCGTGACCTGGAAGACCGGGTTCGGCGAGAGCATTGCCGGCATGCTCGAAGATGCGGTGGGGAAATTCTTCAAACCTTCGGCGCAGGACCCGTCGCGGGGGTGGTGGGACGATATCAAAAACCGACTGGAGGAGGCCCGGGACCGCTCGGTGGAGGTTGCCAGCGAGAACCTGCTCGTCAAACCGGTCTGGATGCAGATGAAGCAGAATGCCGCGGCCGCGGCGGACCGCGAGGCCGGCCTGACGCTCCTGGCCGGGTACCTGGCCGAGCTCAGGAAACAGATTCCCTCCCTGGAAATCCATCTCGTGGGGCACTCGGCCGGCTCCATCCTCCATGGACATCTCCTGGACCGGCTGGGTCAGAGAAAGATCCCCGCGGCCAGCATCTCGCTCTACGCCCCGGCCTGCACCGTGGGCTTTGCCCTGGCCCATTACGTTCCCGCCGTCAATCGCGGGCTGGTGGAACGGAACCGTCTCTTCTTCGATATTCTGAGCGACGAGCGGGAGCGCGCCGACACCGTGGGACCCTACGGCAAATCACTCCTCTATCTGGTGAGCCGGGCCCTGGAGGACTACCACAAAATGCCGATCCTCGGTATGGAAGGGGCGTGGCGTCCTATTTCCGGCCAGGCGGACCTCTGGAACCAGCGCGCCGCCGGCGAGGTGGATGTGTGGCGAAACTTCGTGGGGGGAATGGGGCCCGTGCGGGTCCACGGCAAGGAACGGGAAAAGGTTTCGGACGGCCAAGGTCTGATACCCCTTGCCCACGGCTCTTTCGATAACGACGTGGCGGTGGTTACCGCCACGCTGGAGCGGATTCGGGGCGCGACTCTGATCACGCGGGTGGAAAGCCTGCGCGGGTTCTGAGTATGCACCGTTACCCGATGATACAAGGCCCCGCCGGCAGCAGTCCGGCGGGGCCTTGTCATTCGTTCGCCCGGTTATACCAGGACGAAACCTGATTACTCGACAGCGCATCTTATCCCCCTGCCTTCGGCTTACCCCCTATTTTATAGGGGCGACTGAGGGGGGCGGATAGTCAATGCACGTGTTAGTACGTTGATTCCAGCGGAATAAGCTTACTGCACCGACCAGAAGCGGCCGCCGGTGGTCCTCAGGATTCGCAGTTTCCCTCCGTCGTCGAAGGCCAGTTCCTCGCTGACGCTGGATTTTTCCTCATGGGTCAGGTTTTCCGCATAGATCCTGCCGATTATGGCCAGATCGTAGGTGACCCGGAAACTCCCCTGAGCAGCAGGGTGGATCTGGAGATTGCTCTGGGTGTAGCGGATTTCGTCGAACACCGAGAAGCTGTTCCGCAGGTAGCCCTGGAGGTCGGCAAGGGTGGTGCCGTCGCCCGATTCCCAGTCGTCGCCTAAGAAGCTGATGAGTTGTGAATCGTTGCGCCCCTCATAGGCGCCGCGGAATTGCTGATAGAATTCGGCGATTCTCAGGGGGGCGTTGGTTTCCCGGTCCTCGCGTTTCCGCGCTTCGTCCTGTTGCCGCTGCTCGATGGCCGCCTTGGCCTTTGTCTCCAGCGCATAGATGTCGTAGTCGATTTGGGAGCCGGCCAGGATTTCGTCGCGGCGGTCCCGATACTTCTGCGACGGGAAGTGGGCCAGAACGTCTCCCTGAAGGGTTATTGCCAGCAGGTGAGTCTTGCTTTCCTCAACGGCCTTGAGGCATCCCTCCGGGTCTGCGGGGAGCGCGGCGCAGGAACCGGCGGCCTTTTTGACGGCGCCGGCCCTGGCCCGATGGTAGATCTCCAGCCCCTTCAGGGACTGCTCCTCCTGGCGGCGGAGGGCCTGTACCTCCCGTTCCATTTCATCCAGGGCCGTGGCGGCCCGCTTGAATTCCTCGGCATACCGCTCCGCCAGGAAGGCCTGGGCATCGATGGCCGACACGAGACCGCTCAGGTCGGGAGGGGAGAATTCATCGACAAACGCCGTGGGGAAGTGTTTGGTCAGCAGGGCGGCATACCGCCCGTAGCTCTCCCGGTACTGCGCCACCGCGCCGCTGGCGGCCTCTGCTTCGCGTCGCAGGGCATCATAGTCGGGGATGACCACCTGTCTGTCGGCGTTGAAGCGGGTCCGCATTTCCCTGATGTGCCCTTCGAGGGCGTCCAGGTCCTGGCCCAGGAGCGTCGGGATCCGGCGGACCTTCCAGGGGGTGAACTGGTAGTCGTAGTAGAGGGATATCTGCGCCACGGAGGAGCCTGACAGGACGTTCTCCACGTCCAGGAGGCGGCTGTTCACCCCGTCGATGGCCGCCCTGGCACGGTTCCGCTGGTTCATCCCCTGACGGTACAGGTTGACGCTTTCCTGGGGGGAGAAGTCGGCCATGGCTTCCAGGAGGGGCCGGTTGGCCACCTCCGGAAGCTGTCGGCCGTGGCTCACCAGCTCCTGGACCGCTGACGGGTTAATGGTGTTGATCAGAGCCATGTCCTGCAGCAGCTTCTCGTCCTGGGCATAATAGCACCCGGTCCACTCCACCTCTTCGATGCCGGGCTGGTTGTTCAGGACGAACTCCTTGCAGAGGTAGGGAATTGGACCCGAGTCAACGGAGGCCGGGTCCACCACGAAATCGGCCCTGGCCAGGGCGTTCTCGATGCCCGCCACGTTGATTCCCCTGGTGATGGCCAGATTGGCTCTGATCATGGCGAGCTTGTCATCGACAGCGGTGGAGTCGTACTGCTCTTCGTCAACGGGTTTTCCGATATCCGCGGGGAGCCGTGGCGGTGTTTCCGGGTAAATGAGGCCGGAGCGCCGCAGCTTGTTGATGGCCTCCTGCAGTCGTTCCACGTCCCCCCGCACGCTCTCCGCCCAGGAGACGGCCGGGGCGATCTCCGCCTGCACCCGTTTCAGCGTTTCCTGGTAGCGTTTCGTCTCGCAGTCGTTCAGCCGCCGGTGCCGTTCGAGGCGGCGCTGGGCAAATGCCTGCTGGGGCTGGGTGACATGGGTGTCAATGCACCGGTTGATCTCTTCCGAGTAGGCATTGTTCTTGACCCTCATGGCATCCTTGCACGCGAAGTAGTCGTTGACCGTCTGCGGATTCCAGAGGTGCTCGCACGCCTTGTACCCCGCATCAATTTCCGCGTTGCGCCGCTTGCTCAATTCGTCGCAGGGTGCTATCAGTGCCGCGGAGGTGAGTTTTCTGACATCACGCAGGGGGACGAAACCGACCCGCCCGAGGGGAAGCCCGCCGTTGCAGGCCAGCCCCACCAGGCCTTCCTCATTGGTGTCGAACTCTCCCAGGCTGGCGGTCCCTCCTCCCTCTTGCCCGGCACCCGATTCCACGAGGCGCTTCCGGGCTTCGAGCAGCTTGCCGGCTTCTTCGGGATTGAACGCCGCATAGGTCTTGCCGGTATCCTCGGTCCCCCCCACGACCTGTTTCGGCGAGGCCGCGGCGTTCTGCCCCCCCTTGAACCAGCGGTGGTTGACGTACTCATCCTCGGTCAGGATCATGTCGTCCTTGACCTTGCGCCATTCCTCGCGCCAGGTCACGCAGGCCTCGTTGGCCGCCTTGACCGCGTTGTTGAAGGAATCTTTCTGCAGGTATGCCTGTACCGCGTCCTTGAGCACCAGGTCCCAGACTTTCTTGATGGCCTCGCCGGTCTGGGCCAGCCGCTGGGCCTTGGCCCGGGCGCCGTTTTCCACGAGGGACTTGTGCTCCTTCACCAGTTGGTCGGTGGTGTCCACCACCAAATTATGCTCGACGATGTCGGCGGTGGGAGGCATGGTGCTCAGGGTGCGCTTCATGGCCCCGTAGAACTGCTGATTTGACTTCAGAATTACATGGTTCGCCTCAGCAGCCACCACTTCCTTCACGAGCCCCTTGATGGCGGCGCCGCCGGCCTCGTCGCCGAGCCGGTCCTGGATCAGGGCGTCGAAGCCGCTCTCGCCGCCGAAGAGGATCTTGAAGACGAGGTCGTCGGTGATCTCCGGGGTCAGGTGCCCGCCGCCGGCATTCTTGGCCAGATAGTCCCCCACGGCGGTCTTGACCATTGGCTTGATGAGCTTGATCAGCGCATCGTTGGTGTCCCCTTTGATGACGTCGATGACCAGATCAACCAGCTTGGAAGCGTCGAATTCCTCCACCATCTTTTCGGTGTAGCGCCCCATGAAGACCCCGTGAAAAAGGGTCGAGGCAGGGAGATTTTCCTTTTCCGCCCGGTAGATGCGGATCAGCAGGCGGATGTTCTTTTTGACCTGCTCCCCTCGGGTCTGCAGTTCCCGGAGCCGCGCCGACAGGGTTTCAGCCAGGGAGCGGAGCTGCTCCTCGGAGCCGCCGGCATTGAGCTGGGCCTTGACCTGGTCGAGGGCGCCGAGGATGGCCTTCGACTCGTCGCGGATGGCGCGGGCCTCGGCCACCAGCTTCGCGTTGTAGCTCTCCACCTGCTGCCAGCTCTCGCCGTAAAGTTCATCATCGGTGGCGCCGAATATCCACTTGCCCGACTGATAGACCGATACCCCGATGTCGGCGCCCAGCCCAAGGATGGTTGAGTTCCTCGCCATGTCGCTCACCATGGCGCTCCAACTCTGGGCGGCCCGGGCATCCTGCAGGGCCATTCTCAGGGTGTCCACCACGTTCCCCTGACGCCGGATCCGGTCCTGCAGGTCCCTGATCTTCTGAAAGGTGGCATCGCTGGGAGTTTTCTGCAGCAGGGACAGAGTGCTGCTCAGCTCCCCCTGGTAGGCCGCCAGACGCTCCTGGGCCATCTGGATCTGCCCCTGCACCATGGCTACCTGGTCATCGGCCCGGGCCGCGGCGGGAATGAGCAGCAGGCAGAACAGGACGCAGCGGATAAGAGTTCTCATGGATCTCCTCCTGCAAAAAGAGCCGGCAGGACGTTCCCTGCCGGCTCCGGTACGGGTGCCGCTAGAAATTGCGGGTTCCGTCTGGCTGGTACTTGTATCGGAAGGTTGAGCGGGTTTTGGCAGCGCCGAGATCGGTGTAGGAGACCACCTCCAGCAGGGCGTACTTGCCGTTCAGCAATTGGAATGCAAAGGTGTTGCCGATATTGTCCCCGACGGTGAACCCGGTAAGGCCTGTGCCGTCTGAAACGACATAGCCGCTGGCGGGTGCCGAGGTCACCGTGTTGATGCCGACCGCCCCAAGGTTCTGGATCCCGATGCCGCTCTTGATGAACATCAGGTTGATTTCCAGATTGATGTCACCGGTCCACATGTTCGTCACTTCCTGTGAACTGAAGAGGAATCCCGGCTGAATGCACGAGTCTTCGGTGCAACTGTTACTGAGAGTGAAACTGCCCGCCTCTACCGTATCAGCTGTCGTTTGCACCACGCCGCCATTGTCGATGGTCGTGATGGCCTCGGTGAACGGCTGAGTGATGACGTCGCCGCTGCTGGTCACGACGATCACCGGTTCGTTCGTGCCGGTGTTGACCGTGCCCGTGGCCACGTTGGAGGCATCGGAGAGGCCGAAGATGAGGGGGTTTTTCATGCTGAACACCAGCGGCCCCTTTTCCCCGAGGCTGAAGATGAACTCGCTGGAGCCCCTGTCGGAAAGGGTCTGGCCGCTCCGGGTGGAGGTCAGCTTGCGGCTGAAGGTGAAGCCGGCGTAGATCTTGCCGTTGGCGGCTGTTACGTTGTTCAGGGTGTAGCTCAGATCGATGTTGTCGAAAGCGGTGAAATCCCGGCGGATGGCCCGGTCGAGCACGGCGGGGTCCGCGGCGAAATCCTCGCTGACAAGGGCCATGAAGCGGGCCGGGTCTTCGGCGCGGTAGGCCGCAACCAGCTCATCAAGGGCCTGGCGGATGAGGGCCGAGATGTTCCGGTCGGAGATGACGATCTCCTTGCGGGTGGCATCCACGTCGTTGGTCTTGCCGGTGGTGTCGATGATCTTGACGTAGAGCACGTAGGATGCGCCCGTTTCAGGGCGGAAGGCATATTCGAAGCTGCCGTCGGAGGTCTTGCGGGCCTTTTCCCAGCGTTCCCTGTTGGTGGTGCTGACCTGCACCGAGCCCACTGCCGACGAACTGGTGGCGGCCTTGCCCCGCAGGACCACCTGGCCGTTGTCCAGAGTCTCCCGGTAGATGGTGACCTTGTCACCCAGCTCGTCGTAGGAGACGCCGTTCAGATAAAGGTAGCGGGTGGATATCTCATTCTCCGCCTGCCCGAAGATCCACCATTTGGCATGACCGGTGGCGGGCAGCAGGGCCAGCATGGTTAGAATGACAAAGAATCGTACTGCGTTCATGGATTCCTCCTGAATCGGTAAGGGTATCTGCTCGTTCAGTGCAGCCCGAACAGCGGCGGGCCGTTCTGGCTGTAGAGTCTGTAGGTGCCGTTTTCACGGATGAACACCAGGGATGTTTCCCGGGTTTCGTTCATGGTTCTGGCGGTCTTGATGTCAGTCCAGGACCGGGTGAAGGTGATGGCCGCAAAGGCCTTGCCGCCATCGTCGAGGGTAATGTTGTTGACGGTGTAGCGGATCGCCAGGTTGTGGTTGGCGCTGAAGTCTCGCCGGACGGCGGTTTCGAGAATGGCCGCCTCGCCTGTGTATCGTTCGCTCACCAGCTCGGAGAAGCCGCGACTGTCTTTTGCCTCATAGGCGGCGATGAGCCGGTCGATGGTCTGCCTCACCTGCCCGTGGCTCGTCATGGCCACCGCAGAGGGCGAATCGTCGCCTCCGCCGATCTGCAGCCCCGCGCAGGCGGGAAGAAGGGCACAGGCGAGCAGCAGGAAGAGTCCGGCGCTATAGGTTTTCATAGTGAACCTCCCGAGGGGCATCCGCTTGGCTGCGTACGGGCGCAGTGCAGTCAAGGATACACCATTTCCCTCAGAACTGGATGCTGATGCCCGCGGTGACGCTGGTCTCCCGGAAGTTCCGACTGCCGGCGGCCAGGTTGGGGTCGTAGCGGAAGTCATTGACGCTCGCCTTGGCATAGAGCATCCCCTGCGCCTTGGCGAGCATTTCGGGCCGCCAGAAGACGTTCACGCCGGCGAAGGTCTTTGCCGTATCGGTGCCGGCTTCCTTGAGGAGCCGGTTTTCGCCCACCCTGATGGTGGAGGTTATCTTCAGGTCGGGCACGTCCACGCCCAGGCCGGCTGAGTATTCCACGATCTGGTCGGTGTTCTCGGCCACCTCGTCGTTGTGGGTCCAGCCCCCCAGGTAGATGGAGGGCTTCAGCACGAACCGTCCCAGGGTATGCCTGCTGGAGAGGCTGGTGTTGTAGGTGAATTCCACGTCCTTGCGCTTGGCGGTGCCGTTCTGGTCGTAGACGATGATGCCGAAGGTGGAGTCGCTGTCCAGGACGCCGAAGCGGTCACGGTATCCCATGGTGATATAGTGGTCAAGGCTCCGCATCACGGGACTGTAAGCCCGGTCGAGCTTGTAGCTGATGTCGGCCACCGCGTACTGGCGCGCGAACGGTTTTTTCAGGGAGACTGCGATCTCGGGTTTGTAGTGGTCGGTGCCGTAGGCCTTCTGTCCGTCCAGGTTGTCGTGGTACCAGAGCATGGCGCTGGTGATGCTGAGATCCTTGCTGTACTTGTAGCGCCACTTGGCTTTCACCTTCTCCCGGTCGGGAGTGGCGGACCCGATGGTGGTCCTGAACTCGGGCGAGACCCGCTCGTATTCGAGCGTTACCCGGCTGGGGCCGCCGTCGCCGATGGCCACCACCTTGTGGGCATGGCCGTGGTAGGCGTCAAAGGGGGCGCCGTCGCTCGGGCTCCTGTCGCCGTTGAGCCACGAGGATTCCCCCTGGATGGTGAGCCCGGGGATCGGGCGGTATTCCCAGTCGACGGTCCAGGTCTGGTGGTTGGTCAGCTCTCCGCCCAGGACCCGTACGTGATCATTGGTCTGGACTCCGCTCAGGCCGATCCAGAAGTCCGGACCGATGTTCTGCCTGATTTTGCCGCCCGCCACCTGCCGCTCCACCGCGTCCACCCCCCAGAAGTTGTCCCAGCGGGAGTAGGCGATGCCGTACAGGAGGCTCAACTGGGGAAGATAGGACTGTTCCGGGGTGAACTTGTAGGAGCCGCCCTTGACCGCAGTGTTGAGAGAGTACTGGGAGAACGCCTCGAAGGTGTCGCCCAGGGTGATCGTGTGGATCTTGTTGCTGACTCTGCCCTGGAGGTTGGTGAGAGAGAAGGTCTTCTGGTCATTGCGCCGGTCGTCGGTAGCCTTGGCTCCCACGGTCCAGTTGTAGTCGAAGTCTCCCGCCCGGCCGTTGCCGAAGAGGTTGAGAATCTCCAGGTACCGCGTTCCCTCGGTGAGGGACGACTGACTCCCGCCGGCACCCTGCACGTCATTGTAGGTAATCGAAAAGTCGTTGGAGCCGTGAATCTCGTGTTCAGCCGCCAGTGCCGCGGCCGGCGCCAGTGCCACCACTGCCAGCCACGCCGTGAGCAGCCGCAGTCGCCGGGCCTTTTTCAGTCGCTTCATTAAAACCCTCCCGATGATGTGATGTGATACGATTCAATAGATGGGTTGAACCCGACAACGGGCGACCATCACAATCCGGCCCCCGTTCCGTGCGGGAACGCCGGCCCGTTTTCCCCTCCACAGGGCGGAGCGAGCGTCTGTGGCCAGTCGTTGCGCGGTGTGTATACGTCAAGGCTGCTCATCCTATCGGTATTTGTCGTCCGGCCAATAGTCACCCGGCTGTCAACCGGCGAAATTAATGTAGACCAAGCTGTCAACCATGCTATAGTTTTGGCTAATCGCAGTCAGATATCCCTGGTTCGGGCCCGTTCATGACCCTTACAGCATCACTTCCCTTTGTCGCCTTTGTCGTCTGGCTCCTTGCCCTCCCCATGGAGGGATTCCTGCTGGCCCACGTCGGGTCGGGCAACGCTATCCTCTTTTTTCTCATTCCCCACGTCGTTACGCTAGCAGTCATAGGCGCCGCTCTTCCGCGGCGGATGCTGCCGCCCCTGGCAGCCGTCGGCGGAGCAGCTGCCGCAGGCTCGACGCTTCTGATCGCCCAGGTCCCTGCCGGAGTCCCCTGGTTTCTGGCCACGGCCGGCGCGGGATCAGCTTTTGTTTGCGTCAAGGCGGGCAGCATTCTGAAGCGCTCTCCCTCAGTAGCGGTATCGGCTGCAGCCGGCCTGGCAGCGGCCAATGTCCTGCTCTTCGTGTTCATGATCGTTCCCGTGCCCCACAGCGTGAAATTCCCGGCCGCGGCAGCCTTGCTTCTGGTTCCCACGCTGGCACGCACCGGGGCTCAGGACGAAGCCGACGGGGAATCGAACCTGGCCCCCTTTCTCCCCTTCGTGTTTGTTTTTCAGATCGTAAGCGGTCTCATGTACGGGGCCCTGTACCAGGAATATGCCGAGGCAGCCTTTCTTCCCGGGATCGAACTCGCCTTTTACGTAGTAGCCGTCCTTGTGGGGCTTATGTTCCTGCGCCGCCGGAGGGAGGGGCTTCTGGCCCTGGCTATCGTGATGGCCATGTTCGCCTTTTCCCTCGTTCTGATAGACGGGCCGGCATCGGTTAACGTGGCCCTGTTCGCCATGCAGGTGGCAGCGGGGTTCCTCGATCTCTACCTGCTGGCGCTGCTTCTTGCCCAGAGAAACAGCTGCCGTGCCTTCGGCATCGGCCTTGCGGTCACCTGCGCCGGCATAGCTGCAGGCAAGACGGCCTCGCTCCTGATCGGCGACGCCTCCCAACTGGTGGTGGCTGTAGCGAATCTCGTCCTCACTTCATCGGTTCTTGTTCTTTATCTGGTCATGCGAGGCGAACAGCACCTGGATGTGGCGGCCATTCCGGCAATGGGAGGCATGGCTGATCAGGCGGAAGCCGAGGCCGGCAATGCTGAGCCGACCTTTGAGCTGATGCTTCCGCCGGGTTTGCGCAAGCGCTTCTCCGACCAGGAGAAGTCGGTCCTCGCCTGCGTCGTCCGAGGGATGACGTTCAGGGAGGCGGCCCGGGAGCTGGATATCTCCGAGTCTTCGGTCAAGACCTACATGAAGCGGATTTACGATAAGATGAGCGTGTCAGGGAAAGAGGAATTGCTGGCAAAGCTGAGGACTGACCAAGGGGGGTAA
This sequence comes from Geobacter sp. 60473, assembly GCF_036323535.1. Lineage (GTDB taxonomy): Bacteria > Desulfobacterota > Desulfuromonadia > Geobacterales > Geobacteraceae > Geobacter > Geobacter sulfurreducens. The sequence goes on from NZ_AP028967.1 coordinate 298,377, forward strand.
GCGAAGGAAAGCAGGGGTGGAGCGTGGGGGCTGCCCGGCGCGGAGGGCCGGCTGTCTGGCCTGCAATGAAAGAAATAGTGGCGGTGTTAGCGAAGGGTGAAATAGAAGGTGGCCCCGTGGTCCACTGCACTTTCGGCCCAGATCCGGCCGCCATGGCGGGCGATGATGCGCTTGACCGTGGCCAGGCCTACCCCCGTCCCCTCGAACTCGTCCTCCCGGTGGAGGCGCTGGAAGGGGATGAAGAGCTTGTCCGCGTAATCCATGCTGAATCCTGCGCCGTTGTCGCAGACAAAAAACGTCTGATGGTTGTTTTCCCTGACCGAGCTGAACTCTACGATGGCGTGTGCCGTTCTGTTCGTGTACTTCCAGGCATTGCCGAGGAGGTTCACGAGCGCCACCCGCAACAGCAGGGGATCCCCCTGGGCCCACATGCCGCCGTCAATGTGCCATTCAACTGCCCGGGCCGGTGACGCTTTGCCCAGCTCCGCCACAATCTCCCGCGCCATCAGGCTCAGATCGACCTTTTGGCGGTCCAGATCGGAACGAGTCACCCGTGACAATTCCAGAAGGTCATTGATCAGGCTCTCCATTTTCAGGGTGGAGTGACGAAGGCGCTCCAGATAGAGCCTGTCCTCCTCGTTCAGACGTCCCTGAAGGTCTTCCAGCAGAATCCTGCTGTACCCGTCAATATGGCGCAGAGGTGCCCGGAGGTCGTGGGAGACCGAATAGCAGAAGCTCTCCAGTTCCCGGTTGCTCGCCTCGAGCGCCGCCGTCCTCTCGGCGATCAGCAGTTCGAGGTTTTCGTTGATCGCCCGGGTTTCCTGTTCCGCCTGAATCCGCCTCCTGCTTTCCTCCTCGTTCTGCACGGAAAAGACGAAAAACAGAAAGAAGGGGATGAAGATGATTTCCAGGTAGTCTTCGTAGCGGTCAAGGTAAGGGGTAATGCCGGCATGCTCGATAATATTCGACAGGCCCACCAGCGTGTAGAGGGACATGCAGATGGTCAGGAAGAGCTTGGGCAACCTGCCGAGAACGTTCGGGTCGGTGCGCAGGATTGCCCCTGTCGCAATGGCGAACCCGATTGCGGAGATGACGTCAAATACAATAGTCGAGGTCATGACGTCCCATTACCTTCGGAGTTCCGTACCCTGGATATGTGCAGGCACGCGTAGGCGAAAACTACCCCGGCCACGGCAACGGCAAGGTGCTCCAGCAGGTTGAACGCATCCGGTGCGATGAATCCTTCCACCACGGTAAACAGGTAGCTGAGCAGCAGACAGCCGTATGCGATGAGCAGGGAACGGGGTATGTTGAGCCGCCGGGTGCCGAACCCCGTGAAAAAGATCAGGCTGATGACGCCCAGCACGAGGTTGAAAATTTCACTTTCCTGATACATTGACAGGTACTCCCTGTGCGTGTGCGTTCGAAGAAAGAAAGTCTGCCGGATGTTCCGGTTCACAGGGCCGCAGCCCCGGCAGCGTGAAACGGAAGATCGCCATCCGGCCGGGCTCCCCCTCGGCCCAGACCCTGCCGCCGTGGCGTTCGATGATCCGCTTTACCGTGGCGAGCCCGATGCCGGTTCCCTCGAATTCATCGTCCCGGTGCAGGCGACGGAACGTGCCGAACATCTTGCCCGCATGGGCCATGTCGAAGCCGACGCCGTTGTCCCGCACGAAAAATACCGTCTCCCCGTCCGCTGTTTCAGAGCCGACCTCGATCAGCGCGTCGGGGTTTCCTGCCGTGAACTTCCAGGCGTTCTCCAGCAGATTCTGCAGTGCCACCCGGACCAGGACCGGATCGCCGCAGGCGGTAAGCCCCTCGTCGATCGCACAGGCTACGCTTCGTTCGGGCGAGGCGATGCGCAGGTCGGTGAGGACCTGCTGCGCCATCCTGCTGAGGTTGATCTCTTCGGGATGGGCCGCGTGGCGCGCAACCCGCGCCAGTTCCAGCAAGGCGTCGATGAGCTCGCTCATCCGGACTGCCGCCCGTTCGATACGGCCCAGGTGGTGGCGGCAGGAATGGTTGATGGCGGAGCACTCCTCGCGGATGATGGCACTGTGACCGGCAATGGCCCGGAGGGGGGTCCGCAGGTCGTGGGAAACCGAGTAGCAGAACCCCTCCAGTTCCCGCGTGGACGCAGCCAGTTCTGCAGTTCGTTCACTGACCCGCTGCTCAAGTTCCGTATTGAGACGCCGGATTTCCTCCTCCACCCGCATGCGCTCGGTGATGTCCTCGCCAATGGCCGTTCCCCCGACCACCCGTCCGCTTCCGTCGCGCATCATGGTGTTGTGCCATGCGATGAGGAGTCGTTCGCCGCTCTTCTTTATGATCTCGTTCTGGCTGTGAAGGGGTAATTCCCCCCCCGCCAGGTCGTGCCGGTACCGTTCGATAACTCCTTCCCGTTGGTCGACGGGGATAAACGTGTCGAACCAGTTGCCGCCGACCACCTCTTCCCGGCTCCAGCCGGTCAGGTCGAGCAGGTGCCGGTTGCAGAACGTTATGGCCCCCCGGTCGTCGAGCATGACGGCGATCAGACCGGTATTGTCGAGCATCCCCCGGAGACGGTGCTCGGATTCACGCCAATAGTCCTCGGCATTCTTGATCCGCGCCAGCAGGGGCGATAGGCCGGCAACGGCGGCAACGAAGAGCAAAGAGATGAGTAGGCCGATGACTTCGTTGACAAGGAGTGGAGGGACGGTTGGGGGGGTGGTATACAAATGATGGAGAGCCAGCGATCGCCGGCCGACCATGAGAAGCGAAGCCAGAGCAAGAAGCGTCCATGCGAAAGCCCCGCCGGTCACCCGGATCAGCCGGAGGGCAAGAATGGCAGCCACAAGCTGCAGAACAAGCGAAAGCGCAATGATGCCGAATATCATGGGCGCCCCGGAGAATTGGCAGTAGTTTGATTTTGCCGACAAAAAGTATATCCCAATCACACTTATCCCGCCAGAAAGAACTTTGCGTTCGTTTCATCTTCATGATCGAGTGGAAAAATTGGGCCGGGAGAAGTGCCCGGCGGTTGCCTACCGGTAGGTAAATTGTTCTTGACAGATGGAATTGGTTAGAGTACCTACCGGTAGGTAGTATATTGGGGGTCCGGGAGGAAACATTCAATGGCAGAACGGGACAAGAGGCGAGCCGACCACGGAGATTCGGCGGTGCGGGGACGTTTGCTGGCAGCGGCGACGGAGCTTTTTACCATAAAGGGATATGCGGCCACGTCGGTACGGGAGATCGTTGAGGCGGCAGGCGTTTCCAAGCCGGTCCTCTATTACTGGTTCGGCAACAAGGAGGGCATCTATCTGGAGCTGATGACCGAGCCGTTCGGCCGCTTTACCGCGATGCTGGAAGAGTACCTGGGCACTGCCGGAAGCCCGTGCGGCCGGCTCGTGAATCTGCTCGACCATACGCTCATGCTCGTTCTGGAAAACCTGGGCGGCACGAGGCTCATGTACTCCATTTACTACGGGCCGCCCCAGGGCGCTCCCTTTATCGACTTCGAGGGCTACCACCGTCATTTCCAGAATGCCATTCGGAAGCTGGTTTCCGAAGGCATGGAGGCGGGTGAGCTGCGTTCGGAAAACGTGGACGACATGATGTGGATTCTGCTCGGAGTCTTCAATGTTGCCCTGGAGGAGCAGTTGTGCGGGCGCCCGGACCGTCCGCCCAGCATTGACCGGGAGGGAGTGAGGCGCATGTTGACTCTTGTCCTGAGCGGATTTGCGGCCCGGACGGCCGACGAGGTGGAACGATGACAGTCAAATGGATGGTGTGCGTGCTCGGCGGGATTCTCTTTGCCGGGAGCCTTGCGGGATGTTCGAAAGATGGCGATGCAAAAATCGCTCGGGGGGAAAAGCCGGCGTTGGCGGTGGAAACGGTTCCCGTGACCGCCCGCGACCTGGCGGAGGGAATAGAGGTCACCGGCAGCCTTGAGCCCAAATTCTCGGCCGACGTCAAAACTCAGATTCCCGGACTGGTGAAGCAGGTCTACGTTACGGAGTGGGTACGGGTCCGCAAGGGGACCCCTCTGGCGCGCATCGACACTGCCGAGCCGGAGGCCCTGGCAAAGAGGGCGGAGGCGTCGGTGGAATCTGCCCGGGCCGCGCTGGCCCAGGCCCAGGTAAGTGCCAACAGGGCCGAGCGGGAGCTTGCGCGGATCATCAAGCTGAAGGAGTCGGGGCTTGCCACCCAGCAGTCGGTGGACGATGCCCGCACCGAATCGGCCGCGGCCCAGGCCAGGATCGATGCCGCCCAGGCCCAGATCCGGGTGGCCCAGGAGGAGCTCCGGCAGGCGCGGGCACGCCTGGCCAAGGGTCTCGTGGTATCCCCGTTGGACGGAGTGGTGGCCCTGCGGGACGTGAACGTGGGGGACCTGGCAGGCGACGCGGCAACGGGCAAGGCGATCTTCCGTGTCGTGGACAACAGGGTGCTCAACCTGACCGTTACCATCCCGTCGGCAGACTCGGCGCGGGTCAGGGTCGGCCAGCCCCTGGAGTTTTCCGTGGATGCCCTGCCGGGGAAAACATTCACCGGCAAGGTCATGTTCATCAACCCCGAACTCTCTGCCGAGGACCGTTCGCTGCGGGTCATCGCGGAGGTCCGCAATGACGGGGAACTCCTCAAAGGGGGGCTCTTCGCCAAGGGAAGAATCCTTGTGGGCCGGCGGCCGGCGGTCGTTCAGGTGCCGAGGGGGGCCCTGACCGCCTGGGATACTGCCTCGAAGAAGGCGAGCCTCTTCGTTGTAGCCGGAAACGTGGCGAAGGTAAAGCAGGTGGAAACCGGAGTGGTGATCGGGGATGAAGTGGAGATCGTCAGGGGGGTCGGCCCCGGTGAGCAGCTCGTGACCAGGGGGGGCTTCAACCTGAAGGACGGCGACGTCGTGACCGTTGCCGGGAAGGGCGCTGTGCAATGATCCTGTCCGACCTGTCCATCAAGCGTCCTATCTTCGCCACGGTAATGATGCTCGTGCTCGTCACGCTGGGGGCGTTTTCCTATCGGCTGTTGTCGGTGGAGATGTACCCGAACGTGGAGATGCCGGTCATCTCCATTGTCACCAAATACCCCGGCGCCTCGCCGGAGACCGTGGAGCGGGAAGTCTCCAAGCGGATCGAGGAAGCGGTCAACCAGATCGCCGGGGTGAAGCATGTGGTTTCCACGTCCCGCGAGAGTGTTTCCACCGTGGTCGTCGAGTTCCGCCTGGAAGAGCGGACCAACGAGGTGGCCCAGGAAGCCCGGGCCAAGGTGAACTCGGTCCGGGGACAGCTTCCCGCCGGGATCGAGGACCCCATCATCCAGAAGCTCGACTTCAATGCCTTGCCGGTGGCGGCCCTGGCGATCCAATCCAAGACCCTGTCGCAGCGTGAGCTGACGACCCTGGTGGACAAGCGGATCAAGAAACGCTTCGAGAGCGTGGCGGGCGTCGGCAAGGTTGAAATGGTCGGCGGCGCCAAGCGGGAAGTCAACGTTCAGGTTGATCCGGTGCGGCTGGAATCCCTCGGCCTCGGGGCGAACGACGTGGTGCGGGGGCTCCAGAACGAAAACGTGAACACTCCCCTTGGCCGCATCACGCGCGAGGGGGCGGAATACCCCTTGCGGATCGACGGCAAGCCTGATCTGGTGGGGGGCTACCGCTCCATGGTCGTCGCCCAGAAGGGGGGGCGCCCCATTACCCTCGGTGAAGTGGCCGCCATTTCCGACGGGGTGGAGGAGCGGCGCACCCTGGCGCTCGTCAACGGCGTGCCAGCCATCGGTATCGATATCTACAAGCAGTCCGGGGCCAACCAGGTCCAAGTGGTGGACAACGTCAGGAAGGTCATGGAGAAAATCCGGAAGGAACTGCCTCCCGAGGTGTCGCTGACCCTGGTTCGCGACTCATCGATCATGACCAGACAGTCCCTGGCAGATGTGGAGGAGACGCTCATCATCGGCGGCATCCTCACCGTCATCATCGTGTTCCTGTTCATCAACTCCTGGCGCTCCACGGTCATCACCGGGGTGACGCTCCCCATCTCGGTCATCTCGTCCTTCATCATCATGAACGCCATGGGCATGACCCTCAACGTGATGACCCTCATGGCCCTGTCCCTCTCCATCGGGCTGCTCATCGACGACGCAATCGTGGTGCGGGAGAATATCGTCCGGCACCTGGAGATGGGCAAGGATCACATGGAGGCGTCCCGCTTCGGGACCAGCGAGATCGGTCTGGCGGTGTTCGCCACGACCCTGTCGATTCTGGCGGTCTTCGTGCCCGTGGCATTTATGCGGGGCATCGTGGGACGCTTCTTTTTCCCCTTCGGCATCACGGTTTCGTTTGCCGTGCTGGTGTCGCTCTTCGTCTCCTTCACCCTCGACCCGATGCTTTCCTCCCGCTGGCACGACCCGGCCGTTCACGCCCACGGCAAGCGCAGGGGCCTGGCTCGCTGGCTCGAATCCTTCAACGACTGGTTCGACCGTGCCGCCGATCGCTACCGCCTGGCAATAGCCTGGGCGCTCGACCATCGCCGGACGGTCATCGCCACGGCGGCCCTGACATTTTTCCTGGGCATCGCCGTCATGGGAACCCTGGAATCATCCTTCATGTCCGAAGAGGATACGAGCGAATTCCAGGTGTCCTTCAAGGCCGCGCCGAACGCCAGCATCTCCGAAAGCGAGGGCCGGCTGAAGGCCATGCTGGCAGCCATCGGCGATATCCCCGAAATCAGCCATACCTATTCGACCATCGGCGCCGGCGACGGGGGTACGGTGCGCGACGGCCTTCTCTACGTGAAGCTCAGGGAGAAGAAGGAGCGCGAGCGGGGGCAGTTCGAAATCGAGCGGATGGTCAGGCAGCGGCTGCAACAGGTCGCCGGCATTACCTTTTCCATCGAGAAGGTGGGTAATGTGGGCGGGGCGGCCAAGCCCCTCAACGTGAACCTGAAGGGCGACGACATCGGGCTCCTGAAGTCGTACGCGGCCCAGCTCAAGGAGAAGATGTACGCGATTCCGGGGATCGTGGACGTTTCCGCGACCCTGGAGCACGACACGCCGGAATACCGGCTGCGGGTGGACCGGGAAAAGGCCCTCTCCGCCGGCGTCACCAGCAACGACGTGGTCACGGCCCTTTCGAGGCTGGTGGGTGGCGAGGCCGTGACCACCTATGAAGACGAGGATGGCGATGCCGTGGACGTGCGGGTGAGGCTGCCCGAGGCGCTGCGCCAGGATCCGGCCCAGGTGCGCGACCTGAAGATCTCGGTGCCGGACAGTGCCGGCGGCACCAAGCTGATTCCCCTGGCCAGCGTCAGTACCGACTCCGTGGCGGCCACCCCCTCCGAGGTAAACCGCCGCGACCTGTCCCGGTTGGTGACGGTTTCGGCCAACCTGGACGGGCTTCCCATCGGCACGGCGGTCAAAAAGGTGGAGGAGGTCTCCAAAACCATAGCCATGGCGCCGGGATACAGCATCGGTTTTTCGGGCGAGGCGGAAGATATGGCCGAATCGTTCGGCTACATGGGGGAATCGCTCCTGCTGGCCGTTGTCTTTGTCTTTCTGATCCTGGCCGCCCAGTTCGAATCATTCTTCGAGCCCCTGGCGATCATGCTGTCGCTGCCGCTCTCCATCGTCGGCATGGCCGGGATGCTGAAACTGACCGGCGACACCATCAATATCATGTCGCTCATCGGCCTCATCATGCTCATGGGGCTCGTCACCAAGAACGCAATTCTGCTGGTGGACTACGCCAAGGTCCTCCGACGACGGGACGGTCTGCCGCGCCGCGAGGCGGTGATCGAGGCAGGCCGGACCAGGCTCCGTCCCATCGTCATGACGACTCTGGCCATGATCTTCGGCATGCTGCCGCTGTTTCTCGGCATCGGCGCCGGCGGCGAGGGGCGGGCTCCCATGGCCCGCGCCGTGGTGGGCGGACTCATCACGTCATCGCTTCTCACTCTGATCGTGGTTCCGGTCATGTACACCTACATGGACGACTTGGCCGTCCGGCTCAGGCGGTGGTGGCTGGGCAACGCGGAGGGAGCGCTTGCCGTCGGTCCCGCATCTGATGGGCTGGTTGCTTCGATCCTGAAAAAGGCGCGCGGGATTTCCCTGAAGAAGTTTTTCGGGGTGTTCGCCTGCCTCATAACCCTCGGCACGGGCGCTTTCTCCGCTGAGGCGGCAGAGATCCGCGTCCTGACCCTCGACCAGGCCCTTGCCATGGCCGACGAGCGCAACCGCGACATTGCGAAGGCCCGGGAGTTCTTCCGGCAGGTTGAGGGGCGGTACGTGGAGGAGCGGAGCGCGGCGCTGCCCCAGTTCACCATCACCGGCTCGGCATCCTGGCTGGATGACCGCAGCCAGAAAGCCCTGGCCGGCGGCTTTATCCCCACGCGGCAGGATGTGCGCGCCGCCGGGGTAGAGCTTTCCCAGGCCCTGTACACCTGGGGCAAGGTGAGCGCCGCCATCAGGGCGGCCGATCTTGGCTTCAGGACCGCGGACGAGCAGCTCCGCGCGGCGCGGCAGGATGCCCGCCGGGATGTGGCGGTCGCGTTTTACGATATTCTGCTGGCTCGTGAGCAGCTTGCCATCAGCCGTCAGAACCTGGAGCAAAAAGAGCGGCACCTGGATGAGGCCCAGCGCAAGTATGCCGCCGGCGTGGCCACCGACTACGATGTGCTTGCCGCCGGCGTATCGGTGGAAAACGCGCGGCCGGAGGTCATCCGGGCCGAAAACCTGACGCGGCTGGCCACGGACCGGCTTCGTTATTTTCTGGCGCTCGACCAGGAGATCGAGGTGGAAGGAGCGCTGTTGTTCGAGCCCGCGGCGGTTCCTTCCCACGCCGAGGTCTTGGCCGTGGCGCGGCGCCAGCGACCCGAGCTTGAGGAGCTGCGCCGGCGGATCGACATGGCGGGCGAGCTGGTGGCGGTAGCCGATGCGGAGGACAAGCCACGCCTGGACCTGAAGGCGGGTTACGGCTGGCGCCAGCTCGAAACCGGGGATGGCCGTGGCGACGGAGCTGCGTGGAACGTGGGGCTTTATCTGAGCTTTCCGGTCTTTGACGGGCTCAAGGCGCGGGGCAAGGTCGCCCAGGCGGAAAGCGAACGGCGAAGCCTCAGGATTGAGGAGGCGAAGCTGATGGACTCTGTTTCCCTCGAAATACGGGATGCCGTCAACAATGTCCGGGAGGCGCGCGAAATCGTCTCGGCCCTTGAAGGGACCGTCGCCCAAGCAGAGCGGCTCCTGACCATGGCCGAGCAGGGGTTCGAGCTGGGCGTGAAAATCCGCCTTGAGGTTGACGATGCAGAGCTGAATCTCCGGCAGGCCCGGGGCAATCTGGCCAAGGCGCGCAGGGACTACCTCGTTGCCCGGGTGAACCTTGAGCGGGTCATGGGGGTCTTGGGTGAAGAGGGCGCGGACAGGAACAATATGTAATGGGGTTGTTGCTAACATGTTACTTTGTTGGTGTTTGGGTGGTATAATAAAAACAGGAAAGAGAAGGTTTGTTTCCCGGAAAGGAGGCAACGGTCATGAAAGGCGATCGGATGCGTCACATGGTCTGCAATGTGGAAGACAGCCAGACCCTTCACTGCCTGACGGCCAATGCCACCGTATCCTGCGCACGGTGCGGTGCCAAGGCCCATAATCCGTCCAATGTCTGCGACCCGGTGTCGCTCACCATAGAGGGGGATTGAGGCAGTAATCAGCGAAATACAGATGGACAAGGATCGGAAGGCCCGGTAACACGGGCCTTTTGGTTTTTCTGCCCCAATCGGGCAAATTTCTCAAGCAAACCGCAACGATGCCGATACGATTCCAAGGACTAGTCCGCTTAAGGGCAGTGCGTGCCCAGGGGGTATCTTTCATGGAAATGGTAACCGTATCCTGTCCATCGTGCGGGTTCAGCAAGTCGGTGCCCCGCTCGGCCATCCCGGCCGGAGCGACCCACGTCAACTGCCCCCGCTGCAAGACCCGCTTCGCCTGGGAGGCATCGTCCGCAGCCGCGCCGCCCGTTCCTCCGGTGCCGCCGCCGCGGCCTGCGGCAGTTCCTCCCGCGTCGCCGGGCATCCCCGTCCGCAAACCCGCTCCGCCCAAACCGGAACCGGCCGACAACGAGATGGCCGGGGTTGAAGAGCTCTTCCGCCTGGCGTGGGGCACCTTCAAGCAGCGGTGGGGGACGCTTCTGGGGCTCTTCATCCTGGCACCGCTTATGGCGTTGATTCCTGCCGGCATCTTCTTCGGGGCCTGCCACCTGCTGGCATCGGCCCTTCCTGCCTCGCGCACGGCCCTGCTGGCTGTGGGGGGAATCGGCGCCGTGACCATGGCGCTGGTGGCCTACTCGTGGGGATTCGGCGCCCTCGTCTGCGCCACGGTGGATGATGAGGCCGACCTGCGGCGTGCCCTGGCCGAGGGGAAAAGGGTCCTCTGGCCCTACATCTGGGTGACGACGCTCCTGACGGTCATCATCGGCGGCGGGTTCCTGCTGGCGGTGATTCCGGGAATCATCTTCTCGGTCTGGTTCTTCTTCGCTCCCTTCATCCTGTACGCCGAAGGTACCGGCGGCATGGACGCGGTGCTCAAAAGCCGCGAATACGTACGCGGGCACTGGTTCGACGTGTTTGTTCGGCTTCTCATCATCTGGGGCCTTTCGGGCCTGCTGGGGCTGGTGCCCGTGGCGGGACCGGTGCTGTCGATAATCCTTGCCCCCTTCGTCCTGCTGGTCCAGGCCTTCATTTACCGGGACCTGCGGCGGGTGAAGGGTGACGTGCCCTATCCCTGCGGCAGTCGCGATAAGGCCGTCTGGGTTGGTATCGGCATCATGGGCTATGTGGTTGTGCTGGGTGTGGGAGGGTACCTGGTGGCCAAATCGCCCCTGCTCCAGATGCTGAAGCAGGGGAAAGCGGGGGCCGGCCTCATGGTGCCGGTGCCGGCGAACCCGGGAGGCGAGGCCGGGACCATCTCCTTCGGGGACGGACCGTCCGGGGACCGGCCGTCGTCGCCCGAGAGCGTGAGCGCGGCGCTCGCCGATCAGGAGCTTGCCGACTGCATGCTCTACGTCTATGCCCTGGACTACACCGGCACAGTAAAGATCAACGGCGAGGAGCGCTACGTGATTAAGGGCGAGCGGAACATGAACTACAACTACACCGGCTCGGCCGGGCTCAAGCGGGGCGAGAACACCGTCACCGTCGACTACCAGACCCTTCCCGACACGTCCCTGCGCGAGATCAAGGTCAAGCTCTACCGTTACGACTGGGATACCAAACAGGAAAACGTGATCAGCGAATGGTCCCTGAACGATGAGGGGGGAAGCAGGAGTTTCACGGTGCAGGTGGAGTGAGCGCGCAGCGGTTGCGGCGTGGATGACGAAGACGAAAAAAGGGAGCCACTGAGGGTTCCCTTTTTTCGTCTTCTGACTGGTACGGTGCGTTCCGGTCAGGCGGCCCGGGTCAGTTCCTCCGCCTCGTAGTGCTCCACTGCTTTCGTGTAGCGTTCGGTGAAATCGGCGGGAGTGCGCGCTTCGGCCGATTCGTAACCGGCCAGGATACCGCCGCGCACCTCCTCGGGGAGCACCCGCTCGGCCAGGGGATAAAGAATGTCGTCTTCCTTGGCGATGTGCTCGCGGAGCATGATCAGGTAGCCGAGGGCGTTTTCCGCAATGTCCCCGTCACGACCGGTGCTGCCCGCCAGGGCGGCGGTGGCCGCCTCCTCCATGGCCTTCACGTAGGCCCGGCCCCGGTCGTGCTCCATGAGCATGGCCGCCACCGGGCTGTTCTCGCGGGGCATGCCGTTGTTCACCAGGGCCTCGAAGAGGACGTCTTCCTCCTTGGCGTGGTGGAAGCGGTCGGCATAGTGGCGGATGAAGTCCACCGCATCGAGATAGAAGCGGTAGTTGGTGTAGAGCCCTTCCGCCGTCAGGGAGGCGTTGCGCTCGAGTACGTCAAGCATCCGGAGGATCAGTTTGTGCTCGTCAACCAGGGTCTGGGTGATGTTGCGCTTCATGGTCAGTTCCTCCTTTCGCCGTCGATGCCGATGATGATGGTTTCCAGCGGCACCGGGTTTCCCGCCTTGGCCAGGGCCTGCTGTACCATGATGTCGAGACCGCGGCAGCAGGGGACCTCCATGATGGCCACGGTGACGCTTTTAACGTCATTGTCGCGGAAGATGGTGGCCAGTTTGTCCACGTAGGTGCCGGTCTCGTCCAGTTTGGGGCACGCGATGGCCAGTGCCTTCCCCTTGAGCAGGTCCTGATGGAAGGAGCCGAGGGCAAAGGCGACGCAATCGGCCGAGATCAGGATGTCCGCATTCCTGAAATAGGGGGCCGAGGGGGGGACCAGGTGGAGCTGGACCGGCCATTGGCGAAGTGCCGACGGGGTCCGGGCGGTGTCGTTAGTGGTGGTTTCTTCCCTTTCGATGACGCGAGCCATGCTGCCGGGGCAGCCGCAACCGAGATGTGACATGGTGTGTTCTCCTTTTCGTGTATTGAGTAGGTTTGGTTTAAGCCGCTTTGCCGGTCAGGTAGTTGTTTATTTCCGCTTCGATCCCCGTCTCGTCCTCTTTCGAAAGCCCGTGGATGGAGACCACGTCCTTGAGCAGGCAGATTCCCACTTTGCAGGTGACGCAGCCGATGTCGTAGCGCTGCAGGATTTCGCCGATTTCGGGATAAGAGGTGAGCACGTCCTGGATGGCCTGATTGCCGAGATCGTTTTTCAGATTCATTGATTTGTTCCTCCGTCGCGTTCTGATGATTCCACCTTACGCGTCTGAGAAAAAAATTTTTATGATGTGGGTCAAGAAAATGAGGAATCACTTGACGTGTCGAGTGCCCAGAGGTCAGGGGGCTGGCAGGAAGTTGGTAATCGTTCGCAAGCATGTGTTTTGGCGTAAGAAATTGCTAATGCAAAGACGTGTGTTATTGTGTCTTGTACGTGTACCTCGGGTTACTGGCAAGGTGTTTTCTTTACAGGTAGAGATGGGTATTTTGTTGCCGATGGAGCGTGTCTGGTCATGAAACATTATCTGTTGATCGTTTTTTTCACGTTGGTGTGTGGTAGCGCGCTGGGAGGAGAACGTCCCGAAATAACCAGTGAAAAAAGCAAGATTAACTACAGTGTTGGTCATCAAATAGGGACTGATTTCAGAAACCAGCAGGTAGAACTTGATATTGATGCCTTGGTGCGCGGAATTCGTGACGCTGTTGACGGTGTCACTCCTGCAGTGTCAGGGGATGAGATGCGCTCGACCCTTCTTGCGCTCAAGAGGAAGATCACGGCAGACCAGGAGGCCCAGAGACGGCGCAATACGGGGAAGTACCAACGTGAAGGCCGGGAGTTCCTTGCCTCAAACGCAAAAAAACCAGGGGTGCACACGTTGGCAAGCGGAGTTCAGTACAAGGTTCTGAAAGAAGGTGCCGGAAGGATGCCGACGCCGGGTGACACCGTAACGGTCCACTACCGGGGTACGCTGGTAGATGGCAATGAGTTCGATAGTACGTACCGTGATGACAAACCCCGGACGTTTCCGTTGACAAACGTCATCCCCGGTTGGAAGGAGCTTCTGCCTATGATGAAGGAAGGGGCCCGGTGGCAAATGTTCATTCCGTTTGATCTGGCTTTTGGCGAGCGTGGTCCTTTAGCTGACCGCACTGTCATCTACGAGGTAGAGATGATCTCTGTGCAATCGGATAAGTAAAAAACCAGGCATAGTACCTTTAATTGGTAGATCGCATAAATTGTATCAAATACAAAATAATAGTGTGCTGCAATAATGTGTCTCTATGCAGACAGTTTTGTATTTTACATTTACCTTAAATAATGCTTTTAATCAGTGAATTAATTTGTGTATTGGCTAATATTTATGTGCGTTATTTGTGGTGATAATGTAGGTGTTAAATTGTAATTTTATTTTATTGTTGTTGTGCAAGAATTAGTGCGGTGCTGTGTGATGCGTATGTGCAATTGCTAGCTGTCTTTGATATTACGCACGGTAACGTTAGAGGTTTGAATAAACAAAAGATTTTCATATTGTCCCGAAAAGCCTAACCCGTTGTGAGGCGGGGGCGGAAAGCGACGGGTCTTCCCCGTGAAGATGGCCGGGCTGCCGAAGGATAATGTTCTTCAGTGTGCCCGGCTATTTTTTTGCCGCATGACAACGGTGCTCAGAGTTGAGAACAGCGCGATATCTGCGGCTGACCGAGCGGAGGTACAAGGAGGCCTTCCGATGTCAATTCTGAAGCAACAGGGGAAAGGAGGAAGCACATCATGAGAACGTTTTTCAGGACCGCAGCGATTGTCGGTACGAGCCTATGTATTCTCTCACTGGGAGGCGGAAGGACTGTGTCTGCCCAACCGCTGGCGGGGGGGACGCTCGACCCGATGACGATCCCTAAGTACGTAATTCCGCTTGTAATCCCTCCGGAGATGCCGAAAAGCAGCGTACAGCCCGGTATGCCCGCCGCCGATTACAACGTGGCAGTGCGGCAGTTCCGGCAGCAGATACTTCCCGGAGGGGTATGGAACACGCTGAATGGCCGCACCGATGCCTTCGGAGCAACTACCGTCTGGAGTTATGGTCGCGCCGAAGATGTGATTCCACCCAACTTTGTCGCGCCGGTGCCGTTAGCGTCCAAAATCTCTTTCAACTACCCTGCGTTCACGGTGGAGAACACCTCGGGGACCATGAACCGAGTGCGCTGGATCAACGATCTGGTTGACTCCAGCGGCAACTATCTGCCGCACCTTTTCGCCGTCGACCAAACCATCCATTGGGCCAATCCCTCAGCCACTGGCTGCAGCGACGGTACCAATCGGACCGACTGCCGGACCATGAATCCCAACCCTTATACCGGACCGGTCCCCATCGTGGTCCATGTGCATGGCTCACACGTCAATGCCAAGAGCGATGGTTACCCCGAAGCGTGGTGGCTCCCTGCGGCAAAGAATATACCTCCCGGCTTTGCCAAGCGAGGAAGTCATTTCGATCAGTTCGACACGAGGAATAACGTCCGTGGTTCAGCGTTCTACGCCTACGAAAACGATCAGCCCGCCGGCACGCTCTGGTATCACGACCACTCACTCGGGATAACCCGAGCAAACGTTTATGCCGGTCCTGCCGGTTTCTGGCTCGTCCGGGGCGGCACCTACGGGGACCAGTTCGTAGATGATGGCACAACTCCAGCCGCCTCTGACGGGAAATTGCCGGGGCCGGCTCCGAGGGTCGGGTTGGGCGATCCCAACTTTGACCCGCTGTTCCGGGCAACCATCCGCGAAATACCGGTTGTGATCCAAGACCGCTCCTTCGACTACGACCCGGTCACGAAGGCGACCAAGCTGTTCTATCCCTCCAACCGGGCCTTCTTCGAAGGCCTCAATGCACTGGGGCAGCGGGTTGAGATCCCGGGTGCGGGGGTTCTGGACATTCCGTTCATCCCTCTTTCCGATATCTCTCCCATCTGGAACCCTGAGGCGTTTTTCAACACCATGGTGGTCAACGGTAGCACCTGGCCGCAACTCGACAGTGCTCCTGCCAAGTACCGCCTGAGACTTCTGAACGGATGCAACTCCCGCACCCTCAACTTGGCTCTGTTCGTGGTCACCGGCCCCGGTCCGGACGCTATAATGGGTACCGCCGACGACATTCTCGGGCAGGAGGTTCCCTTCTACCAGATCGGTTCTGATCAGGGATTTCTCCCGCAGGTTGTCATGGTTCAGACGGGCCTCTACACGCCTCTGCCCGGTGATGGCACGATGGCAGTGGCAGTTGCTCCTCCTGACCCGCAGCAGGCCCTGCTCATGGGGCCGGCGGAGCGAGCCGATGTAATCGTGGATTTTACAGGCTTCGCCGAAGGCACGATAGTGCGGATGATCAACACGGCCCCGGATGCCCCCTTCGGCGGCTTCCCCGACGCCAAGGCCGATCCCGGCACCACCGGTCAGGTGATGCAGTTCGTGGTGAAGCAGTCGCTACTGCAGCCGGACGATGCCTTGGCGACATCTCCCCTTAATCTGGTTCTTCCCTCGGAGCGTGTCGCCATGCCGCTTCCAGCTCCAGCCAGAGTCCGGCAAGTCACCCTCAACGAGGAAGAGTCCGCTCAGCTTTGCGTGCAAGCTCTACCGGACGGCAGCATCGTTACGATTTTTAACGATCCACCTCCGGGCGACCCCACGTTCCTCGCGAGATGTACCGGCGCAGGTGGAGTCCCCATGGCGCCCAGGGCGGCTAAGTTAGGTGTATTTATGACCGATCCCATGACCGGTATGTCCATGAGCATGCCAATGATGTGGATGGATGCAATTACTGAAGCCCCTGTGGTCGGGGACACCGAGACGTGGGAAATCTTCAACTTCACCATGGATGCCCACCCCATCCATCCCCATCTTGTTCGGTTTGAAGTGGTCGACCGCCAGCCGTTTGACATGATGACATTCGCCCCTATCGGAACGCCGTTTCCCCCGCAGCCTAATGAACAGGGGCTCAAGGATACGGCAATTGCATACCCGGGTCAGATCACCAGGGTCAAGGCTACGTTCGACCGGATCGGTCTCTACGTCTGGCACTGTCATATTCTCGAGCACGAGGATAACGAGATGATGCGGCCATACATGGTCAAGGCCAATCCGGCATTGCCCGATTTCAATGAAGACGGTGCGGTTAATCTGCTGGATGTGCTGTTCCTTCTGAAGCGCCTTAGTTCACCCGCGGGCACCAATCTTCCTTATGACCTTAATGGAGACGGGAAATTCAACCTGTTGGACGTCCATCGCCTGTTGAGAATAGTTGTGACGGGGGGGAGGCCGGTCTGATGCCTGTTACCTGGCTCCTCCCGGAACCGAGGGGCTGGCGAAAAAAGGAGGATAGCATGAAACAGTTACTTACACTGGCGTGCATCATCGCCATGCTGACATTTGCAGGGCAGGCGTCGGCTGTACCATTGATATCGTTTAACCCCCTTGCCCAGACGATATATCAGGGAGGTTCTTCCGCCATCGATGTAAACCTTACCTTGGGCGCGGGTGAAATGCTGGACGGCTATGGCCTCAATTTCTCTTTTGATCCGGCGTTACTTGCGCTTGATCCGACCTCTGGGGTGACATTCGGGTCAAGTCTCGCCGGCTATTTGAACTTCTATTCCTTTGATCCTGTGGCGGGGACGTTCAATCTTGCGGGTATCGACATTAGTGCGAATCCCATCGCAAACGGCACCTTCCTTCTGGCAACTCTTGTATTCAGCGGCACCGGTGTAGGGGCCAGCGCCGTAGATCTCCTGGGGACGAGCAGCTATCTGCTGTCGTCCAGCATGTTTGAAGGGAACTTCACCCCTGCCGGTAGTTACGTCACCGTTGAACCGGTTCCCGAACCGGGAACCCTGCTTCTCCTTGGAGCCGGATTGGCTGTCGGGTACTTTGTCCGGAGAAGAGCTGTGGGCAGTTGATCGTCCACCCCTCCGGGACTCCCTCAGAAGGGCCTCGATGGAGAGGCCCTTCTTTTTTGTCCTCAAGGTACGTTAGATGCTTTCAATAAACAGGAGGGCCGGATCTTCCAGATAGCGGACGACCTTGCTCAGGAACTGGGCCGCGTCGGCCCCGTCGGTGACCCGGTGGTCGAAGGTGAGGGACAGGGGAAGGATCGTGCGGATGGCGATCTGGCCGGCGTGTACCCAGGGACGGTCGGCAATGCGGCCGAAACCGAGGATGGCCACGTCGGGCCAGTTGATGACGGGGGTGGCGAACACTCCCCCGAAGTGGCCGAAGTTGGTGAGGGTGAAGGTGCTGCCCCGCATTTCGTCCAGGGTAATGGTCCGTTCCCGGGCCTTGCGGCCCAATTCCTGGAGCTCCGAAGCCAGTTCGATGATGCTCTTGGCGTCCACGTTGCGGATTACCGGCACCATGAGGCCGTCGGGGGTCTCCACGGCAATGCCGAAGTGATAGTGCTTTTTGAGGATGATTTCTCCGGCCACGTCGTCAATGGCGGCATTCAGGCAGGGATGCTCCCGCAGGGCGTGCTGGACCGCCTTGATGAAGAAGGGGAGAAAGGTGAGGTGGGTGCCCCGCTGTTCCACCGCCTGCTGCTCCCGTTCCCGCAGGTGCCACAGATCGGTGATGTCCGCCTCTTCCATCCCGGTGACAAAGGCGGTGTTCCGCTGGGAGGCCATGACGTTGCGGGCAATGGCCCGCCGCACTCCCCGCAGGGGAATCCGCTCCGCCGGCCCGAACTCGCCGGCGTCCGGCCGGGCCGGGGCGCCCGCGCCCGCAACGTCTTCGGGGGTGATGCTCCCCCGCGGGCCGCTTCCCCGCACGGTTGCCAGGTCGATGCCCCGTTCCCGGGCCAGTTTCCTGACCAGGGGGGTGGCGAGGATGGCCGGCTGCTGTGTCCCGACTGCTTCCTCCGCCTCGGGGAGTTCGCCCACGATCCCCACGGAGGGTTTCCGCACGGGGGGAGTCTCTTCCTCTGCAGTGATGGTCAGGAGCGTCTCTCCGACCATGACGGTTTCCCCTTCCAGCCGGGCACGCGTCATAACCCTCCCGGCCCGCGGCGAGGGGACCTCCACCACTGCCTTGTCGGTCTCCACTTCCACCACCGGCTGGTGTTCGGCTACGGTATCCCCTTCCTTCACGAGCCAGCGGCGCAGTTCCGCCTCGGTTATCCCTTCGCCCAGATCGGGGAGCTTGAAGTCATACGGCATCGGTTCCTCCCGGAAGAACTCGTTACTGCACTATGAGGCGTAAGGCGTCGGTGGTGTTGGCGGGGGCGGGGCTCCTGCTCCGAAAACCTCCAAGCGTCACCGGCTGAATTTCATGGGAACGCAAGCGCTGCTCCTGGCGCCTTCCCTTTGTCTGGGCCCTCGGTGATTTATGCGGGATATTTTCTCCGCAGATCAGTAGGTCAGCACTTCCTTGACGGCCGCCTGGATCCGCTCCACCGACGGCAGATACCGGTCCATGAGCCGGGCCAGGGGCACCGCAACGTCCGGGGCCGCCACCCGCACCACCGGGCCCCGCAGGTGGAGGATCGCCTCCTCCGCCACAGTGGCGGCGATTTCGGCCCCCAGGCCGCAGGTCAGCGGCGCCTCGTGGACGATGACGAGCCGGCCGGTTTTCCGCACCGATGCCAGCAGCGTCTCCCAGTCAAAGGGAGCCAGGGTCATGGGGTCGATCACCTCGGCATCGTATCCTTCAACGGCCTGGATGGTCCGCTGGAGCATGCTGCCCCAGGCGACCACGGTCACCGCGCCTCCCTGCCGGACGATCCGGGCCGTGCCCAGGGGCAGGGTGTAGTCCCCCTCGGGTACCTCCTCCTTCACCAACCGGTAGAGGCGGGTCGGCTCAAGGAAGAGCACCGGATCCGGATCGCGGATGGCGGCCAGCAGGAGCCCCTTGGCGCTGTAGGGCCCCGAGGGGACCACCACCTTGAGCCCCGGCACGTGGCAGAACAGGGCCTCGGTACTCTCCTCGTGGAGTTCCGGCGCCTTGATGCCGCCGCCATAGGGGGTGCGGATAACCAGCGGGCAGGTGAAGCGGCCCCGGGACCGGGTGCGGATGCGTGCGGCGTGGGCCACGAGCTGGTCGAAGGCGGCGTAGATGAACCCCATGAACTGGATCTCCGCCACGGGGCGCATGCCGCAGACGGCCATGCCGATGGCCGCCCCGGCTATGGCCGATTCCGACAGGGGAGTGTCCATGACCCGGTCCCCGCCGAACTGCTCGAACAGCCCCTCCGTCACCCGGAACACCCCGCCGTCTCTGCCCACGTCCTCGCCGAGGACCACCAGCCGGTTGTCCCGGGCCATCTCCTCCCGCAGGGCGAGGTTTATTGCCTGGACCATATTCAGTTGGGGCATGGAGCAGCCTCTCCTCTAGCGGATGTTTTCCTGTTGTCGTATCTGTCGCCGGCTCTGCGTCTCCACTGCGCACGCGAACATCTCCCCTGGCTCCGGTGGCGGCACCGATTCGTAGCGCCGTACCGCTTCGTCGATCTCTCCCTCGGCCTTTGCCTGCACCTCGGCACCGTAATCCCCGTTCCAGAGGCCGCGTTTTGCCAGGAACCGCTCGAAGCGGAGCAGGGGGTCCCGGTCGCGCCACGCCTCCACGTCAGCCGGGGGACGATAGCGGCTCGCATCGTCGGCTGTGGTGTGGTCGGCCATTCGGTAGGTGAGGCATTCGATGAAGGTGGGGCCGCCCCCGTCGCGGGCCCTGGCCAGGGCCTCGCCCGTGGCGCGGAATACGGCCAGCACGTCGTTGCCGTCCACCTGGATGCCTTCGAAACCGTAGGCCAACGCTTTCTGGGCCAGGGTTTGGGAGGCGGTCTGGGCCGCCAGGGGCACTGAAATGGCCCACTGGTTGTTCTGGCAGATGAAGACCACCGGCAGCTTCAGGGCGCCGGCCAGGTTGAATCCTTCATGGAAGTCCCCCTTGGAGGTGGCGCCGTCGCCGAAGTAGGCCGCCACGGCCGACCGGTCGCCCCTGGCCCTGGCCGCCAGCGCCGCCCCTGCGGCATGGGGGATGTGGGTCCCCACGGAAACGCAGATGGGAAAGAGGTTCATGCCGTCCGGGGTCCGCAGCCCCCGCTCGTCGCCGCCCCAGTACTGGAAGAGCTGGTGGACCGGGTAGCCGAGGGTGAGGTGGGCGCCCATCTCCCGGAAGGAGGGAAAGACCCAGTCGTTTTGCTGAAGGGCGAAGGCGCTTCCCACCTGGGCCGCCTCCTGGCCAAGCACCGAGGGGTAGGTGCCGATTCTGCCTTCCCGCTGGAGCGCCAGGGCGCGGCGGTCAAAGGTGCGGGTCAGGAGCATCAGGTAGTGGAGCCGCCGCAGCTGGTCTCCCGAAAGGTCGGGAAGAAGCGCCTCGTCCGCCGTGCCGTCCGCAGCGATGATCTCAAGCCGCCGGACGCCGAATGTCTGAATCGTTGTTTCGGGCATGGGACACCCTCGTTCAGGTTGATGATGTTGTGCAGGCACGGGCTTTGATGGTGTCACGGCCCGGCCGTCATCGCCGGTTTACGAGCAAGGATACCAGAGAGTTCCGGTTTCGCATCATTTCCCGCCGGTCGGAGGCCCCGGAGCGGCCGGTGCCCCGCCGTTGGCGGCCAGGAGGAGATCGGCCTCAGCCTCCAGTTCGCGCATGACCCGGCGGGTGTAGAACATGGAAACGGCCGCCGCGCTCCAGGTGACGAGCGCTACCCCCCACCAGATGCCGGGCAGTCCCCAGCCGAGCCGCAGGGCAAGAAGCCAGAAGACCGGCACCGGGGCCAGGATCTGGCGGAACAGCCCGATCCAGAGGGCGAAGGCGGGGCGCTGGAGCGCCTGGAGGGCCGAGTTGTTCACGTACAGGATCACGTAAGCCCCGAGCACCAGCGCCTCTACCCGAAGGAAGCCCGCCCCCCGGGCAACGACCGCAGGGTCATCGGTGAACAGGCCCACCAGGGGGGCCGCCGTGGCCATCACCAGTACCGTCCCGGCGGCCATCATCAGGAGCCCGGCCCGCAGAGCCCGGGACAGTGCTTCCCGCACCCGCGCCAGCTTTCCCGCGCCGAAGTTCTGTGCCACCAGGGACAGGACCGCCACGTTCAGCCCCATGGCCGGCAGGAGCACGATCTGCTCGATCCGGGTGCCGATGCCGTACGCGGCTACCGCCTCTTTCCCGAACCGTCCCGCGAACCAGGTGATGACGAAGATGCCCAGGGACACGGTCAGCATGTTGAGGCTTGCCGGGAATCCCTGGCCGAAGAGCCGCCGGAACGGCTCCCGCCGTGGTGCCAGCAGCCGCCACGACCGTCCTGACAGGAGCCCGGTCCGCCGGACCCGGCCCAGGAGGTAGAGGTTGCCCGCGGCCTGGATCATCACGGTGGCCAGGGCAATGCCGCCGATGCCCATGGCCGGGATGCCGAAGCCGCCGTACATGAACCAGGGATCCAGGGCCAGGTTCAAGAAAAAGCCCGTCACCAGGAAGTTACGGAAGCTCTTGGTGTCGCCCGAGGCGTTGAGCATGGAGTTGAGCACATAGTTGCCCATGAAGAAGGTGCTGCCGGCAAAGAGTACGTTCATGTAGGCGAGCGCCAGGTCCAGGTAGTCGCCGGACGCCCCCATGAGCCGGAAAACCGCCGGTGCTGCGGCAAGTCCGGCGGCCGTGAGGAGCAGGGCATGGAGAACCCCGAAGGAAACTGCCTGGGCCGCGTAGAGTTCGGCATCCTCGCGGTTGCCGCTCCCCAGCGCATGGCCGATCAGGGCCGTGGCGCCCATGGAGGTTCCCGCACCCAGGGCCAGAACGATGAAAAAGAGGGGAAAGGAGAGGGACAGGGCCGCCAGCGCCTTGGTGGAGATAAGGCCGCCGTAGAAGGTGTCCACCACGTTGAACATGGTGTTGAAGAAAAAGCCGGTCCCCACGGGCACGGCGAGCCGGACCAGGAGCTGCGGGATGGGATCGCGGATCAGGTCGACAGAGGATTTCATCCTGCTAATAGTACCATCTCTCGATCCGTTTGGGGACATGGCGGTGCCGGCCCCGGCTTTTTTGGTCTTGTGAAGGCGGAATCCGGTTCAGCTGAACAGACAGGGGCCCGGATCACATCGATCCGGGCCCCTGTTCATGCCCTGCCCCGTTTTGCGCGCCAGCCGGCCATAAAGCCGTGGCGCGGAACTCAGAGCTTGAATTGGCCGACCAGGCGCTGGAGCTCCTCCGACTGCCTGGAAAGGGTGGCTGCCGCCCCGGCAGTTTCCGTCGCCCCCTGGGCGGTCTGGTCAACCACGGCAGTTATCTGCTGGATGTTGTTGGATATCTCTGCGGTGGTGCTGGTCTGTTGTTCGGCTGCGGTCGCTATCTGGTTGATCTGCTGGGTGACGTCGCTGATCTGCTGGAGGATCTGATCCAGGGACCTGGCTGACTCGCCCGAGTACTCGGTTCCCTTCTCCACTTCGTTCACTCCTTCGTCGATCGCTGAAATGGCCTCTTTCGTCTCGGTCTGAACGGACTTGATCATTTGGCTGATTTCGCGGGTTGCGCGGGTGGTGCGCTCCGCCAGGGCACGCACTTCGTCGGCCACGACAGCGAAGCCGCGGCCCTGTTCTCCCGCCCGGGCGGCCTCGATTGCGGCATTCAGGGCCAGCAGGTTCGTCTGATCGGCAATGTCCTGGATGGTTTCGATGATCTGGCCGATCTGGTCAGAGCGGGAACCCAACCCCTCGACGGTCCTGGCCGCGCCTTTGACCTTGTCGGCGATGCGCTCCATGCAATCCGTTGTCCGGCGAACCACCTCGGAGCCCGAACGGGCGGTAGTGCTGGCACGGGTCGAGTTGTCCGCCGCGCTCAGGCAGTTGTCGGCTATGTCGCTGGAGGTGGCGGCCATCTCTTCGCTGGCAACGGCAACCGTGTTGGCCTGGGATGCCACATTCTCCGTTCCCGAGGCGATCTGGTCGGCGTTGGCCTGAAGCTGCCGCGATGCCAGCGCAACCTCCTCCGATGTCTGCGATATCCGGGAGATGATCTCGCGCATGGTTGACTGGAGTTCGCCGATTGAGCGGATGATGTCGCTGATCTCGTTATTGCGCTTGGCAGCGATCGTTTCCGTTAGATCTCCCCTGGTTATCCCGGCCAGATAGCCCATGATCCGCGTGAGCGCATCGTTGACCGTCCAGAAGAGCAACCAGCTGAACAGAATGCCGAGGATCACGAAAACGGCCGTGGACACGATGGCCTGCGACGTCGAGAACAGACGCCCCGCAATGACCGCGATTATGATGCAGAAGCTGTAACAGACGCACAGCAGAATGATCCGCGTTCGGATCTTAAGGTGAAGATAGAGGTTCAGTAACAACGACATGGCCGCCTCCCGACAAGAACTGCCTGCTCTGAATTTTCCACTATTCTTATCGTCAGGTTACGCTGTTTCTGTAGAGAAATAGTTGATATGCGGAACACGCATGAATGGCAGGAATGGGGGCACTCCGGAAAAACCGGGGAGGATATCCGCTTGAGATGCCGCCGGAGCACCGGGTTGTCCGGGCGGAGAGAAAGACGTCGTGCGCCGCGATCAGTACTTGAGGACTTTGGCCAGAAAGTTCCGCAGTTTGTCGCTCCGGGGATTTCCGAACAGCTCTGTCGCGGGTCCCTCCTCGGCGGCCACCCCGTCGCAGACAAAGAGGCAGCGGTCCGCCACGCTCCGGGCAAAGCCCATGTGATGGGTGGCCATGATGATGTCGCGGCCTTCGCTGCGCAACTCCATGATGATGTCCAGTACCTCGGCGGTCATTTCCGGGTCCAGGGCGGAGGTGGGCTCGTCCAGCAGGAGAAAACGGGGCCGGATGGCCATGGCCCGGGCAATGGCAACTCGCTGCTGCTGTCCGCCCGAGAGCTCGGCCGGCCTCTTGGCCGCATGGGGGGCGAGCTGGAAGCGTTCCAGGAGCGCCAGGGCCTGGTCTCTTGCCTCGGCCGGCGGGATGCCGTGCACCCTTGTCAGGGGGAGGGTGATGTTCTCCAGGGCCGAGAGGTGGGGGAAAAGGTTGTAGGCCTGGAACACCGTGCCGATCCTCCGCCGGTGGGCCAGGAGGCTCTCCTCGTCGAACCCGATCCGCTCGCCGTCGATCTCCAGCTCTCCCCCGTCCGGGGCGGTGAGCCCACCGATGACCCGCAGCAGCGTCGTTTTGCCCCCGCCGGAGGGGCCGATCACCGCCAGGGCCTTGAACTCGGCCATGTCCAGCGACAGGCCGGCCAGGGCGGTCTGGCTCCCGAACCGCTTGGTTATCCCCGTCAGTCTAAGTTGCATAACGGAACTTCTTCTCGAGCCGGCGCGAGAGGAGCGAGATGGGCAGGGTGATGGCCAGGTAGCCGATGGCCAGGGGCAGGTAGCTTTCCAGGGTGCTGTAGGTGAAGGCGTTGACCTCCTGGGCGTTGAGGGTGAATTCGCTCACGGCGATGATTGAAAGGAGCGACGAGTCCTTGACGATGGAGGCGAATTGTCCCGCCAGGGGGGGGAGGGTCTGGCGGAACGCCTGGGGAAAGACCACGTACCGGTAGATCTGCGCGCGGGTGAGGCCGATGGCCCGGGCCGATTCCATCTGGGAGTCGCCCACGCTTTCGATGCCGGCCCGGATCATCTCGGAGATGTAGGCGCCGGCAAAGAGCGACAGGGTGATCACTCCCACCAGGTAGCGGTCGCCCACGCCGAAGGCGTCGGCCACCACATAGAAGAACACCAGGATTTGCACCAGCAGCGGCGTGCCCCGCATCGTCTCCACGTAGATCCGGCCAAGGTAGCGTAGCGGCAGCAACCGGCTCCGCTGGGTCAGGGCCGTGCAGAGACCGATCGCGAGCGAGAGAAACAGCGCCGCCGCCGAGATGGCGAGGGTCATGAGCCAGCCGTTGACGAATTTCTGCCGGTAGGCGTAGACCGATTCCCACCCCCAGTGGTACTGGAGGGAATGGAAGGCGTAGGCAAAGATGAGCGTCACCAGGAGAAAGGCGATGAGGATGCCGACGATGCGGGCCGGGAGGGGGACGGCGCCTCCCTCCCGGCAGTCATGGGGTGCGAAGAGGAGATTCATGGTGTTCTAGAGATAGAAGGGATAGCCCAGTTTCTTGAATGCTTCCTTCTGCTCCTTGAGGTACTTGTTGCCAAGCGTCTCGAAGCCGCCTTTCTTGCGGAAATCAGCCAGGAAGGCGTTCACTTTCGTCCTCAGGTCATTGTTGCCCTTGCGGATGCCCACCGCCCACGATTCCTTCTGGAACGGCTCCAGGATGGCGCGGGTGGTGGCCAGGTTCTTCTGCCAGTTCTGGTAAGTGGACATCTGATCATAGATAAATGCGTCGGCTTTCCCCTGAACCACTTCGAGGACGGCCGCGGCTTCTTTGTCGAGAACGAGCATCCTGGCTTTTTTCAGGTTCTTGCTGGCCCAGGCGTGGCCCGTGGTCCCCTTTTTGACCGCGACGCTGCGGCCCGGCTGGTCCAGGTCGCCGATGCCCTTTACCGGCGATTCCTTCTTGACCAGGAGACAGAGCCCCGTGTTCAGGTACGGATCGGAAAAGTCGATGGACTTGGCCCGCTCCGCATTGGCGGTCATGGATGAGATGATGAGGTCGATCTTGCCGGTTTTCAGGGCAGGAATCAGACCGTCGAAGGCCATGTTCTGGATCACGATCTTTTTGCCCAGGGCCTTGCCGAGTTCCGTGGCAAGGTCGACGCTCACGCCGGTGGGCTTGCCGGTCGTGTCGGTCATCTCGAACGGCGGATAGGCCAGTTCCATGCCGACGACGAGCGAGTCACCCGCGGCGCGGGCAAGGGACACGTTCAGGAGCAGGAGAAAGAAAAGTCCGACAAGCCATCCTGCCGCCCGGAAGCGGAGTGTGGAAGCGATAACCATGGGGTCCTCCAGTAAGTGTGAAATGGCGAACGTAGTGAAAAAAACGGCCCGCGCATCGGTCACGGGCCGTTTTCCATGCCGCAGGGCCTGTGCTGCCGGTTACTTCAACGGCACCGGGTTGCATACGTTGTCCGGCGAGTTGGCCAAGGCGCCGCAATTACCGCATTTAACGGTGGGCGAGGCGGAGAGGCTTGCCACCTCATCGCTGCATCCTTCGGCCTTGAGGGCACACATATGCATTTTGTGGGCTGTGATGTCGCATGCCATTTGACGTTCCTCCTTCCGCATTGTTCTGACAGAGGAAGTCTAGCGCGGGACTGCCCCCTGTCAAGGCGCGGCCCGTGTCCGGCGTACGGATGGTGCTGGACGGGAGGGAGGGCTTTCGTTATTATGGCGCCACGTACCGTTCCGAGGAGGCCTCGTCGATCCATGAAAAACCGACTGATCGAGTCGACCCGATATATCATCCTCATCGCCGTGATCGGCTCCTTTGCCGCTGCCGTCACCCTCATCACCTACGGCGGAATCCTCGCCTTCCGCACGATCATCGAGACCCTGGCCTCCGGCTACGTGAGCAGCAAGGGGATGAAATCCCTGGTGCTGTCGTTCATCGAGGTGGTCGACACTTTTCTCCTGGGCACGGTTCTCTATATTATTTCACTTGCTCTCTACGAACTCTTCATTGACGACACGGTCCCGGTCCCCCAATGGCTTACGATCCACAACCTGGACGACCTCAAATACAAGCTGGTGGGGGTCGTGGTGGTGGTCATCGGAGTGCTCTTCCTCGGCCAGGTGATGACCTGGGACGGCCAGCGGGATCTCCTCGGCTACGGTGTGGCAGCCTCCCTGGTTATCGCGGCCCTCACGTATTTTCTCAGTCTGAAGAAAAAATAGAATAAAACACTGCGTGTTGACAGTGTTTACTCCCGGATGGTAATAGGTAAGGTCCGCTGCGGAAAGGCCGTTCAGCCGGCGAACGGGGGACAGTGCCGATACGGGAGGGGAGTATGGAACGTTTTTTCATCGTCGGGTGTGGCGATATCGGGAAAAAGGTGGCAAGGATCGCCCTGGCAGACGGTGCCGGGGTCGCGGCCCTGATCCGGTCCCCGGAGAAGGCGGAATCCCTCCGCGAAATGGGGGTAACCGCCCTGGAGGCGAACCTCGATGAGCGGGATTCCCTGGCAGGGATGCCCACCCGCGGCGCCGTGGTGTTCTACTTTGCTCCCCCCCCGGGCGGGGGGGTCACCGATCCCCGCGCGCGCGCCTTCTGCGACGCCATTGCTCCCGGTGAGGAGCCGCGGAAGATTGTTTACCTGAGCACCAGCGGCGTGTACGGCGATTGCGGCGGCGAGGTCGTGACCGAAGAAACCCCGCCGAATCCCCAGACCTCGCGGGCGCGCCGCCGCTACGATGCGGAAACGGTTTTCCGGCAGTGGGGGGCCGAGCGGTGCGTCCCGGTGGTCATCCTCCGCGTTACCGGGATCTACGGGCCGGGCCGGCTTCCCCTCCAGCAGCTCACCAGCGGCCAGCCGGTGCTTGAGGAAAGCCTGGCTCCCTTTACCAACCGCATCCATTCGGAAGATTTGGCCCGCATCTGCCTTGCCGCTGCCGAACACGGCGAAGACGGGGACATCTTCAACGTGAGCGATGGTCACCCCACCACCATGACCGCCTATTTCGACGCATGCGCCGACGCTCTGGGCCTGTCGCGGCCGCGCCGGGTGACCCTTGAGGAGGCCCGTCGGGTCATGACGCCGCTGATGTTTTCGTACGTGACCGAATCGCGGAAAATGGACAATCGCCTGATGCGCGAAAAACTGCGCGTGACACTGCTCTATCCGATCATGCAGGAGGGGGTGCGCAGCTCTGTTGCGTAGTCCGGCAGCCGGCGGGAAAAAGAAAACGCCGGACCTGGGGGCCGGCGTCGGGGATGCGTGAAGAGACGGTAGCGCTCAGACCAGCAGCAGCGGCTTGCGCTTCCTGAGCACCTGGCAGATGAGCATGTCCTGCCGTTTTTTGCGGGGTGCTCTCTTTTTTTCGATGACGTCCCGCACTGAGAGCAGTTCCGTGCGAAGCGCCTCGCCCGCCTTTACCAGTTTGCGCGCCCGCTGGTCACCCCGCGTATAGGGGGCAAGCAGGGTCAGGGCATCACTGATTTTCAGGCTGACAATAACCCGCTCCTTCAGTCCGGCATAGCGGCCTTCCTTCAACCGTTCCCTGACGGCGGCGAACTCCTGCTCGAAATAGGCGAGCACCGTATCGTACATGTTTTTGTCTGCGGACATGCGTCACTTCCTGGTCTGTTTCGGTGAGTGAGGGTACCGGCTTGTTAAGAGTATTATTCGGCCTGGCCGGGAAATTCTTTAAGATTTTATCAGATCATGCAAAAAGTTGAATAATAGTGAGCTGTTTCAAAAAGGTAACGGCGGCCATTTCATTGCTTGACAGGGCGGTATGATCAGGGTTATTGGTATACGCTAATTTCTTTTGGCAGTTCCTGGTGGTGCCGGAAGCCGTACTAAGAAAGGAACGATTCCATGAAATGTGACAGGAGTGGTTTGAGCGGATTGGCGACGGTGGCGGCCTTGGTGGCAATGGTTGCCCTGTTCGGATGGACGCCGGCCGGAGCGGGAAGCGATAAGAGCGGGGCCGTGAAAGTGCCCGCGGGCATGGGCACCCCCGCGAGCGGGCCCGTGGCAACGGTCACAATCGAGAAGCAACCGGAACTTTTCGCGGCCGACCCGACCCCCCTTACGGTGACCCAGTGCGGCCAGTGCCATCCCTCCGCGTTTCAGGACATCAAGAAGGACGGCGGCCGGCATACCTTCACCTGCCAGGGCTGTCACAAGTCCTTTCACAGCTTCAATCCGCGGAAGAACAACTGGGACCAGATAATGCCCAAGTGCGCCGATTGCCACTCCACGCCGTCGGTGCCCCACGTGCAGGTCTTTACCCAGTGCTCCGAGTGCCATACGAATCCGCACTCCATTGTCCGGATGCCCATGACGAAGAAGCTCCAGGACTCCTGTGCAGTCTGTCATGCGGGACCGCCCGCCGAACTGAAGCAGTTCCCGAGCAAGCACGCCAGCCTTGCCTGCGCCGCCTGCCATACGGGGCATGGGGTGATTCCGTCCTGCAATATGTGCCACAAGCCCCACTACGAAGGGCAGGAGTTCAAGACCTGCGCCAGCGAATGCCACCCGGTCCACAAGCCGAAGCAGATCAACTATTCCAAGGAGGTGGGAGCGCGGACCTGCGGCGCCTGCCACGGCAAGGTGTACGCCGTCTGGACGGGAACGCCGAGTCGCCACGGCAAGGTCAACTGCGCCGCCTGCCACTCCAGGCACGGCTACATTCCCCAGTGCGGCGATTGCCACGGCCTGCCGCACACCAAGCAGCTCCACGACCGTTTCCCCAAGTGCCTGACCTGCCATCAGGACGCCCATAATCCGCCGGTTCGCCAGCGCTGACAGTCCGTTGTGATCCCCCCTCCTCCGCCAGGATGGTCGGAGCGAGGGGGGCCGACATGCCCACGAGGAGGGGGATGCATTGACGCGTTCCTGGTGGATGACCGCACAACTGATACTGTTCGCAGCCGTTGTGGCCGCACCCGCGGTCTGCCGTGCCGTTGATCTGGGGATCAGTTCCGATACCATTGTCAGGGTTTACGAACGGGATGACCGTAACGGCAGGGGGCGCTCCCTTCTGCCGGTCTACGAATTCATGCGGCTCGATTACGGCAGCGTAACCACGCCGGGGCTGTCGCTCCACGCCTACGGCTGGGGGCGGCTCGACCTGCGGGATTCGCACGAGGACGGTGATGCCGAGGGCGATCTCCTCTATGCCTATCTTGAATATATCGATCCAGACCGTGATCATCAGGTGCGGCTCGGCCGCCAGTACCTTTTCGAAGGGGTGATGCGGGAGAGTTTCGACGGCCTCTATGCCAGAACGGAGCTCGTGCCGACGGTGGCCCTCTCGGCATTCGCCGGCATGCCGGTCGGTGTGGGCAGCGCGGCGGGCCGCAGCGGCGACCTGGTCTACGGAGCCCGGATCGTTCAGGGACAGCGTGGTCGGTATGACGCGGGGATCTCTTACAAGTACGTGGCCAATGACGGCTCCCGGAGCGAGGAGCTTCTGGGTGCCGACCTCTCCCTGAGCCTGCCGGCCGGGGTCTCGATGTTCGCTCATTCGACGCTCAATCTCCTGACGGGCGGGTGGGGAGAACATTCCTACGAGGCCCGGATACCGTTTGCCTCCATGGAGTTTCGGCCCTTTTACCAGCGGTACCGGTATTCCGACTATCTCAACGACCGCTCCGGGGCCTCACGGCCGTTCCGCTTCCAGACGGTACTCGGCGACCGGGTTGAGATCGTGGGCGCCGAAGGATTCTGGTATCCGACCGAGAGCGTGGAGTTCGGCGGGAGGTACAAGTATCTCACCTATGACAGCCGGTTCGGCAACGCCCACATGGCCACCGCCCTGGCGACGGTGCGGAGGGGGATTTTTTCGGAAGCCGGTCTGGAATTCGGCCGCGTTCAGGGTGATCTGGCGGAGAACCGCTACTATCTGGGACGCGGTTATCTTTACGGCGATTTCACCCCCTGGTTCGCTACCGGTGATGTAACCTATGTCCGCTACGACCGGGCCATCTACGGAGAGAACAGTGCACTCTTCGTTTCCGCCGGCGTGGGGAGGAAGATGCCGGACCCGGCGCTTTCCCTCAAACTTTCGGTGGACTACAGCAATGACCCCTATTTCCACAAAGATTACCGCGGCACCCTTGCCGTGACCTATGCATTTCGCAGGTAAGAGCGTGATGGATCGGCCGGCGGAAAAGAAATGGAATCAGGCGCATGAATCGTAGAACCGTTTGCATGGCGGCGGGGTGCATGCTTCTCGCCCTTATTGTTTCCTGTGCCCAACAGACGCGCTACCGGCTGCCCGTCAAGCATCCGCCGATTTTCGAGCTGGGCGAGCGGCGGGAGTTCTGCACCAAGTGCCACGGCTACCGGAAGGAGCCGGTGGACTTTGAGCGCTACAATCACACCCCGTTGTTCACCGATTCGCACCGGATGGTTGCGTACCAGAATCAGAACATCTGCGCCATTTGCCACGAACAGAGCTTCTGCAACGATTGCCATGCGAGCAGGACGGAACTCAAGCCGTCGGAGAAGAACCCGACGGAGACCTACCGCAGGATGCAGCACCGGGGAGACTATCTTTCCCGTCACCGGATAGACGGACGCCTCGACCCATCCTCCTGCTTCCGTTGCCACGGTAATCCCCGGGCAGCCGCCACCTGTCGGCCGTGCCATGGTTAACGGTGATTTCACGGATCGGAGCACGCTGGCCATGAAGAGGCTCATCACACTTGCGGGGCTCGTTACGCTCACCCTTGCCGGTTGCGGCGGCGGGTCCAATGCCGGCAACGCGTCCTCTCCCGTTGCCACGGCGGCCCATACCCCCATCTGGGTGACCTATCACCGCTTTCCGACCACCGAGAGCTTTTCAAGCAGTGGGGCCGAGGCCCTCAATCAGTGCAAGGTCTGCCACGGAGCCAACCTGCTCGGCGCTGCAGAAGGGGCGGGCGCGCCGGCATGCCTGAGTTGTCACGTCGTCGACCCGGTACCGTACCCTGAGCGCTGCTATTCCTGCCACGGCAGCGACCCGGTCAAACCTTTCTTTTCCTGGTATTCCACGATGCGTTCCACGCGCAATGGCATGCCGATCGACCCTGCATTCGTCCAGCGGGTGCGTAACGGCAGCCTCCGCCACCTGAAACACGACGCCGTCCCTCCCGTCGAGATGGAGAACATCGATGCGTGCCTGCGGTGCCATGCTCCGCAGACGGAGTTTCCGGACCGCCCCCTGCCCGAAATCCACCACAAGCTGGTATTTACTTTTCGCGACATCACCGGTGACGGCATTCCGGAACTCGTGGACTGTACTTCGTGCCACGTGTACACCATCGATCCGGAACTTAACATCCCGATCCGGGCGGTACGCGACTGCATCCTCTGCCATCCGACAATCGTCCGTTGACGCCGCCTGCCACGGTACGGGTCCCCCTGTTCACGTGATATCCTGCCGGTGCTCTGAGCTATCACACGCAGTCATATGACGTTGTGTGTGACCTGGAATTGACACGATCCACTAAGTATAAACATCCTTTCATGTCCGGCGAAAGCCCGAACCGTGTGTTTTGCGGCCTTGAGTGTTGTAACGTGAAAAGACGGGCATGAAAAATGCTTTAACAGTTCAGGTTCGATGGGCCGGAAAGGGGGGAGAGATGATGGCTGAAGCTCTGCAACGGGAAAATCCGAGTGGTTTTGAAGGGTCCGTCGCTGGTCTCCCCCTGACGGATGTCATCCAGCTCAAGGGGCAGAACCGGTTTTCCGGCTGTATTGCCGTGGAATATCGGGAACGGCAGGGGATGATCTTCTTCCGTGACGGTGACATCATTCATGCCGAGCAGGGAAAATTGATGGGGGAGATGGCTCTCTACGAGATCATCCGCTGGCCGGGAGGGCGGTTCAACATCCAGCCGAAGGTGACCACCACGAGCCGCACCATCCAGCAGAGCATCAGCTTCCTGCTTTTGGAGGCCCACCGCCTGATTGACGAGGAGCAGGCCGCAGTGCGCGCCGATGAAGGGACACGTCGAGAGGAGGCGGCGGCTCCGGCTGCCGTGCAAAACCGTATGAGCGCTGTCGCGGAACGCATTGTTAAAATAGCGGGTGTTTCCTATGCGGTCTTGATGAAAAAGGACGGAACCCCCCTGGAGGATGACAGTTTCGAGGCCGAAGTACTCTCCGCCAAAGGGATGGGCCTTGCGGGCATCGGCTCGCGTCTGGGAGAGCTGTTTGGTCTGGACGAGGTAAAGTCGGCTGCGGTCCATGCCCGCGGCAAGCAGATTCTTCTGTTCGAAGCAAAAAATCACTACGTCTCCATCGCGGTTCGCGGCGACAGCTCCCTGGCCCATGTGGAAAACGAGATCCGCTCAACGTTTGCCGGCCGCAAGTAGCGCACTGCCGACAGATCGGCGGAGTCTGACGGATGGGAGAGGATATGCGAGAGATTCTTACTCAGCTGAATGCGGTTCCGGGGGTTGTCGGCAGCTTTGTCTGCAGCGGCGGCGGGGAACTCATGGTTCACGCCTTTCCCCCGCTGTTCGATGAGTCCATTGTCAGGCAGGCATCCGCAGCAGTTGCGGACCGTAACAGCGGCGTCCGGGCCGCAGCCGGCTCCTTCGATCTGCTCGACTTCCGGTACAATGACGGGCGTATCGTCGTCAAGCCCCTGAGCGAGGCATTTCTGCTCCTGCTCTGTACCAAGGCCATCAACCTCCAGGTGCTCAACATCTCCCTGAATGTGGCCAAGGGAAAGCTTGACGCACTCATTGCCGCAGCCGGTCAGGTCTTCGCAGGACCGGCGCCCGTGCAGGCATCCGCGGCCAAGGCCGTCGACGGCGTTCTGACCCTGCCGGCCTGCCACATTGCCGACTCCACGGTGGGGAGCTCCTTCGAGCAGTTGGGCATGGGAGCTCTCACTCAGACCACAGCCCAGCAGATCAGCAACTTCTATAAAACGGGCGCGGTCAAGAAGCTTAAGCTCACCAGCACCGTCAGCGGCATCTCGGCGATCTTCCCCTTCATGGTGGTGAATGAGAACGATGCGGCCTATGACGGCAAAATCATCCTCTGCAGGGCCATCGAAAAGAAGCTCAAGGTCGGGCCCGGCGACCTCCTGACGGTCGAAATCCCCTGACCGGTAAGCCGTCCCGGCCATGATCCTCCCAGTCGCCCCGGGCCGCTCCACTGTTGATCAGTGCGCGGCCCGGCGTCGTTTGACCGTCAATGTGTCATTGTTTCCCGCACGGGGGATCCGGTTTGCCTTCCGCCCAAAATGGGGTAGAGTGTAGCTCATGTTTGTTCCCGATCCTGCACGAACCGTCATAGAAGCCGACGAGTCAGACGTCATGGAGATTCACCGCTCGGTGGAGCCGGTCACCGTCGCATGCGGCGATAGACCTCCTTCTCCATGCCAGGCCTTTGTCTGCGCCATCCGTGAGGGTGAGCGTGCCCGGGTCCACGTGGCCCTCGAGCAGACGGACCGCCGCTGTGTCGCCTTGTATCGCTCCGACCGCGAGCCGGCCGACGGGGAGTCACACGATGTCCTCGTGGCTGAAGCCATTGCCTTTGCCGAATCCCTCGGCTTTGCCATGCAGGAGGTCAACCTCCGCTACAGTAAAGCCATGCGCGAGGTGGTCATCCGGGAAGTCCGGGTGATTCGCCGCCCCGCGGCGCCTCCCATGACCGGGGTCGTGGATCCGGCGGCAAAGCGTCCCGCCGCCAAGCGCCAGGAGAAAGAAGCCAAGCCCGCTCCGGAGCCCCCGCGGGCTCCTTCTCCCCCCTCGCCTCAACCCGCAGAGCCCATGCCGAAAAAAACACCTGCCGTCGATACGAAGACTCTAGAGGCCGAGGCGCGCCGAATGGAGGCTGAAAACACAGCCTTGGAGCGCGAGGGGAACGCCCGGCTGGAGGAACTCAACGCCCGCATTGCCGAACTTGGCCGCGAACGTGAGGAAATCCGGCGGGCCCTTGCCGGGAAGGAAAAGTCACTCGAAGCCGAGATCGCGCAACTGGAGCGCCGAAAGGCGGAAGACGAACGGGAGCTGGCCAAACGGACCGCCGCCCATGATGCCGAGGTGGCTCGCCTGAAGGCGGACATCGATCAACTCGGCGCGGAGCTGGCGCGACTCGGTTCCGGCGAGTCGACCGAGGTGGCGGAACTCACCGCGGAGCTCAGCCGGTTGACGGCGGAACGGGAACGGGCCGAGTCCTCGGCCGAGAGCGCCGAATCCGAGCTTCGCGACCGGTTGGCGCGTTTGTCGGCCGAATGGGAAGAGGTCAGAAAGGCTTCCGAAGAGCGGCAGGAGACCCTGGCGCGCGACATCGCCCGCATGGCACGGGAGAAGGAAGAGGCTGAGCGGCTCGGGTCCGAGCGGGTCCGGGAGCTGGAACAGGCGGTCCGGCGCGGGGAAGAGGAACGCGAAGCCGCCGGCGCCGTTGCCGCCCGAGATATCGAATCGCTGGAGGAATCGCTCCGGCAGCAGGCCCGTGAGCGGGAAGCGGAACGGAAAGATGCTGTGGCGCGGCTGGCTGCGCTGGTCGCCGAAGATGCGGTGGTTGCGGCCGAGCGGGACGCGGTTCGCCGCCTGGTACTCCGCACGGGCGAGGGGGGCGCCGAAGAGGCGCTGGCGGCAGCAGGGGCGGAAACGGCAGCGCTCCGTGCCGAACTGGAACGGCTTGCAGCCGCCAAGGCGCTGGCCGAGCAGACGGCCGCCGGGAGAATCGCCGCGCTGCAGGCAGAGGTGGAACGTCTTGGCGCGGCGCGGGAACCGGTTCGTCCCGTCCGTCGCGAGACTGCGCCCCGACCGGCGGAGTTGCCGCAGCTGCCGGTTTCGCCTCCGTCCGTCCCCTCCGACGCCGGGGCGGACCGGGCGTCCGCCGTGCTTTCCGAATCCGGTTGGAGTGCCGGCGTGGCTGCCACGGTCGACGAGCTGCTTGCCGGTGAAGACAACATATCAGACGACTTTTCATTCAGGGATGGGTCGGATTCCGGCTCGTCCGGCGGCGGGGCCTTCCGCCTCGATCCGTCCCTGTCCTGCGTTGAATACTACGATCCCACCGATGTGGTGGAACTCCACCAGCCCCTCAACTACGTGAATGTGTCGCCGCCGGGACATGTGCCCCAGACCTGCGGCGCGTACATCTGCGTCCTGAAACGGCGGGAAGCCGTCCGGGTCTACGTGGCCTGGAGCCTGACCGCCGACCGCAAGACCCTGGTCTATGTCCCCGAGCATCCTCCCTCCGGGGAGGCCGACAGTGCCGGGGTGGTGCGTGATGCCTTCGCCTTCGTGGAAACCGTTGGGTTCATGATGGACAGGGTGCGGCTCCCCGATGATCCCGCCAAGCGGGGCAAGGCACTTGCCGCGGTGCCGGTCCTCTGCCGCAGGGGGTAGCGGGCCGTGACCACCGCCCTCTGGCTTCTCGCCGTTGTCCTCGTTCTGATCGGTATTGCCGGAACGCTCCTGCCGGCACTGCCGGGCATTCCCCTTGTTTTCGGCGGACTGGTCCTTGCCGCCTGGATCGACGGCTTCAGCCGGGTCGGGTGGCTGCCGCTTCTGGTCCTGGGGCTCTTCACTGCTGGGTCGTTCGCCATTGACCCCTACGCGAGCGGCAAGGGCGCCCGGCGGTACGGTGCCAGCCGCCACGCCGTGATTGGCGCCTCCATCGGTGCCGTGGTCGGAGTTTTTTTCGGCCTGCCGGGGCTTGTGGCCGGCCCGTTTCTGGGGGCGTCCCTGGGTGAGTTGCTGGCCCGGGGCGACCTGGGTCGTGCCGGCCGTGCCGGTATCGGGGCCTGGCAGGGATTCGTGATCGGAACGGTGCTGAAGGTCGTGCTGGCCCTGGCCATGGTGGTGTTTTTCCTGGCGGCATATCTCTTCTGACGGGAAAGCGGCGGACACGGGCTTTTCTCTGGATTTTGTGTTTACAGAACGCTGTTTGTTGGCTAGAGTGTCGGGATTGATTCCGTGACTTTTCCACTCAAGGAGGAACAGCTATGAAAGCAGTACTGCTCGACGGCTTCGGCGGGCTTGATGTTCTCAAGGTAGGGGAGGCGGAGAGGCCGAAACCGGCGGAAGGGCAGGTGCTCGTCAAAGTGGTGGCAACCTCCGTCAATCGTCCCGACCTCGTTCAGCGGGAGGGAAAGTATCCGCCTCCGCCGGGTGATTCGGAAATCCTCGGCCTGGAAGTTTCGGGCACCATCGAGGAACTGGGTCCGGGCGTCACCGGCTGGCAGGTGGGCGACCGGGTCATGTCCCTGGTCGGAGGGGGCGGCTATGCGGAGTACGCGGTGGCCTACGCGAGCCACCTCATGCGGATTCCCGAAAGCATGAGCTTCGAAGAGGCGGCCTGCGTCTGCGAGTCCTACATTACGGCATTCCTGAACGTCTTCATGATCGGCGGGCTCAAGGACAACAACAGCGTCATCCTCCACGGCGGCGGCGGCGGGGTGAACACTGCCGGCATCCAGCTCTGCAAGGCCCTGGTTCCCAACACGAAGATCGTCGTCACCGCCCATCCGTCAAAGATCGACCGGGTCAAGGCCCTGGGGGCCGATCTGGTCGTCGACTTCACCCAGACTCCCGATTTCTCCGAGGCGGTGAAGGAGTTCACCAACAAGAAGGGGGTCGACGTGATCCTCGATCACGTGGGCGCCAAGTACCTGGCCCCCAACATGAATTCACTGGCCTACGCCGGACGGCTCGTCATCATCGGCGTCATCAGCGGCATCAAGGCTGAGCTCAACCTGGCCCTGATGATGGTGAAGCGGCAACAGATCATCGGCTCCGTGCTCCGCTCCCGCCCCGTTAAGGACAAGGGGGAGATCGTGGCCGAGTTCACCGGGACGGCGCTGCCGAAGTTCGCCGACCGTACCATCGTGCCGATCATCGAGAAGGTCTTCCCCATGGACCAGGTGGTTGAAGCCCACCGGATGATGGAGGAAGACAAGCACTTCGGGAAGATCGTGCTGAAGATCAGCTAGCGTTCGATTCACCGGCTGTTTCAGGCCCTCTCCCCTTGTCGGGAGAGGGCTTTTCTCTTTCAGCGGAACAAGGAGGATCACGCCATGACGGCACCGCAATCGATCAGGGACCTGGATCTGGAACGCCTCTGCAATCGCACCTTTCACCCTTCCCCGTCAGCCTGGGAGGACGAGGTGCTCTACTTCCTGCTGCTCGACCGCTTTTCCGACGGCAACGAGACGGGCTACCGGGACAACCGGGGACGGCGCACGAACCGGGGCGCCACCCCGCCGTACCGCCCGGCCGATGCGGGCAACGCCATCGCCACCGAGCCCGAGGCGGCGGCCTGGCGTGAGGCCGGTACCCGCTGGTGCGGCGGGAACCTGAAGGGCCTCATGGGCAAGATGGGGTATCTCCGGCGACTGGGAGTGACCGCGGTCTGGGTCAGCCCCCTGTTCAAGCAGTGCTCATTTGTCCCCACCTACCACGGTTACGGTATCCAGAACTTCCTGGACGTGGACCCTCACTTCGGCACCCGCGACGACCTGCGGGAACTGGTCCGCGTGGCCCACGCCAACGGCATTTACGTTATCCTTGACATCATCCTCAATCATGCGGGCAATGTGTTCGCCTACGATCGGGGATACACCCCCTACGACGGCGGCACCAGCTACCCCGTGACGGGATTCCGCACGGCCGACGGCACTCCGTCGCTCCCCTTCGGCCCCGTCGGTTCACCGGCCCCCGCCGAAGCCTGGCCCGACGGCGCGGTCTGGCCCCGGGAGCTGCAGGCGCCGGAGTGCTTCACGCGCAAGGGATACATCCGGGACTGGGACCGGTATCATGAATACCTGGATGGCGATTTCTTCGACCTTAAGGACATCCACCTGGGAGACGGGGACGTGGATACGTTCAGTCCGTCCCCGGCGCTCCTGGCGCTCTGCGAGGTGTACAAGTACTGGATCGCCTACGCCGACCTGGACGGCTACCGGATAGACACCGTGAAGCATATGGGGCCCGGCGCCACCCGTTTTTTCGCCTCCACCATCCACGAATTCGCCCAGAGGATCGGCAAGGAGAATTTCTATCTCATCGGCGAGATCACCGGCGGCCGGGTAAACGCCTTCGACACCCTGGAAACCACCGGCCTCAATGCCGCGCTGGTGGTGGACGACATTCCGCTGCGCCTGGAGGATCTGGTGAAGGGAAAGGCCAATCCGGCCGACTACTTCGACCTTTTCCGCAACTCCCTGCTGGTGCGCAAGGAGTCCCACATCTGGTTCCGCGACAAGGTGGTGACGGTCATCGACGACCACGACCAGGTCTGCCGCGGCGCCAAGAAAGAGCGGTTCTGCGCCGGCGACCCCTCGTGGCGCAGGCTGGTGCTGAATGCCCTGGCGCTCAATGCCACCACCCTCGGCATCCCCTGCATCTACTACGGTACCGAGCAGGCCTTCGACGGTGAAGGAGGGGACGACCGCTACCTGCGCGAATGCATGTTCGGCGGCCCCTTCGGCGCCTTCCGCAGCCGCGGGGTCCACTTCTTCGACGAGGATAACCCGGTCTACCGGGAGTGTGCCAAGGTCCTCGCCTTGCGCCGGGACATCATCGCCCTGCGCCGGGGGCGCCAGTATCTGCGGGAGATCTCCGGCGACGGTGTGAACTTCGGGCTTCCCTACGCCATCGGTGGTGAGATCCGCTCCGTGGTGGCCTGGTCGCGGATCTTCGACACCGAGGAGATAGTTCTCGCAATCAACACCGACCCTGACCATCCGCGCACCGCACTGGTGCTCGTGGACGGCTCCCTTCATCGGCCGGGTGACGTTTTCTCCTGCCGCTACTCGACCGAGCCGGGCCAGGTCCGCCGAAGGATGACGGTGCGGGATGCCGGTCCCGCCATTCGGGCCGTAGAGCTTACGGTGCCGGCGGCCGGCTTCGTAATGTTCCAGAAACGATAATACAATCGGGATAATGGCCCCGCTTTTGCTTCGAACGACATGGTGCGAGCCATTTTTTCAGAAGGAGGGGCCATGTGGACCGATGATTTGACAGTGGGCATCTGGGAAATTGACACCCAGCACCGGGCGCTCTTCGCCCAGTTGGAAAAGCTTCTCGACGCCTGTATGGTTGGGCGCGAACTGGACGAGGTCATGGAGATGATCGTGTTCCTCGACGACTACGTCACTACCCACTTCGACACCGAGGAGCGTCTCCAGCGGCAGGGGGGATACCCCGATTACGATAAGCATCGGGCCGAGCATGTCATTTTTCGTACCAACCTTGAGCGATTGAAGGCCGAGCTGAGGGAGTCGGGAGCAACCCGGGATTTAGTGCTGAGAGTGAATCAGGTGCTCATTGACTGGCTCAAGACGCACATCCGCAACGTCGATGCCGCCATGAGTGAGTTTCTGCTCAAGAAAACAGGGCAACCTGCCGATATGAGACAGTAAGAAAACCTGACCCACTACCACGCTATCGGGGGAAGCAATGCCTGAGTTTTTCGATGTGCCCAGCGATATGGACGTCCATGAGTCGATCCTGTCCAAAGAAACCAAAAACGGGTTCCTGGTGGATGTGCGGATGGTGAAGCGCCATCGGCAGTACGAGGCGGCCCTTTTCCTGAACGGTCGCTATAAGCCCGGCCCCCCCCTGCCGCGTCCCCTGGACAATCCGTCGGGCGATACCACCCACTGGATGGGCGTTCGTCCGAGCGTCGGCTTCACCTATGATGAAGCCCAGACGATCCTTGAGGATGTTAAGGCCCAGAATGACCTGCATCACATCACCTTCAGGGATACCTGGGGACGCGAATACGGCGACTGACGGTCAGTCGCGTGACGGAAGAAAAAAGCGGGATCCGGCGCCGTTTGCTGCCGGGTCCCGCTTTTTTGCGTGGATGCTGTTGGGGGAGCCTTAGCGCACCGTAAAGGACGTCTCGCGCGTGTCTTTCCCCGAGTCGGTCTTGACGGTGGCGATCACCTTGTAGCTTCCCTTTTTGGCATCCGCCGGCAGGATGATCGGGATGGTGGAGGTGTAAGTGCCTCCCGTGTGGGCGACGGTGGCTTCGGGGTTGCCGACGAGATCGCCGCCGTAGCGGATCTCAACCGATTCGGTCACGTTGGTCTGGGCCGTGGCGGAAGGGGTCAGCAGGGCGTAGGTGGTCTGGATTTCCACTTTTTCGCCGGCATTGACGCTCGTGGGCGTAGTGGTGATATTCTCTATCCGCACCATGGTGCCCGAGGCGGGCTGGTAGTTGTACCGGGCCGCAGTCTGCTCTGCGGTTGACTTTCGGTCGATGGTGTAGTTGCCGATGAGTCCCCCGATGAGTGCGCCAGCTAAGCCGCCGAGGACAGCCCCCTTGGTGCGTGATCCCTCGCCGGCAAGCACCGCTCCTGCAATGGCGCCCGCCGCTGCTCCGTAGCCGGCTCCCTTTGCCGCTCCCTTGTGCTCTTCGGAAACCGTCACGCACCCGGTAAGCGAAGTGATGGTAAATGCCGCCAGGGTAAACGCCGCTATGAATCCGTTTTTCATGGAGTGCCTCCTTGCCGTTGCCGGGTGATAGTGTGGGGTGACAAGGAAAAAGTATAGCGGCCGGGCGGAAGAATGCAATCGCAGGGGGACAGGTGCAGGCGGAGAGCGGGGGCTGCTGCCGGATCAGGTGCTCACCTGGTTGCGGCCGCGTCCCTTGGCGCGGTAGAGGGCGTCGTCGGCCGCCTTGATGACATCGGCGGGACGGCGTAGTTCGCTGCTGCTCTCAGCCACGCCGATGCTGATGGTTACCGAGACGCAGTCGCGCCCCTGGGGCGTGCCGGAGCGTTGTCTCTTTCCCTCCCTGCTGGAGGCGGGCCGGTCCGAAGAGCGCAGGCGCATCCGGTAATCGGCGATGGCCCGTCGCAGTTCTTCCAGGCGGCCGAGGACCTCTTCCCGCGACCGATGGGGGAAGAGGATGGTAAACTCTTCGCCGCCATAGCGGTAGGCCTTGCCCCCGCCTCCCACGCCGCGCAGTTTTGCCGCCACCAGCCGGAGCACCTGATCTCCCACGTCGTGTCCGTAAGTGTCATTGAACTTTTTGAAGTGGTCGACATCGACCATGGCAACGCTGTAGCGCCGGCCCAGCCAGGTAAGCTGTTCGCTGAGCGCCCGGCGCGACGGGAGCCCCGTCAGCTCGTCCCGGAACGCCATGTTGTAGGAATCCTTGAGCACGCCGAGTGAGAGGATGACCGCCGCGGCTGTCATAAAGACAGGGGTGACATGGGGATGGTCAATGCCGTTGCCCGCCACGGCAAAGGCCATCAGCGCCCCCAGGAACGCGCTGTCCACGGGAGATTGCTTCAGGCCTGCCCGCGCCGCCACCAGCAACCCCGAAAGGACGATTGCCGGGATGGCCGGAGGAGGGAGAGGAGACCCGGCAACCATGCCGGCAGCGCTCAAATGACCCGCCAGCAGCTGCTGGACCGCCACGTGCCCCGGTGTCATGGCCCACCAGACGAGCAGTGCCTGGAGCCCCAGGAATGCGAAGCGGATTCGCCCCGCTACCGTAACGATCCCGCGTTCCCGCATGAGCGAGAGCAGAGCGATGTTGAGGGGCACGAGCAGGGTGACGGACTGGTAGAGCACCGTGGCCTCGATTCCCCTGGGGAGTTCCGTCGCATTCCCCTGAAAGCTCCAGTGCGAGACGGCCAGCAATAAAAAGACGAACAGTGCCCGTCCCCGGTGGAAGTGGATGGAGAGAATGGCGCCGAGGGCAATCGCCGGGTAGGGGAGATGGGGGAGCAGCTCAAGTCGTGCCGGGGGCAGCTCCGGCACCCGGGGCATGAACCAGAAGGTTGCCGCCAGAAGCACAGCGGGAATCACGAAGATGGTGAAATTTTTTGCCGTCAGGGTGTTCACCCGGGCGCTGCTCCTTGGACTGGTGGTCAGTGGGATTGGACAAAATGAGAAACATGCAATCTTTTGGCCGACGCAGGGTCACTCACCGATAATTTTTACCAGAACACGCTTGCGGCGCTTGCCGTCGAACTCTCCGTAAAAGATCTGCTCCCACGGCCCCAGGTCCAGTTCCCCGGCCGTGACCGCAACTACGACCTCCCGGCCCATGACCGTCCGCTTCAGGTGGGCGTCGGCGTTGTCCTCGTAACCGTTGTGACGGTAACGATCATAGGGCTTTTCGGGAGCAAGCCCCTCCAGCCAGACCTCTAAGTCGTGGTGCAGCCCCGACTCGTCGTCGTTGATGAAGACGCTTGCCGTGATATGCATGGCATTGCAGAGGAGCAGCCCCTCGCGGATGCCGCTTTCCCGCAGGCATTCCCGCACCGTCGGGGTAATGTTGATGAACTGGCGGCGCTGGCGCGTTTCAAACCAGAGTTCCTTGCGGAAGTGTTTCATCGGTCGATGTTCTCCTGGAAATGGAGTGTCATGGTGTCGAGTTCCAGGGCTGTCAGGGACCCCATCCCCGGCCGCTCCGGGTAGACGCAGCCGTTGTCGAGGGCGATCCGGTCCGTGGCCAGCCCCCGTTCGATCTCCTGCCGGGTCATTGGGGTGTGGCCGCCGATGACCCGGCGCCCGCCGAGCCGTTCCCTGCGCACTTCCAGGGAGCGGCTCCAGAGCATCGCCTCCCGGTTGGCGAACGGGTCGGGGAGCGAGAAGTCGAGGCTTGCGTGGACCAGCACGAAGTCCGGCAGCACCAGGTAGCACGGCATCTGCTCCATGAAGCGGCGATAGTGGGCAGGCACCTCGCAGGCGTCCTCAACGCCGAAGCTTTCGAGGGTTGCGAGACCGCCGTTCAGGGTCCAGAGCCTGAAGGCATTCCGGTCCCGGCAGCTGTTTAGGAACATTTCCTCGTGATTGCCCCGCAGCATGTGAATCCGGCAGCCCTTGAGCGACAGGGAGATGAGCAGGTCCATGACCTCGCGGCTCCGGGGGCCCCGGTCGATGTAATCCCCCAGCAGGTAGAGGTCATCCCGGCCCGTCAGGCCCAGGACCCGGGACAGCAGCCGGTCAAGGGTCAGGGCACATCCATGGATGTCGGGGATGACGAAACGGCGGGAATGGGGCGTGCGATTCACCGTGGCTCCTGACCGGGAAATAACGGATTGGCTACATTTTTTATAGCACGGGGGGATTCGGGGAGTAAAGTCATGACCGTTGTCAACCTCTGTTCTCGGCTTGGTTGACGATTTGGGTGACACTATGCTAAAGATTGACTCCTGGGAAAATTGCCGGGAGGAGAGCGTGACTCGAAGCATTGCCGGGGAACTGCAGCAA
The DNA here is from genome assembly GCF_036323535.1 of Geobacter sp. 60473. Classification (GTDB taxonomy): domain Bacteria; phylum Desulfobacterota; class Desulfuromonadia; order Geobacterales; family Geobacteraceae; genus Geobacter; species Geobacter sulfurreducens. The sequence continues at coordinate 342,545 of NZ_AP028967.1, forward strand.
CTCAGGGAACAGGGCCTTTACCGGAGCCTGCGGACCGTGGCGGGGAGCCAGGGGAGCCGGGTTGTGGCGGAGGGGAGGGAGGTGGTGCTCCTCTGCTCCAACAACTACCTGGGGCTGGCCGACCACCCCGCCCTCAAACGGGCGGCCGTGGAGGCCGTTGAGTGCTACGGCACGGGCAGCGGCGCCTCGCGGCTCGTCTCCGGCACCATGGAACTCCACGCAGCCCTGGAGGAACGACTTGCCCGGTTCAAGGGGACCGAGGCGGCCCTGGTCTTCAACTCGGGGTACGCGGCCAACAGCGGCATCATCCCTGCCCTGGTCGGCCGGGGCGACGCGGTGTTCTCGGACCGGCTCAACCATGCAAGCATCGTGGACGGCTGTCTGCTCTCCCGTGCTAGGTTCGTCCGCTACCCCCACAACGACATGAACGCCCTGGAGCGCCTCCTGGCCGAGCACCGGGGCGCCGGTCGCATGCTCATCGTCACCGACGGCGTCTTCAGTATGGACGGCGACCTGGCCCCGCTCCCCGCCCTGGTGGCCCTCAAGCGGCAGTACGGCGCGCTGCTCATGGTGGACGACGCCCACGGCACCGGGGTGCTGGGAGAGAGCGGGCGGGGGAGCGCCGAACAGTTCGGGGTGGCGGCCGACATCGATCTCCAGATGGGGACCCTCGGCAAAGCCCTTGGCGGCTTCGGCGCCTATGTCGCCGCCTCCGCCGAGGTGGTGGAACTGCTCGTAAACCGGGCCCGCAGCTTCATCTTCTCCACGTCGCTCCCCCCGGCGGTCCTGGCAGCGGCCCGGGCCGCCCTGGACCTGGTTGACTCCCCCGAAGGAGAAGCGCTGCGTCGCCGCCTGGCCCGCTCCACCGCTCTGTTCCGGGACGCGCTCCAGGGGGCCGGCTTCGACACCATGGGGAGCGAAACCCAGATCATTCCTGCCTTCGTGGGCGAGGCCGAACCGGCCATGACCTTTACCCGGCGGCTCCTTGAGGAGGGATTCTACGTCCAGGGCATTCGCCCCCCCACGGTGCCGGCCGGTACCTGCCGTCTCCGCTGTACTGTCATGGCGACCCACGACGAGTCCGACCTGGAGCGCGCCGTGGCCGCCATGGCGCGGATCGGCAAAGAACTGGGCATTGTGTGAGCCGGAGTGACATGCCGTTTCTTCAAACAGACCACAACCTGACGATCCATTATGACGACCAGGGGGACGGCTTCCCCCTGGTGCTCGTCCACGGCTGGGCCATGGAAGGGGGCATCTGGGCCTTCCAGCGGCCGCTGGCATCCTCGTTCCGGCTCATCGTCGTGGATCTCAGGGGTCACGGCCGGTCCACGGCGCCGGCTGACGGGTACGGTCTCGCAGATTTCGCGACAGATCTCGTGGCGCTGTTTGACGGGCTTGGCCTGGAGCGGGCCGCGATCGTCGGCTGGTCCCTCGGTGCCCAGGCGGCCCTGGAGGCGGCACCACTGCTGGGAAACCGCCTGGCCGCACTTGTGCTCGTGGGGGCGACTCCCCGGTTCTCGGCAACGGAGGAATGGCTCCACGGTCTCCCTGCCACCGAATGCCGGGGGCTTGGGCTGCGCCTGCGGCGCTCGTTCGACGCCGCGCTCGACGGCTTTTTCCACAGCATGTTCTCAGAGGGGGAGCTCTCTGGTGAATCCGAACGGCTCATCGGGCAGGAGATCGCCGCATCGTGTCGCCGGCCCGCAGCCACGGCCGCCCAGGCCGCCCTCGTCACCCTGGCGGGAAGCGACCAGCGTCACCTCCTGGAGAAAATCCGCGTGCCCGCCCTGGTCATTCACGGCGACCGGGACGCCATCTGCCCCCCCGAGGCCGGCGCCCATCTGGCGGATCACCTTCCCCTTGGCCGGTTCCTGTTGTTCGCCGGAACCGGCCATGCCCCCTTCCTTTCCCGCCCCAGGGAGTTCAACAGCGAGGTGACACGCTTTCTGCGCGAGGTGGCCGGAGATGATTGATCGCCGCAAGGTCCGCAACGCCTTTCACCAAGGGGCCGCCGACTATGATGCCTACGCCGCCGTGCAGAAGCGGGTCATGGAGCGGATGCTTTCCCTCCTCTTCGCCGAGGGGGTCGAGCCGGCCCGGATTCTCGACGTGGGGGCCGGCACCGGTGCCCTGGCTCTGCGCCTTCTCGACCGCTACCCGTCGGCTGCCATAGCCTGCGTGGATCTGGCCCACGGCATGGCCCGGCAGGCCCGCGACAACCTGGGCTGGACCCCGGAGCGCCTGATCGCCGTGGCCGATGCGGAACATCTTCCCCTTCGCGACGGTGTTTTCGACTTGGTAGTCTCCACTTCCACCTTCCAGTGGCTCACCACCCTCGACCGGGCCTTTGCGGAGGCCCGCAGGGTTCTGGCCGATGAGGGGCTGTTCGCCTTTGCCCTGTTTGGCGACGGTACCTTCAGGGAGCTCAAGGCATCCTACCGGGCCGCCCTCCATGCGGTGCCGCGCGGAGGGCGGGACCGGACCCACCGGTTCTTTACGCGGGACGAGGTGCGGGCGGCGCTGGCGCGGGCGGGATTCAGGTCGATTGAAGTTTTCGATGAGGACGAGGTGGAACACCACCCGGACGTACCGGCCTTTCTCCGCTCCGTGAAGCGGATCGGCGCCGGCAACGCCTCGCCGGTTACCGGGCGGGGCCTTTCGGGGCGGCGGGTCATGGAAACGATGATGCGGACGTATGCCGAACGCTTCGGCGGTGCCGATGGAATTCCAGCCACCTACACGGTGGTCTATGGGGTGGGGAAGCGTTAGCTGAAGGCGTGAAGAGCCGGGAACGGGGGGCCGCACGCGGCGATGCCCCCCGACCGGAGATCAGACCGCCTGAAGAATGAAGCACTTGAGGTATTCGGTTTCCGGCACGGCCAGCAGCACCGGGTGGTCCGGCGCCTGGGACCGGACGCCCACCACCCTCATTTGCCGGCCGGCCTGACGGGCCGCCTGGGCCAGAAGCTCCCTGAGCGGCTCCCTTCCCATATGGTAGGAGCAGGAGCAGGTGATGAGGTATCCTCCCTCCTCAAGCAACTCCATTCCCCGCCGGTTGACTGTCAGGTAGCCCTTTTCCGCCTCCTTCAGGGCCTTTTTGCTCTTCACGAAGGCCGGCGGATCAAGGACCACCACGCCGAAGCGCCGCCCCTCGTGACGCAGGCTCGCCAGGCGTTCGAATGCATCGCAGACCTCGGCCCGCACCCTGTCTCCCAGGCCGTTGAGCCGGGCATTGGCCATGACCAGGGCGGCCGCCCGCTCCGAAACATCCAGGCACAGTGTTTCCGCTGCACCGAAGGCCGCGGCGTGGACCCCCCAGCTGCCCGAATAGGAAAAGCAGTCGAGTACCCGCTTCCCTTCGCTGATCCCCTTCAGGAGGAGATGATTCTCCTTCTGATCCAGGAAGTGTCCGGTCTTTTGCCCACCCATGATATCCACCCTGAACCGGAGGCCATGCTCATCGATCTCCAGTTCGCCGGGTGTTTCGCCCGCCAGCACCTCCACCGTTTCGGCGAGTCCTTCCAGCGATCGCACCGCCACATCGTTGCGGGCAACGATACCCTGGGGGGCCAAGAGTTCCGCCAGTGCCGCCACGATCATCTCCCGCCGGGCTTCCATCCCGGCAGTCAGAAGCTGGACGGACAGCCAGTCGCCGTACTTGTCGATCACGAGTCCCGGCAGGAAATCCCCTTCACCGTGCACCAGGCGAAAGGTCTCCATGCCCGGGTAGAGCTGCCGACGCAGTGCCAGCGCTCGGCCGATCCGCTCCAGGAAGAAGCCCCGGCTGTCGATGTCGGCCCGCTCCCTCGTGAGGAGGCGCGCCGCGATCAGTGACCGGGGATTGTAGTACCCCGTTCCCAGAAAGCCGCCGCCGGCGTCGAAGATGTCGGCGGTGATGCCCGGAAGCCGCTCCCCCTGGATCTCCCGGATCTCGTTGCTGAAGACCCAGGGGTGTCCGCCCCTGATCCGGCGCTCCTCGCCGCGGTTGAGGATGATCCGTGTCCTGTTCGTTCCGTTCATGCGCGCTCCAAAAAAAATCCCCTCGCCTGGAGGGGATTCGGTGTGACGTCAGTAAGGGGTGGAAAGACTAGCCGAGCACGTCGATGAGCTTTTTTGCCAAGGGGTGGACCACCGTGTAGTGGACCTCGACGCCGTCGCGCTTGCCTTCGATGATGCCCTTGTTCTTGAGCAGGGCCAGATGCTGGGAAACGGTTGCCTGGGGAAGGCCGAGGCACTCCCAGATATGCTTTACGTTGCATTCCCTCGTGCAGAGCCCTGCCACGATCTTGAGCCGGACCGGGTGGCCGAGTACCTTGAAGATTTCCGCTTCATCGGTGAAATTTCTGCTCTTGTCGAATTCTTCCATTTCCATGAAAAATCCTTCCTGTTGCCCGCGGAAGCGTTGACCCTCCGGAATCGGCGGGATAATTGGGGCCTAGGGAATATTTCATATAGTTATATGGTTCTCACCATGCCTTGTCAAGAAAAAGGTGTCGGTATACCAAACAGTTTTTTACTTAGGTGGCATGCCGCAAAATGGCCGGGTCCCTTCTCCTCCAGGGGGGGGGCATCAGTGCGGCAAATTGCCTCTGCATAGGGACATCTCGGGTGGAAAGTGCAGGCCTGTGGCGGAGTTAGCGGTGAAGGCGGATCGCCTGCCAGGATGATTCGTTTGTGGCTGAGCCCAGCCATTACACGGGGGACCGCCGACAGGAGCGCCTCGGTGTATGGGTGCTGAAACCGCGAAAACACAGCATCCCGCGTCCCGATCTCTACGATTTTCCCCAGGTACATGACCGCAACCCGATCGCTCAGATGTCTGACCACGGACAGGTCGTGGGCAATGAAGAGATATGAGAGCCCCAGGTCGCGTTTCAGCTGCTGCAGGAGGTTGATGATCTGGGCCTGGATGGAAAGGTCCAGGGCGGACACCGGTTCATCGGCCACGATGATACGGGGCGAGACCGCAATGGCCCGGGCAATGCCGACCCTCTGCCGCTGGCCGCCTGAGAATTCATGGGGATAGCGGTCCGCATGGCCCGCCTGAAGCCCCACCATATCCAGCAGTTCCAGGGTCCTGGCCCGGCGTCCCCCGCGCGGAGCGAGGCCGTGGATGTCCAATGCCTCGCCCACGATGTCGCCCACCCGCATGCGCGGATTCAGGGAGGAGAACGGATCCTGGAAGATCATCTGCACATCTTTGCGGAATGACTGGCGCTCGTCGCGCGCCATTTCGGCCACGGCCCGGCCGTTGAAGCGGATGGTGCCGGCGTCGGGAGGGATCAGCCCCATGAGAAGCTTGCCCACCGTTGACTTGCCGCACCCGGACTCGCCGGCGAGGCCCAGGGTCTCGCCGGGGGCGATGTCGAAGGTCACGTCCGAGACGGCCCGCAGCTCTCGCCGGGGGGAAAAGGGGCCGGCATTGACGGAAAACGTCTTGGAAAGGTTCTCCGCGCTGAGGAGATGGTCGGTCATAGGGGGTTCCAGCACCGGACCCGGTGGCCCGGCGAACGTTCGATGAGGGGAGGCGTTTCCTGGGCGCACTCCCGTACCTTGCGGGGACAGCGATTGCAGAAACCGCAGCCGGTGAGCCCGCCGAACAGACTCGGTACCTGCCCGGCAATCGTACGCAGCGGCTCGCCCGGAACGCTGCGCTGGGGGAGCGACGCCAGAAGCCCGTCGGTATAGGGATGCAGGGGGGTGGTCACCAGGTCGGCGGTGGGCCCCTCCTCCACGATCCGTCCCGCATACATCACCATGGTCCGGTCAGCACGCTCGGCAACCACCCCCAGGTCGTGGGTAATGAGGAGAAGGGCCATGCGGTGCTCTTCGCCGAGGCGGTCGAGGAGCTCCAGGATCTGCGCCTGGATGGTGACGTCCAGGGCGGTAGTCGGCTCGTCAGCGATCAGGAGCCGCGGCCCGCAGGCCAGCGCCATGGCGATCATGACGCGTTGCCGCATGCCGCCCGACAACTGGTGGGGATAGGCGTCGAGCCGGGATGCCGGCTCGGGAATGCCCACCTGGGCCAGCAGGCGCTCTGCCTCCTCGCGCGCCGCCCGTCGTCCGAGCCGGCGGTGGAGGATGAGCCCTTCGGCAATTTGACTGCCGATCCGGAATACGGGGTTCAGGGACGTCATGGGTTCCTGGAAGATCATGCCGATGCGGTTCCCGCGGATGGAGCGCATGTCCGCCTCGCTTGCCGCCAGCAGGTCTGTCCCTTCAAATCGGATCTCGCCCCCGGTTATTTCACCGGGCGGCGGGACCAACCGCAGGATGGATGCCGCGGTTACACTTTTCCCGCAGCCGGATTCCCCCACCAGTGCCACGGTTTCACCGGCGGCAATGGAAATGTCGACGCCGTTCACGGCATGGACGTCCCCTTCGGCGAGATGGAAAACGGTCGAGAGTTGCCTGATGTCGAGCAGGTTTGCCACGGACGATTCCTGTCGGGATAAAATGGGCGCAGAATGCGATGAATCAGTGGTGGTTATACCACGATCTCCGCCGGTGGGCAAATGTCGGCTGGTGCTTGGGGGGGGTCAGCTGGTGCGGTGGCCGTATTCGCTGATGGCGACCACCTTGCGCTCGGCGCGCCGATGATCGCGGGCGGGGCAGGATGTTCCCGGCTCTTCCCGTTGGAAGGTGATGCCCAGGAGGCCCGATTCCAGGAGTTCGACGAAGGCCGGCACCAGTTCGGGGTCGAATTGAGTGCCCACGTTGTCGATCAATTCCTGCACCGCCAGATCCACCGGCAGGGCCTTGCGGTAGGGACGATCGGAGGTCATGGCGTCGAAGGCATCGGCCACGGCGAGGATGCGGGATTCGAGCAACTGCTCCTCCGGGCCGAGGCAGTTCGGGTAGCCGCGGCCGTCGTACCGCTCGTGGTGCTGGCCGATGCACTGGCGCACATCCTGGAGAAAATCGATGGGCTCCAGAATCTTCATGCCGATCACCGGATGCTGCTGAAGGTCGCGGATCTCGTCCGACGAAAGTTTGCCTTCCTTGTGGAGCAGGCTCAGATCGATGCCGATCTTGCCGATGTCGTGCAGGATGGCGGCCCGCTCGATCACCTTGACGCGATCGGCTGGAAGCCGCAGCTTGCGCGCCAGTTCCGTGGAGTAGCGGGTCACCCGCTCCGAGTGGCCGCGGGTATAGCTGTCGCTCGCCTCGATGGCGGAAACCAGGGCTTGGATGGTGTGAAGGTAGGTGGCCTGCTGTTCGTCGTAGAGTTGGGCGTTCTTGATGGCGATGCTCGCCTGGGCGGCGATGGTGGAGAGCAACTCCAGTTCTTCAATGGAGTAGGTGGAATTGTCGCCCTTGTTGACCACCGTAATGGTGCCGATGATTTCGTCCTTGACCTGGAGCGGGGCGCAGACGAGGGTCCTGCGCTCGTATCCCAGGGAACTGTACCGGTCGAACTGGGGCCATTCGTCCATGTCGGTGATGAGGAGCGGCCGCCGGTTTTCGATGACCCAGGTGGATACGCTCGACTGCTTCATGGGCAGCGTCGTCGACGAGCCCTCCGGGATGGTGTGGCCCAGCAGCGTCGTCACCTGCAGGTTCCTCTCCCGGGGCGAGTAGAGGATGATGTAGCCGATCTGGGCGTGGAGCGTGTCGACCGTGGTCTTCACGATCAGGTTGAAGAGCCGCTCGGGTTCCATGGTCGAGTTGACGGCGAGACCCACCTTGTAGAGAGTCGAAAGTCTCGCAACGGCCTGCTCGAGATTGGTGTTCTTGTCCTCCAGTTCGCTGGCCAGGTCTGCGATTTTGTAGTTCGCCTCCTCAATCTCCTCGATCCGCTCTTCCATGCTGACGTTCAGGTTCTCGATCTCACTGAGCTGCTCCTCCAGCTTCTGATTCATGATGTGCATCTCGTGGTGGTGGGACAACTTGGACTGGGCCCGGGCCAGTTCACGCTCGTGGCTGATGGTTGTTTCCATGTAGTACTTGAGCTTGTTCACCATCATGTTGAAGTTGTCGGACAATGCCATCATGTCGTCGCTGCTGGAAATATCGCTCCGCACATTGAAGTCGCCGTGCTCCACCCGTTGCATTGACGCAATGATGGTCTTCAGGGGGCGGTTCACGTAGGCGTGGAGAAAGAGCGATATGGTGACGAAGATCAGCAGGACCATGAACAGGGTCGAAGTCAGGGCAAAACTCTTGCCCTTGGCCAGATCCGCCTGGAGGTAGTCGATGGGAAGCTCGATCTCGAGGGCGCCGAGAATGGCCTGGCCGGCGTCATGGCATCCCTGGCAGGCCGGCCTGTTGTAAATGAGGGAGATGCTGTGGAACTGCTGGTGATCTCCCCTGTTGTGCAGGTGGATGGCGTTTCCCTTGCGGTAGGCTTCCAGTTCCTGCACATCCACCTGGCCGCCGATCTCGCGCTTGTCGGAGGAGTTGAGGATGCGGCCGTTTTCGTCGAAGATGGTGAGGCTGTTGATGGCTTCGTGCGCCTTGAGGCGCGTCAGGATGCGGGTCACCTCGTCTGATTGCCCGCTCATCATGACGTTTTCGATACTGTTCTGGATGGTGGTGGCGAGGATCTGGGCGTTGCGTGCCGAAATGCGGGTGATGGTACGCTGCTGGTTGCGATATTCCAGGTATCCGAACGTCGCAACGATCACCACGACGATCAGGGTTATCATGCCGAGAATTTTTACTCGAAGAGAATTCATGAAGGGATATCCATGTGCCACTATGGGGTGATTATTCGTCAAATCGCAGAAAATGGCATCAAAGTCAAGTGATATGGCGGCTTCTTGTTGTCAAATTGTCAGACGCCGGTGGCCTGCGAGTGCTTCGGTCTGATTGTCCGGCGAGCCGGTTCCCGGTGCCGCCGGGCACTGCCGGCGGCCTGTGCTGCCGCGGCCCCGAAACGCTTGACAAGGCATCTGACTCCCCCTATGATTACGAACCTGCGCAAGGATTTGACTGTTCGCGCCAGGATTTAAAAGCAATTCATTTGCCAAGTGTCGGCTAATGATTTTTGCACTCCCATTAATCCGGATTCCATCCAGGAAAGCACACGCAGGCGGAGGGGCAATCCCCTCCCTCTTTTTATGCATCGGCCGGTGAAACCAAACTCAGAGCGCACCATAGGCGGGCAGCAGTGGTGAGAGCGTTATTCGTCCTTCTGGCCGTTGTCTTTTTCGCAGCGACAGCCGGCGGCGGAACCGCTCCGTTCCGCCAGGAAACCGTGCGGGTCGCCATCGTCAAGGGTGATGACGAGGTCCGCGTCGACGGCGACGGACTCCTTGCCACGGACCAGAGCGGAGAGCCGGTGCGATTCGCGCTGCCTGCCCCCGTCCGTCGCGCCGGCGACGCCCTTTCCGTGGGCGGCAGGGTTCTGCGACGCCTGACCGTTGCCTCCCCTTCGACCGTGACGGTCAATGGCAAGCGGTATCGTGGCGTCATAGAACTGGTCCCGGCGGACAAGGGGATACTCGTCATAAACGAGCTTCCCCTCGAAGATTACCTGGTGGGACTCATCAATTGCGAGATATCGTCCCAGTGGCCCATGGAGTCGGTCAAAGCTCAGGCCGTGGTTGCCCGCACCTATGCGGTCTATCAGAAGAAGGCCCGTGCCGGCGCCGTCTATCACCTGGAGTCCACGGTCCTCGATCAGGTCTACGGTGGGTGCGAGATCGAAGACAGCAGGGCCGCCCGCGGGGTGCGCGAGACCGCCGGAGAGATACTCACCTGGGGGGGGCAACCGATCCAGGCCTTCTACCATTCCAACTGCGGCGGCCGGACCGAGGTGGCGGAAAACGTCTGGGGCTTCAAGCTTCCCTATCTCAAGAGCGTTGACTGCGCCTATTGCTCGGATATGCCCTCAACCCGCTGGGAACAGACCCTGCCCCTGAAGAAGCTCGAATCGCTCTTCCGGGGGGCGGGCATCGCCGTGTCCGGGCTCAGAGATATCAGGGAAGGCAAGCGCAACAACAGCGGCCGTCTCACCGAACTGGTACTGGTGTCGTCCCGGGGGAGCACCGCTGTCCCGGCGGTCACGTTCCGAAAGATCGTCGGCTACACCGTTATCAAAAGCACCAACTTCCTGGTGAAGGTGCGGGGTGACGAAGCCGTGTTCACGGGCATGGGCTACGGCCATGGGGTCGGCCTCTGTCAGTGGGGGACCAAGCAGCGGGCCGCGGACGGATTCAGCTACCGCGAGATTCTGTCCTACTATTTCCCGGAAGCGGTGCTCACGCACATGGACGATGGACAGGGGAGCGATGCTCGTTACTGAGTTCGATTACCATCTCCCCCCGGAACTTATTGCCCAGGAACCCCTCAGCCAACGGGACGCCACCCGGCTCATGACCGTGGAGCGGGACGGCGGCCGTATCGGGGAGATCCCGTTCCACGGCATTGCGGACCTGTTCCGGCCCGGCGACCTGTTGGTGATCAACGATACGCGCGTCATCCCGGCGCGGCTCCACGGCCACAAGGAAAGCGGCGGCAAGACGGAGATTTTTCTCGTGCGGCGCCGGCCGGGGGACGACGAGACCTGGCACTGCCTGATCCGCTCCTCAAAGCCGCCCCGGCCGGGTGTGACGGTGCTCCTCCCGGAAGGGGTCCGCGCCATTGTCCGCGAGCCCGGGGAAGGGGAAACCTGGCTCGTGTCCTTCAGACCCGGTGAAGGGTTTCAGGAGTGGCTGGATCGCAACGGTGCCATGCCCCTTCCTCCCTACATCAGGCGCGAGGCGGATGCGGCGGACCGGGACCGGTACCAGACCGTGTTTGCCCGCAACAGGGGGGCGGTAGCCGCGCCCACTGCCGGCCTCCACATGACCGCCGGGCTCCTGGACGAGATCGCCGGCCGCGGAGTCCGGGTGGTGCCCGTGACGCTGCACGTGGGTCTCGGCACGTTCATGCCGATTCGGGTCGAACGGCTTGAGGACCATCGGATGCACCGGGAGCGGTATCATATTTCCCCGGCCACTGCCGAAGCGATCAACGGCTGCAGGCGGGAGGGGGGCCGGGTCGTTGCCCTGGGCACCACCGTCTGCCGGACCCTGGAACAGGCCGCGGCGGCCGACGGTACCATCGCAGCCGGCGAGGGCGAGGCCGACATCTTCATCTATCCGGGCTACCGCTTCAAGGCGGTGGACGCCCTGATAACAAACTTCCACCTGCCCAAGTCGACCCTGCTCATGCTCGTGTCGGCGTTCGCCGGAAGGGACCTTCTCTTCAGGGCCTACGGTGAGGCGGTGGCCGGGCGTTTCCGTTTCTTCAGCTACGGAGACGCGATGTTCATCTTCTGAAAGGCGGGCACGAGGCCGCGCAGGGGGCGGACGGGACGATTTCCCGGCCCCGGGCTGCGGTTTCCGGCCCTGCGTGCAGGCATCCTTGGCAGCTATCCAGTTCAGATTACTGAAGCAGGACGGCGCGGCCCGTCTCGGCTCTTTGACAACTCCCCACGGGCTCATCGAGACCCCGATCTTCATGCCGGTGGGGACTCAGGCCACGGTCAAGGCCATGACCCCCGAGGAGCTCGACGCCATCGGCGCGCGGATCATCCTCGCCAACACCTACCACCTCTATATCCGCCCGGGCCATGAACTGATCCGGCGGCTGGGGGGGCTTCACCGTTTCATGCACTGGGACCGGCCGATCCTCACCGACAGCGGCGGGTTTCAAGTGTTCAGCCTCAACGAGCTCAGAAAGATTTCGGAGGAGGGGGTGCGCTTCCAGTCCCATCTGGACGGTTCGTACCACACCATCCGGCCCGAGGACGCCGTCGCCATCCAGGAGGCCCTGGGCAGCGACATCGCCATGTGCTTCGACGAGTGCACCCCCTATCCTGCGACGCACGACTATGCCCGGCGCTCCATGGAGCTGACTACCCGCTGGGCCCGCCGCTGCAAGGATGCCCGCCGCCGTGAGGACCAGGCCCTGTTCGGCATCGTCCAGGGGGGCATGTACCGGGACCTGCGCGAGCGGAGCGCCGCAGAACTGGTGGAAATCGGATTCGACGGGTACGCCGTGGGCGGGCTTTCAGTGGGAGAGGAGAAGGAGCATATGTACGGCGTCATGGAATGGACGGCGCCGCTGCTCCCTGCGGACCAGCCCCGTTACGTGATGGGGATCGGCACTCCGGAGGACTTGGTCGAGGCGGTCTGGCGCGGCTTCGACATGTTCGACTGCGTTATGCCCACCCGCAATGCACGCAACGGAATGCTCTTCACCTCCTTTGGCCGCCTGAACATCAAGGGGGCTGCCTACGCGGAGGATCAGGGGCCCGTGGACCCCGCATGCGGCTGCTATGTCTGCCGGAACTACAGCAGGGCCTACCTGAGGCACCTCTACCGTTCCGGCGAGATCCTGGCGTCACGCCTCAATACGTACCACAACCTCGCCTACTACCTGGATCTGATGGCGCAGATCCGGGCGGCCATTGCCGAGGGGAGGTTCGACTTCTTCCGCCGGGAGTTTTACGCCCGCCGGGAAACGCAGTAGCAGTCTTTTCGCAGTCGTTTAACCAAGGGCTCTGCCCTACACAATACACGTGGAGGTATACACAATGCTCGGAATCGCGTTTGCAATGGCGGCACCCCCGGGAGGCGCCCAGTCCGGCGGCGCCATGGGAGCCTTCCAGGCAATTCTCCCCCTGGTCTTCATGTTCGCCATCTTCTATTTCCTGCTGATCCGTCCCCAGCAGAAGAAGGCCAAGGAGCACCGGGCCCTGCTCGACTCTCTCAAGCGGGGCGACCAGGTGGTCACCGCCGGCGGCATGCACGGCAAGGTGAGCGGCATCGATGGCGATATCGTGAACCTCGAGATTGCACCTGGCGTCGTCATCAAGATCACCAAGGGATACGTCGCCAGCCTGAAGAAGGACTAAGGATCCATCGAAAGGAGCTTCGCTCATGTCCAAAGGGCTACTCTGGCGTTTCAGCCTCATTGCATTATTCATTACTCTGTCGCTTCTCTACCTGACCCCGACCCTGGTGTCGCCGCTGCCGTCCTGGTGGAAGGGACTCCTTCCCAAGGACCGGATACACCTGGGACTCGACCTGCAGGGCGGGACGCATTTGGTCATGGAGGTGGAAACCCAGAAGGCCGTCGAGGGGACCCTGGACCTCATTGCCACCGATCTGGAGGATGCGCTCTCCGCCAAGTCGCTGCGGTACAAGCAGATCGCCCGTCAGGGGGGCGACCGGGTCGGCATGACCTTCTACGATCGCGGGACCGCTGACGAGGCCCAGAAGCTTCTCAAGGACAAGTACCCGACCATGACGCTCGTTCCTCCCTATGACGAGGGGGGCTTCGTGCACCTGCAGCTCCGGATGAACGAGAAGGAGGCCCAGGAGCGTAAGGACCGGGCCGTGGCCCAGGCCCTGGAAACCATCCGCAACCGGATCGACCAGTTCGGCGTTTCCGAACCGGTCATCGCCCGCGAAGGACTCACCAACATCGTGGTCCAGCTGCCGGGCATCAGCGACCCGAAACGGGCCATCGAGCTCATCGGCCGCACGGCCCGCCTTGAGTTCAAACTGGTGGACGAAACGGTCAATCCGGCCATTGCCACGCCGGGAACCATTCCCGAAGACACGGAAATCCTGATTGAGAAGCGGACCGATCCCACCACCGGCGCGGTCACCGAGATTCCGCTGGCGGTGAAGAAGAAGGCAATCATCACCGGCGATCTTCTCACCGATGCCCAGATCAGGATCGATTCCCAGTTCAACCAGCCCTACGTGGCCATCGAGTTCAACTCGACCGGCGCCCGGCTCTTCGACCAAGTAACCGCCGCCAACGTGGGCAAGCGCTTCGCCATTGTCCTCGACAACACCATCTACTCGGCCCCGGTCATCCGCGAGCGGATCTCCGGCGGGAGCGCCCAGATCTCCGGTTCGTTCACCGAGAAGGAGGCCGCCGACCTGGCCATCGTGCTCCGGGCCGGTTCCCTGCCCGCCCCGGTCAAAATCATCCAGAACGTGACGGTGGGGCCGTCCCTGGGACAGGACTCCATCAACAAGGGGCTCATGGCCGGCGCCATAGGCGTCGCGCTCGTGATCATCTTCATGGGTATCTACTACAAGCTGTCGGGCATGGTGGCCAATTTCGGGATGATTCTCAACGTCCTCTACCTCATGGGGGCGCTGGCCGCCCTGGGGGCAACCCTCACCCTGCCCGGCATCGCCGCCATCGTACTGTTGATCGGCATGTCGGTGGACGCCAACGTTCTGATCTTCGAACGGATACGGGAGGAGCTGCGCCTCGGCAAAACGCCGATTGCCGCCCTTGATTCAGGTTACGACAAGGCGTTCCTCACCATCATGGACTCCCACGTGACCACCCTCATCACCGCGGCGGTCCTCTTCCAGTTCGGCACCGGCCCGGTCAAGGGATTTGCCGTGTCGCTCAGCCTGGGGGTCATTATCAACCTCTTTACTGCCCTTGTCGGAACCAAGGCGATCTTCGATTTCGCCCTGAACCGTCTGCGGGTTAAGCGTCTGAGCGTCTAGGGGGGCATCATGCAAATAATCGGCAAAACAAATTTCGATTTCATGGGCAAAAAGAAGATTACGTTCGTGATCTCCGCCATTATCGCCTTGCTCGGCCTCGTTGGTATCGGCCAGATTGCCATGGGAACCGCCAACATGGGGATCGATTTCTCCGGCGGCACCGCGGTCCAGCTCAATTTCAGCCAGCCGGTAGCCATTGACCAGGCCCGGCAGGCCCTGGCCAAGCACGGTTTCAAGGACGCCAACCTCCAGGAGATCACCGGGGGCAACAAGCTTCTCGTCAAGGTAGGCAAGGCCACCCACGTTCAGGGTCCGGTCGCTGACGCGATCCAGGATGCCTTCCACAAAGAGCTTACCGGCAACCGGTTTGTGGTGGAGAGTTCCACGGAGATCGGCCCGGCCATCGGCGACAAGCTCCGCAGGGATACGCTGGTGGCCATCGCCGTCTCCATGGTGGGAATCCTCATCTACATCGCCTGGCGCTTCGACTTCGCCTTCGGCATGGGCGCCCTGGCGGCAACCCTCCACGACGTGCTGGCCATGTTTGCCGTCTTCTTCGTCATGCAGAAGGAGATCAACCTGCTCTTCATCACGGCGGTGCTTACCATTGCCGGCTATTCGCTGACCGATACGGTGGTCGTCTTCGACCGGATTAGGGAAAACCTGCACAAGAACGTCAAGGATTCCCTGACGGCGATCTGCAACTTCAGCATCAATGAGGTCCTTTCCCGGACGATCATTACCGCCCTGACCACGTTCCTGGCAACCGCAGCCCTCTTCTTTTTCGGCGGCGAGGTGATTCACGACTTCGCCTTCGCACTGCTGGTGGGCATCATCGTCGGTGTGTACTCATCCGTGTTTGTGGCGAGCCCCATTGTCGTGATCTGGGGGGCGCGGAACAAGGAAACCAAGGCCTAGGGGGAGAAAGAACATGAACAAGGAAACCTTGCTTGCCGCAGTTGTCGCTCTCGTCGTGGGACTCCTGGGCGGTTACCTGGTGTTCAGCATCAGCGGGTCCAAGAACCCGGCGCCGGCCGGCGGGATGCCGGGGGGCGGAGCTCCCATGGTGAACTATGAGGAGCGGATCGCCCAGGCCGTCAAGGTCGTGGCCCAGGACCCGAAGAATCTCCAGGCCTGGGTCCAGCTGGGCAATGATTACTTCGACACCAATCAGCCGCAGAAGGCCATCGAAGCCTATGGCAAGGCCCTGGAGCTCAAGCCGAACGATCCCAACATTCTCACCGACCAGGCGATCATGTATCGGGCAGTGGGCTGGTTCGACAAGGCGATCGCCAACCTGGAGGCATCCGTCAAGGTTGATCCGAAGCATGTCCAGAGCCTGTTCAACCTGGGCATCATCTACATGGAAGACCTGAAACAGCCAGCCAAGGCAATCCAGTACTGGACGCGCTACCTTGAGCTGGACCCTGCGAGCCCCAACGCCCAGCGGGTCAGAATGATGATGGAACAGGCGAAACAGGTCCAGCCATCATCATCGGCGCCGGGCCCCATGTTCCGCTAGGACACGCACCTCATCCCCGCTCCGGCGGGGATTTTTTTCGCGCGAACGGTCGCGAGGAGCCATGCACGCGGTCAACGAAAAAGTCTGGACCATACGGGAGCCGGACCGGGATGTGGTGGCCCGGCTCGCCCGGGATCTCTCCGTTGATCCCCTCCTGGCCAGGCTGCTGGCCAACAGGGGGGTGACCGACGGAATCGAAGGGCGGCGCTTTCTCGCTGCGACTCTGACCGACCTTCGCGACCCGCTGCTGCTGCGCGGCATGGATGCCGCGGTGGAGCGCCTCTGCACCGCCCTGCGCAACGGTGAGCAGGTCTGCGTGTACGGCGACTACGATGTGGACGGCGTGACCGGCACCGCCCTCCTGGTGAGTTTTTTCCGGGAAGTGGGATTTTACTCCTGCTATCATATCCCCAAACGGCTCAGCGACGGCTACGGCCTCTCCATGGACGGCATCCGCGCCGTTGCGGAAAGGGGCGCGCGGGTGATCGTTACGGTCGATTGCGGCATCAGCTCCGTGGCAGAGGCCGATTTGTGCGCTGCCCTCGGCGTCGACCTCATCATCACCGACCACCACACCCCCGGTCCCGAGCTGCCCCGGGCCCTGGCGGTCATCAATCCCCGGCAGCCCGGCTGCTCCTATCCCTTCAAGTCCCTGGCCGGCGTCGGCGTCGCATTCAACCTCCTGATCGCCCTCCGGGGCCGGTTGCGGGAGGAGG
Source organism: Geobacter sp. 60473 (assembly GCF_036323535.1). Lineage (GTDB taxonomy): Bacteria > Desulfobacterota > Desulfuromonadia > Geobacterales > Geobacteraceae > Geobacter > Geobacter sulfurreducens. Next base: position 359,260 of record NZ_AP028967.1, read on the forward strand.
GGTGTTTCACTGCCGGTCCTGAGCCCAATCTCCGCCGGTATCTGGACTTGGTGGCCCTGGGAACCGTCGCCGATGTGGTCCCCCTGATTGAGGAGAACCGCATCTTCGTTACGTACGGGTTGAAGGAGGTGTCCGCCACGGGCCGCGTGGGGCTGAGCGCTCTCAAGGAGGTGGCGGGAGTGGCCGGCCGGGTCGGCTGCGGCGCCGTCGGCTTCCGCCTGGCTCCGCGCCTGAACGCCGCCGGCCGGCTGGAGGATGCCTCACTCGGCGTGGAGCTCCTCCTTACCGACGACCGGAGCAGGGCGGCCGCCCTTGCGGCGGAACTCGACCGGAGCAACGGGGAGCGGCAGGTCCTGGAGCGCTCCATCCTCGACGAGGCAACCGCCATGGTACGGGCAAATCCAGGCATGGCCCACAAGAGGAGCATCGTCCTCGCCTCCGACTCCTGGCATCCCGGCGTGGTCGGCATCGTGGCCTCGCGGCTGGTGGACAGGTTTCATAGACCCACCATCCTCATCGCCCTGCAGGACGGCACGGGGCGCGGCTCCGGGCGAAGCGTGCCCGCGCTCCACCTGCTAGATGCCCTGTCGGCCTGCGGCGAGCACCTGGAAAAGTTCGGCGGGCACCGGCAGGCGGCGGGCCTTTCCATTGACGAGGAAACCCTCCAGGCCTTCGTGGAGCGGTTCGAAGACGTCTGTGCCGGACTGCTGGGTCCCGACGACCTGAAGCCGCTGGTGGCAGCTGACGCCGAGCTTGCCGCCGACGAGGTGAACCCGGCGCTCGTGGACCTGATCGAGGCTCTGGAGCCGTTCGGTATGGGGAATCCGGAGCCGCTGTTCCTGCTGCGCGGCGTCACGGTCTGCGGCAGGCGGGTCGCCGGCGGGCATCACCTGCAACTGCGGCTGGACCTGGGAGGACGCCAGGTCGATGCCGTCGGCTTCAATCTCGCCGCCAGGGACGGCGCGCCCGGCGAGCGGGTGGACATCCTCTTTACGGCCGGCTGGAACAACTGGAACGGCCGGCGGAAGTTCCAGCTTACCCTGAAGGATCTGAAACGATCGGGAGATGGCCGTGCTTCGTGAGGAACGGTTCGAACGGGCGGAAAAAGTCATTCACCTGGGATTCTGGGTCAATGCCGTCCTGATGGTCATGAAACTTGCGGCGGGGCACTTCGGCGGCTCGGAAGCGGTCTTTGCCGACGGCGTTGAGAGTGGCTGCGACTTCGTGGCGCTCCTCTTTACCATGGCGGCGCTGCGGGTGGGACGCAAACCCTTCGACGCCAGACACCCTTACGGTCACGGCAAAGCGGAGAACGTGGCGGCGTTCGTCATCGCGCTGGTCATCGGCGGCGCCGGCATGTTCATCCTGGCGCAGTCGGTGCGCACCATCATGTCCCGCTCCTGGCAGACCCCCGACCTCATCGCGGTGGCTGCCGCTCTGCTGACCATCATCATCAAGGAAGGGCTCTACCGCTACAGCGTCGCGGCGGGGCGAAAGCTCGACAGCCCGGCGCTCCAGGCCGTTGCCATGGACCATCGCAAGGATGCCCTTACCTCCGTCGGGACCCTGGCGGGTGTTGTCGGCGCCTATGCCGGCTTCGGGATCATGGACCCGCTTGCGGCGGGACTCACCTCCCTCTTCATTTTCAAGATCGGGTACGAGACCTTCCGTGCCGCCCTCCACGACCTCATGGACGGCCAGCCGCCCGGCGACTTCATCCGGGCGGTCACTGATCTGGCCGAGGGGGTCGAGGGGGTCGAGCACGTCCATGAAATCCGGGGCCGCCGGTCGGGCCAGTACATCATCATCGACCTCAAGCTCGACATGGACCCGGAGATGACGGTCAAACAATCCCACGATATCGCCACGTGTGTCAAAAAATTGATTTTCGAACGGTTCCCCAACGTGGGGGATGTCATGATCCACATCAACCCCCACGACGAAGAGCATGAGGATCTGATACGGCTTTAGCGGAGAGGCGTCCGGGCGCTGATGCGTCAGGACCCCATACCATCACAAGGAGGCAGCCATGGCAGAGACCCCCAAGAGTATCGCTGACCTGAAGGAAGCATTCGCCGGTGAGTCCCAGGCGAATCGCAAGTACCTCGCCTTTGCGAAGCAGGCGGACAAGGAAGGGTTCACCCAGGTGGCGAAGCTCTTCCGCGCCGCGGCGGAAGCCGAAACCATCCATGCCCACAACCACCTGCGCGCCCTCGGCGCCATCGGCGCAACCCGTGAGAATCTGGTGGAGGCCGTTGCCGGCGAAACCCACGAGTTCAAGAACATGTATCCCCAGATGATCGCCGACGCTGAACTGGAGGGCGCCACCGAGGCCCGCCGCTCGTTCACCTTTGCCAATGCCGTGGAAAAAGTCCACGCGGCCCTTTACCAGCAGGCCCTCGACACCCTCGGCCAGCCGACGGAGGAGTTCGACTACTACGTCTGCCCCGTCTGCGGCCACACGGTGGAGCGCGAAGCGCCGGAAAAGTGCGAAGTCTGCGGGGCAAAGGGGAGCGTGTTCTTCAAGGTAGCCTAGTCGCTTTGTCTCATGTCCCGCTCGGTTGATCCTCTGAGTAGCTTCGTGAAAAGACCAGCCAGGCCATCAGCGTTTTCACGCGGGCTGTCCGGGAAGTGCCGGGCAGCCCGTAGTCGTAATGGCTCAATTCCGCCGGTCCCCTTCGATGCGGCACCGCGCCTCCGGCAGATATGAGGGGTGTGAAATGTGTGCGAGGAATCTTTTATTGGCTGGCCCTTATTTTGCATCTAAGGCTGGGTGCCATAACCATCAGGAAAAAGATTGACATTAAATTCCGCCTCATGTGAGTATCCGGTATCCATGGAACAAGTATGAATACCATCCTCTTTATTTCCGACGACTTCAGGTCCGGTGACTTACTCACGTTTCTTCGCTCCCACTATAAAGGGAGGGTGAAGCTCGCGCCGGATTTCGACCAGGGCCTCAAGGACGTGTTCGACAACCGTCCCTCGGGCGTGTTCATCCAGAGCGAGATTTCCGGCATTTCGGGAGAGACGGTCGCCCGGCACATCAAGACGCTCCTTCGGACCGAGGCTCCACGCATCATTCTCGTTCACACCGCTCCCCTCAAGCCCCTGGGGGGGAAAAAGTGGTTCGACGATTCCCTCGATTTCAATCAATCGGCCGATGAGCTTGCCCATGCGCTCAAGGAGTGCGTGCTGGCGATCTCGCCCGACCTCTGGGTCGATGACGCCGCCGGGGAGTCTAATGCCGTTGACGATGCCGTTGCCGAGCCCGCAATCGCCGAGCCCCCCGTTGACGCGGCACCGTCGGCCGGGGACGAGGCCGCGCGGGAGATCGACGCTGCGGAGGATGCTGCTCCGGAATTCGAGTTCAACAGCTGGGATGTGCCCGTGCTGCCGACAGAGAGGCACGCACCGGTTGAGGATGCGGCACCCGTTTACGTTGCGGCCGCACCCGTCGTTGCCGAAGTCGTGCCCGTTGCCGTGGACGTCGTAACTCCCCCCCCGGCTGCCCCGGCCGAACCCGTTCAGGAGACGGACCCTGCCCCTGCTCCCGTGCCCCCCCGGCCGGCGCCTTCCGTGGCCGATTTCAGCGCTCCGCCCGTGGCCGCGAAGCAGAAGCCGCGACCGGCGGTTCCTCCCTTTGCGGCAACCGGGTCCTTGCCCGCCCCGGCCGGCCGGAAATCCCTCCGGATGCCCCTGCTCGCGGTTCTGCTGGTGATGGCGTCGGCGGCTGCCGCCTATTTCCTGCTTCATACGGGGAAACCGTCCCAGCCCGCGGCCGCTGTTGCGCCCTCCGCGCCGTCGGCCACGACTCCGTCCGCGCCTCCGGCCGGCGCTCCTGCGCCGACTGCCGAGCCGGCCCCGGCGCAACCCGCGCCCGCGACGCACCTTCCCGCGTTCATCCCCACCAAGGAGCGCGATGAGGCCTTTTCCCGCGCCAATCCCGGCTGGGAGCGCTACCGGGGCAAGGGGATGGAGTTCAGGGTTTACCGGGAATCGGGCACGGTAAAGGCCGTCCAGGTCATCGCGGCAGGCAAGGGGGGCATTGCCGAGTCCTATGTGGCCATGGTCCTGCGCGAGCTGACGGGGAGCGAGGATCGCACCGACCCGGCGCGCCGGAAAAAAGACGGCTACCTGGTCGAGAGCGCCAGGACCGCCGGTAATGGCGAGATTGTCGTGTATCGGGGCAAGGGCGGCACGATCCGGGGCATCGTCCTCTCGCTCTCCTGATGCCCGGCACCAACCCGCGGACGAAGCACGACGGTTTCGTGGCGCGGGATATTCATGCATTGACGGGAGAAGGAATGTCATCATTGGCACCCAGGTTGTGGGCCGGCATCGCGTTCGCAGCCGTGGCACTTATCGGCGTGTCCGGGGGAGCGCATGCCCTTGACCGCCGGTTCGAACTGACGCCCAGCCTGCTTTCCCAGGGAGGCGAGGCTCCCGCGGCCCCTCGCAGCGAAGGGCGCCCGGCCCGTAAAAGCGAACGTGCTTCGACAGGAGTCACCGCCTACACGATCCGTCCGGGCGACCACATTTTCAAGATCCTCATGAAGGAATACGGGCTTTCCAACCGGGAGGCCGAGGCGCTCATCCCCGAGGTCCGCCGAATCAACGGCATCACCGACATCCGCCGGCTGCGGGTGGGCCAGACCATTCGCATCCCCCTGGGCGCTGCCGCCGGCGGTGACGAGCGGGGCAGCAACCGTCCCGTTGCCCGGGAGGCAGCCGTTGCCTCCGGCGCCAGGGTGCCCGCGGCAAAGGAGACGGGCCATCTGCTCCGGATGACCAGCTATGCCGGCGCGCGCGAGACCCACGATCTCGAAGCTGCCCGCCGCCTGTGGGACGGACTCGTTGCCGCCGAGGTGAGGGATGCGCGTCCCATCAGGATCGAGGACCGGAATTTCTCCCTCTCCCTCGATCCGGAGAATTTCCCCACGTTTCCTGCCGCCGACGGCGGCCGCATCCTGGTTGACGCCGAGGGCAGGATTCCGCCCCTGGTGCGGGCGCTCATCGAGGAGAAGGACCCTTCGGTCAAAATCGTGTCGGAGAATCCCCGCAACCGGAGGCGTTTCCTGTCGTCCCTGCTGGAGGGGGCCGGGTTCTATTCGGTGGAGGAGAACGTCTCCCTGGAGTTCGGCGCCGATCCCAAACTGACCGTCACAGCCGACTTCAAGGTGGAGAAAAGCCCCGACAGCCTGCTGCGCAACGATGTGATCCTGCTGAACGTGGAAGAGTACCGGCGCGGGGTGCCCCCCGCCCTGACCGGCTTCCTGAAGCGCGAAGGGTTTCAGATGGTGGAGCCGTTCCCGGGCCGGGGCGAATCTGCTCCTCCCGCGAGCCAGACTCTGTACCAGATCACGGCCAGCGAGCCGCGCGACATTGCCGACTCGCTCCTCAGGGCGCTCAATCTCCGTTACGACGTGGACCGCAGCGTGGAGCTGTTCGGATCCGGCGACGGCGGCGTCACGCTGTTCGTCCGGGCAGACCGCTACTTCGAGAACGGTGGCGACCGGTTCGTGGTGAGCCACTTCGACGGTAACCCGGTGAGTTATACCCTCACCCGCTTGCTGGAGACCAGGGGCTACCGGGTGATCATGCTCGGCGACCATGACGATTTCCGCATGGTGGCGGAAAAAATCTTCGGCCGCCTGCGGATGCCGGGGTCCTTTGCCCGCTACGATCTGGTTCCCTACCGGGAGGCCCCCTACGGCATCCAGATGTCGGGCTTCCGGGTGCCCCGTTCCGGGAGTGCGGCGGGGGGCTTTTTCACCAATACGGCTTTGAATCCCCTGTTCCGCGATCTGCTCGATTTCAACGGCTACTCGATCGTTTCCTACTGAACGGCGGCCGCTCCCGAGGTCCTTTGCCCCCATGTCCCAGAAAAAGGTTGGCGAGATACTTATCGAGCACCGGCTGATCTCCGAGGATCAGCTCCGCGAGGCCCTGGAACTGCAGAAAGTTTTCCCCGACCAGCCAGTGGGGCAACTGCTCTGCAAGCTCGGGTTCCTGAACGAGAGTGAGCTGTCCTATATCCTGGAGCAGACCGGCAAGCGCCAGAAGTTGGGCGATATCCTCATCAGGGAGCGCCTGGTCGACGAGGAGCGCCTGAACCAGGCCCGGGCCGCCGCCAAGCGGGACGGCTCCACGCTGGAGCGTGCCCTCCGCAAGCTGCGTCTCGTCGAAGAGGAGCCCCTGGCCAAGACCATCGCCACCCAGTACGACCTCTCCTTCGTTCACATCAACACCCTGGAGATCGAGCCGGACCTCGCCCGCTGCATCAACCCCAACTATGCCCAGCGCCAGCGGATCGTCCCCATCTCCCGCATCGGCAACACCATCACCCTGGCCATGGCCTATCCCATCAAACTTCATGAGCTGAAGGAGCTTGAGCAGAGCATCAAGTCGCGGATCATCCCGGTCATCGCCATGGAGAGCGAGATCATCCAGGCCCAGCAGCGCCTCTACAAGACCGCCTCCAGCGCCGCGCACGCCTTTTCCCTCGACGAGGCCGACCTGGAGATCGCGCCGGGAAGCATCGTCGACATACTGAGCTCCGGCGCCGGGGAGGACGAGCCGGACATCGACGACGAGGTGCGCACGATCACCGAGCGCGACAGCGTTATTGTGAAGCTCGTCAACAAGATCATCTTCGACGCCCACCAGAACCGTGCCTCGGACATCCATGTCGAACCCTATCCCGGCAAGAACGATGTGATCGTCAGGATGCGGGTCGACGGCAGCTGCAAGGTGTACCAGCGCATCCCGTTCAAGTACAAGTACGCCATCCCCTCGCGCCTCAAGATCATGGCCGAGCTGGACATCGCCGAGAAGCGCAAGCCCCAGGACGGCAAGATCAATTTCAAGAAATTCGGTCCCCTGGACCTGGAACTGCGGATCGCCACCATGCCAACGGCCGGCGGGCTGGAGGATGTGGTCATCAGGCTCCTGAACACGGGCCAGGCCTATTCCTTCGACAGTCTCAGCCTCACCGACCGCAACATGCGCATCTTCGGGGAATCCATCACGAAGCCCTACGGCCTTGTCCTGGTGGTGGGCCCCACCGGAAGCGGCAAGACCACCACCCTCCACGCGGCCATCGCCCGCATCAACCGGCCAGAAGTAAAGATCTGGACCGCCGAGGACCCGGTGGAGATCACCCAGAAGGGGCTCCGGCAGGTTCAGGTCAACCAGCGCATCGGCCTCACCTTTGCCGCGGCACTGCGCTCGTTCCTGCGGCTCGACCCGGACGTGATCATGGTGGGCGAGATGCGGGACGAAGAAACCGCCTCCATCGCGGTGGAGGCCTCCCTCACCGGGCACCTGGTCCTGTCGACCCTGCACACCAACTCGGCCCCGGAGACGGTCACCCGCCTCCTGGAAATGGGACTCGACCCCTTCAGCTTCTCCGATTCGCTTCTCTGCGTCGTGGCCCAGCGCCTGGCCCGCCGTCTCTGCGAGGATTGCCGCGAGCTTTACCGCCCCGACCGCAAGGAGCTCTCCGAGATCATCGAGGAGTACGGCGAGGAGCAGTTCGCCGCCACGGGACTGCTGGGCAACGAGGTGGTCCTGGCCCGGCCGGTGGGGTGCACCACCTGCAACCAGAGCGGCTACCGGGGGCGCCTCGGCATCCACGAGGTGCTCGAAGGCACCGACACCATGAAGAGCCTCGTCAAGAAGAAGTCCGACACCGAGATCATCCGGCGGCAGGCCATGACCGACGGCATGACCACCCTGCGGCAGGACGGCATCCTCAAGGTCTTCCAGGGGCTCACCGACATCCACGAAGTACGCAAGGTCTGCCTCAAGTAACGATGGTGTAAACCATAAAATGTTTGCATTTTAGCCCCCTTTGCTATATAGTACCTCCCTCCGCGGAACTGCCGCACCATATTTCTCCCCCCAGGTGACCCCCTTGAGCGCGACACGCAATCTCGACGCACTGCGGCGCGAGATCGACGCCATTGACGATGCCATCCTCGATCTGCTCAACCGCCGTGCCGAACTGGTCATGGAGGTGGGACAGGTCAAGACCGCGGAGAAGCGCGATTTTCACGTGCCCAACCGGGAACGGGAGATTTACGAGCGGCTGCTCGCCCGCAACACCGGCCCCTTCCCGGCCGAGGCGGTCAAGAGTGTGTTCCGGGAGATCATCTCCGCTTCATTGGCCCTTGAGGCGCCCATGAAGGTGGCGTTCCTGGGACCCCGGGCGACTTTCACCCACCTGGCCACCATGCAGCACTTCGGCCTGGCCGCGGAGCTGGTCGCCCAGAAATCGATCCCTGCCGTGTTCGAGGAAGTGGAGAAGGGGCGGGCCCTCTACGGGGTCGTGCCGGTCGAGAACTCCACCGAGGGGATGGTTTCCCACACCCTCGACATGTTCATGGAGAGCGACCTCAAGATCAACGCCGAGGTTCTGCTGGAAGTGTCCCACGACCTCCTCTCCCGCACCGGCCGGCTGGACGACGTGAAGAAGGTCTATTCGCATCCCCAGGCCATTGCCCAGTGCCGCAAGTGGCTCGACGACAACCTGCCGGGTGTGCCGGTGGTGGACGTGGCGTCCACTGCCCTGGCCGCCCAGATCGTGAGCGAGGATTACGCGGCCGCGGCCATTGCCAGCGAGTTCGCCGCGGCCCAGTACGACCTGAAGGTGGTGCGCACGAGGATCGAGGACCAGGTCAACAACTTCACCCGCTTCCTCGTCATCGGTCGGAAGATGGCGGATCGGAGCGGCGACGACAAGACTTCGCTCATGTTTTCCGTCAAGGACGAGCCGGGCATCCTCTACCGGATGCTGGAGCCCTTCGCCTCCCGCGGCGTCAACCTGTCCAAGATCGAATCCCGCCCCCTCAAGAAGAAGGCGTGGGAATACATCTTTTACCTGGACCTGGCCGGCCACATCACCGATCCGGTGGTTGCCGAGGCGGTTCAGGACCTGGGGCGCTACTGCCAGTTCGTGAAAATTCTCGGCTCCTATCCCAGGGCGAAATGAGCTGTTCCGTCCCCTTTATCCGGCGACTGGCCGTCATCGGTGTCGGCCTCATCGGCGGTTCCCTGGCGCGGGCCCTGCGGGCGGCAGGTGCCGTGGGCGAGGTCGTGGGTATCGACCTGGACGAGGCCAACCTGCGGCAGGCCGCCGAGCTGGGGGTTGTCGACCGGGCCGCGGCCACGGCTGCCGAAGGGGTTGCCGGCGCCGACATGGTTTTTCTTTCCGTGCCGGTCCGCGCCATGGCGGGGGTAGTGAGGGAGATCGCCCCCCATCTGGCCGCCGGGTGCATCGTGACCGACGGCGGCAGCGTCAAGGCAGAGGTGGTGGCCGCGTGCGATTCCCTCATGCCGGCCGGCACCTGTTTCGTGGGGGGGCACCCCATTGCCGGGACCGAGCACTCCGGGGTGGGGGCGTCCTTCGCCACCCTCTACCAGGGCAAGCGCTGTATCCTGACCCCGGCCGCAACCACTGACCGCGGCGCGCTCGCCACGGTGGCCCGCATGTGGGAGGCGGCCGGTTCCGAAGTGGTCCTGATGGATCCGGAGAAGCACGACCGGGTGGTTGCCGCCATCTCCCATCTCCCCCACATGGTCGCCTACGCCCTGGTGAACGCCGTCGAGGGGTACGACCGGTTCGAAGAGAGCATTCTCCGCTACTCGGCCGGCGGCTTCCGGGACTTCACCCGCATTGCCTCGTCGGACCCGGCCATGTGGCGCGACATCGCCCTCATGAACCGGGAGGGGGTCCTGGAGATGATGGATCACTTCGCCGCGTACTTCGGCCAACTCCGGTCCCTGGTGGCCAAGGGGGACGCGGAAGGTCTCGAACGGTTCTTCCGGGATTCCAAGGAATCCCGTGACGCAATACTCTAGCTGCAAAGGAGTGTCCGTGGTAAGCCTGAGTTCACACCCCGCCCGCGCGCTGCGCGGCGAAATCGCGATGCCGGGGGACAAATCGATCTCCCACCGCTCCATCATGCTCGGCTCCATCGCCCGCGGCGTGTCCACGGTGAGCGGCTTTCTCCGGGGCGAAGACAATATCGCCACCCTCGACGCCTTCCGGGCCATGGGGGTGCAGATCCATGACGACGGCGAAACCCTGCGGATCGAGGGGAAAGGGCTCCACGGCCTGACCGAGGCCGAGGACGTCATCGACTGCGGCAACTCCGGCACGTCCATCCGGCTCCTGACGGGGCTCATGGCGGCTCAGCGCTTCTACACGGTCCTCACCGGCGACCGCTACCTGCGGCGCAGGCCCATGCGGCGGGTGGTCGAGCCCCTTTCGCGCATGGGGGCCTGCATCCACGGCCGCGACAACGGCGAAAAGGCGCCCCTGGCCATCGTGGGCCGGCCCCTGACCGGCATCACCCACGATTCGCCGGTGGCCAGCGCCCAGGTGAAATCAGCCCTCATGCTGGCCGGTCTCTACGCCGACGGCGCCACCCGCGTCACCGAGCCCCATCTCTCGCGGGATCACTCGGAGCGGATGTTCCGCCACTTCGGCGCCCGGCTGGAGACCGACGCCGCCGGGGTCACCGTGTACGGCGGCCACGAGCTGGCCGGCCGCGACATCGTTGTGCCGGGGGACATCTCCTCGGCGGCCTTCTTCCTGGTTGCCGCCCTGATCGTCCCCGGCTCCGAGCTGCTCATCCGGGGGGTGGGCGTGAACCCGACCCGCACGGGCATCCTCGATATCCTCGCCGCCATGGGGGGCTCGGTGGAGCTGCTCGACCAGCGCGAAGTCTCCGGCGAGCCGGTGGCCGACCTGCTGGTCCGGTCATCGGCCCTCAAGGGGATCGAGATCGGAGGCGACGTGGTGCCCCGGGCCATCGACGAATTCCCGGTCATCTGCGTGGCCGCCGCCCTGGCCGAAGGAACCACCGTCATCCGCGACGCCCGGGAACTGCGGGTCAAGGAAACGGACCGCATCGCCGCCATGGCCTCCAACCTGCGCGCAGCCGGGGCCACTATCACCGAGACGGCGGACGGCATGATCATCGAGGGGACCGGCCGGCTGAACGGCGCCACCGTGGAGAGCTTCGGCGACCACCGGATCGCCATGTCCATGCTCGTGGCGGGCCTTGCCGCCTCGGAGGCAGTCACCGTCAGCGACACCGAGTGCATCGCCACCTCGTTCCCCACCTTCACCGCGCTTCTGGACAGGGTGGCGGTACGGTGAGCGCGGCGGGGCGCAGGGGGCTCATCGTCGCCATCGACGGACCGTCGGGCGCCGGGAAGAGCACCATAACCAAGCTCCTGGCGGACCGGCTCGGCTACATCCACATCGACACCGGAGCCATGTTCCGGACCGTGGCTCTGGCCGCCAGCCGCGCCGGCATTGCGCCCGACAACGACGCCTCCCTGGCCGGGCTTTGCGCCGATCTGGAGATCGCCTTTGTGAGGAATAACGGCTGCTGCCGGGTGACCGCCAACGGCGAAGACGTGACCGAGGCCATCCGGACCCCGGCCATCAGCGCCCTCACCTCGGCCATCTCGGCACGCAAGGTGGTGCGCGACGTCCTGTTGCGCCTCCAGCGTCACATGGCCCGCGAAGGGGGGGTCATCCTGGAGGGGCGCGACATCGGCACCGTGGTCTTCCCGGACGCCGACGTGAAGTTTTTCCTCTCCGCGTCAGTGGAGGAACGGGGGCGCCGGCGCTACCTGGAACTGAAGGCCAAGGGACAGAAGGTGTCCCTTGACGAGACCATCGCGGCCGTGGCCCGGCGGGACGAGCAGGACTCGGGCCGGGAGCACGCCCCCCTGCGGCGGGCCGATGACGCCGTGGACATCGATTCGACCGGTCTTTCCATCGAGGAAGTACTGGACCGCATGGAATCCATCGTGCGGGAGCGGGAACGGGCCTTTCCGGGAGGGTAACCCGGGACGGCAACAGAGCAGCAGCATCGGGAGCAACGCAATGGAGATTCTACTGGCAAAGCGGGCCGGCTTCTGCTTCGGCGTGAAGCGGGCAACCCAGATGGCCTTCGAGGCCGCCGAAAAGGAAGGGGAAACCTTTACCCTCGGCCCCATCATCCATTCGCCCCAGGTCGTGCAGCGCCTGGAGGGGATGGGGGTGAAGGTTCTGAGCGACCTGGAAGGGATCGGCAACGGCACCGTCATCATCCGGTCCCACGGGGTGACCTCCGCGGAACTGGAAGACGCGGTCCGTCGGCAGCTGGAGGTGGTCGACGCCACCTGCCCCTTTGTCAAGAAGGCCCAGGAGCACGTGAAGCGCCTGTCCCACGACGGCTATACCGTGGTGGTGGTGGGCGATGCCGACCACCCGGAGGTGCAGGGCATCGTATCCTATGCCGAGGGGCCGGTCCACGTGGTCGGTTCCGGCGAGGAGGCCGCCAGGCTTCCCAACATGAAGAAGGTCGGCGTTGTGGCCCAGACCACCCAATCCTTCGAAACCCTCAAGAACGTGGTGAAGGAATGCCTCCTCAAAGGGGGGGAGATCCGGATCTTCAAGACCATCTGCGACGCCACCGCCGTCCGCCAGGACGAAGCCAAGGCACTGGCCCGGGAGGTGGACTGCATGATCGTCATCGGCGGCTTCAACAGCGCCAACACCAAGCGGCTCGCCGAGGTCTGCTCCGAGCTGCAGCCGCGCACCCACCACATAGAGACGGCCCAGGAGCTGGATGCATCATGGTTTCAAGGGGTTGAGCGGGTAGGGGTCACTGCGGGCGCTTCCACGCCCAAGTGGCTTATTGATGAGGTAATAGAACGGATACAAGAGTTTGACAATAAGAAAAAAGGTTGAGTTTTTCGATAGATATTGCTACGTTTACTCATCCTAATCCACGACGTGTAGGGAGGCCAGCTTTAAATGAGTGATGACAAGGACTATAACAGCCGCACCGCAATGACGATCAAACGATTCGCCGATGCGGAGGACGAGGCGGATCAGGGGGGCTCCGGCGAGTTCGCCGAGCTTTTCCAGGAGAGTATCAGGCATCACCATGTGGGGGAAGTCGTCAAGGGCAAGGTGGTGCACATCAGCAACGAATACGTGCTGGTTGATATCGGATACAAGTCCGAGGGGAGCATCCCCGTTGAAGAGTTCCTCGACGAGGCCGGCAACCTGACCGTCCAGGTGGGCGACGAAGTGAAGGCCCTGTTCGAGCGGAAGGAGAACCAGAAGGGGTACGCGGTTCTCTCCAAGCGCAAGGCCGACCGCCTCTCCGCCTGGGATGCCATCGACGCCGCCGGCGGCGAAGGCGGCATCGTCGAAGGCAAGATCACCGGCAAGGTCAAGGGGGGCCTCACCGTCGACATCGGCGTCCAGGCGTTCCTGCCTGCCTCCCAGGTTGATCTCCGCCCCGGCGGCAACCTGGACAAGTACATCGGCGTGACCGACCGCTTCAAGGTGCTCAAGCTCAACAAGAAGCGGGGCAACATCGTTCTGTCCCGTCGCGTCCTGCTGGAAGAGGAGAGGGCCGGCGTCCGCACCGAGACCCTCGCCAACCTGGCCGAGGACCAGATTCGCGAAGGCGTGGTCAAGAACATCACCGATTACGGCGCATTCGTCGATATCGGCGGCGTTGACGGCCTCCTGCACGTGACCGACATGTCGTGGGGCCGGCTGGGCCACCCCTCCGAGATGCTCAAGCCGGGCGACAAGCTCAGCGTAAAGGTCCTCAAGTACGACCAGGAAAAGGGCAAGATCTCCCTGGGCCTCAAGCAGATCACTCCCGATCCCTGGCTCGCGGTGGAGCAGAAGTTCCGGGTCGGCGACCGGGTCAGCGGCCGCGTGGTCAGCATGACCGATTACGGCGCATTCGTGGCCCTCGACGAAGGCGTCGAAGGGCTGGTGCACGTCTCCGAAATGTCGTGGACCAAGCGGCTCCGCCATCCGTCCGACCTCCTCACCGTGGGCGACGAAGTGGAAACCGTGGTGCTCGGCATCGACACCGGCAACCGCCGCATCTCCCTCGGTCTCAAGCAGGCCCAGGCCAACCCCTGGACCCAGCTGGAAGAGAAATACCCCGTCGGCACCAAGCTGGAGGGGCAGATCAAGAGCATCACCGACTTCGGCGTCTTCATCGGCGTTGACGAGGGAATCGACGGCCTCGTGCACGTTTCCGACATCTCCTGGACCAAGCGGATCAAGCACCCCGGCGAGGTCTACGCCAAGGGGCAGACCGTCCAGGCCGTGGTCCTCAACGTGGACGCCGAGAACGAGCGCCTTTCCCTGGGGATCAAGCAGCTCACCCCCGATCCCTGGAGCGTCATCCCCGCAACCTACCGTCCCGGCACCCGCGTGCGGGGCAAGGTAACCTCCGTGACCGACTTCGGCGTCTTCCTTGAGATCGAAGAGGGGATCGAAGGGCTGGTGCACGTCTCCGAGCTTTCCCGCGAGAAGGTCGCCTCGCCCAAGGACTTCGCCTCCGTGGGCGACGAGCTGGATGCGGTGGTTCTGAGCGTCGACGACGTGGAGAAGAAGATCGCCCTCTCCGTCAAGGCTCTCCAGGCCGCCGCCGAGAAGGCCGAGCTGGAGTCGTACATGCAGGACCGCGGTGAAGCCACCTCCAACCTGGGTGCCCTGCTCCGGGAGGGGATGCGCAAGAACGGCGACAACAACGACTAACATCCGTCCACCGGGCGGGCGCCGTCCGGTCCGCCGGGCGGCGCCGGCACCGCGGCAGAGTCAATCAAGCAGCAAGGAGTATTGTGATGACAAAAAGTGAACTGGTAGAAATGCTGGCGGAGAAAAACTCGTGGCTCACCCGCAAGGACTCGGAGATGGTAGTCAACATCGTGTTCGACAGCATCGCCGACGCCCTCAAGAGCGGCGAGAAGGTCGAAATCCGCGGCTTCGGAAGCTTTACCGTCCGCGAGCGCGGCGCCCGCGAGGCCCGCAACCCCAAGAGCGGCGCCATCGTCAAGATCCCCGCCAAGAAGACCCCGTTCTTCAAGACCGGCAAGGAGCTCCGCGAGCGGGTAAATCACGAGAACGCCGATTAGACCCGGTATCGCCCGGATGGTGGAACTGGTAGACACAAGGGACTTAAAATCCCTCGGCAGCGATGCTGTGCCGGTTCGAGCCCGGCTCCGGGCACCACGTAACAGATGAAGCACTGAGGAAAACAAGAGGGCTATGCCGCAACGCATAGCCCTCTTTCTGCATCTTCCGCCACGGGCCGGGCAGGCGTACGGAGTGCGCCGGCTGGCGGTGGCTGGCACCCACTCTTCATTCCAGGGGAATCGAGATGAGCAAGATCGGCCGGAATGACCCGTGCCCATGCGGCAGCGGGAAGAAATACAAGCAGTGCTGTTTCCACCGGGCGACGTCCGCTGCTGCGGCTCCCGATGCCGAGATGCTCTGGCGCGCCGGCAACGCTCATCTGGCCGGGGGCGCGCTCGACATGGCAATCTCCTGCTACCGGGAGGCCGTGCGGCTCAGGCGCGGCTTCGCCCAGGCCCACTACAACCTGGGGGTTGTCTTTCAGCAGAAAGGGCTGCTCGACGAGGCCGCCGCCAGCTTCCGCAGCGCCATTTCCTTTAATCGCGACTACGCCAAGGCCTACAACAACCTGGGCTATATCCTGGCCACCCAGGGGCGGCTCGACGAGTCGGCCGACTGCTTCAACCGGGCCATCGCCATTGAGCCCGGCTTTGCCGCGGCCTACCACAACCTGGGCACCACCCTGCGCCACCAGGGGCGGCTCGACGAAACCCTGTCCGCCTTCCGCACGGCCCACGCCATCAATCCCAACGATCCCGTCTTCCACAGCGACCTGCTCATGATGCTGCACTACAGCGACATGGACGACGAAACCCTGTTCCGGGAGCACGTCCGCTGGGGCGAGCAGCATGCCCCGGCCGCCGCGTCCGTCCCCGCCCACCAGTGCGACCGCGACCCCGGCCGGAAGCTGCGCATCGGCTACGTCTCCGGCGACTTTGGGAAACACCCCGTGGGCTACTTCCTGCTCCCCCTCCTGGAGAACCACGACCGCTCGCAGTTCGAGATCTGCTGCTACTCCGAGCGGGGCCAGCGCCAGGAGGACGACGTCACCGCCCGGATCAGGGGCCATGCCGATCTCTGGCGCAGAACCATGGGCCTGGGCGACGCCGCCGTGGCCGAGATGATCCGCGCCGACGGCATCGACATCCTCGTGGACCTGGCCGGCCACACGGCCCACAACCGGCTCAAGGTCTTCGCCCTGAAACCCGCGCCGGTGCAGGTGACCTGGCTCGGCTACCCCAACACCACCGGTCTGCGCGCCATGGACTACCGCATCACCGACGCCGTGGCCGACCCCCCCGGCAGTGCCGATGCCCTGCACACCGAGCAGCTGATCCGGCTCGAACAGGGCTTTCTCTGCTACACCCCGCCCGCCGGCGCTCCCCCCGTGGGCGAGGCGCCATGCCTCGCGGGCGCCGGGGTCACCTTCGGCTCCTTCAACAATCTGGCAAAGGTGAGCCCGCAGGTGATCGACGCCTGGAGCGCCATCCTGGGCCGCGTGCCCGGCTCGCGCCTCATGCTCAAGTTCAGGGGCTTTGCCGACGAAACCTGCCGCAGGCGGGTCAGCGACGACTTCGGGGCCCGGGGCGTCACCCCGGACCGGCTGGAGCTCGTCTCCTTCGTGGAGAACTTCAACGACCACCTGGCGCTCTACAACCGGCTCGATCTGGCCCTGGACACCTTCCCCTACAACGGCACCGCCACCACCTGCGACGCCCTCTGGATGGGGGTGCCTGTGCTCACCTGCTGCGGCACCCGCCATGCCGCCCGGGTCGGGGCCGGCATCCTCACCAGCTTGGGCCTGCCCGAGCTCATCACCCACTCGCCGGAAGAATACATCGCCGCCGCGGCCGCCCTTGCCGCCGACCCCGCCCGGCTGGCCACCCTGCGCCGGGACATGCGGCCCCGCCTGGCCGGCTCGCCCCTGTGCGACCCCGCCGGGTTCGCCCGCCGCATGGAAGCGGCCCTGCGGGATATCTGGGGCCGGTGGTGCAGCGCGTAAGGACCGCCGCCCCCGCGCGATTCTCCCCCCGAAAATGCGAAAGGCTGTACGGTCACGTGCCGTACAGCCTTTTCTGATTCTGTGCCTGTCCCCGCCCGAGCGGGGATTGACCGGCAGGTTGCCCTGCCTCGGTGCTACTCGTTAGATTTTCTCCCAGCTGTTACGATATCTCGCCTCCTTTCCGGCCCGCAGGGCCATCGCAATGAAGGTGTGTAATCATACCAACTGCTTCTTCTGACCTGTTGGTAATCATATCGGCATCCCCGGCCGAAACTTGAGAACTATTTTTGCGACCCGCGCGGACAGGGGCGCGGCCCGCTGCCGACCGTTGCAGAGCGCGAAAACTCAGGAATTCCCCTAATTGATTAAATGTTAATTGCATGTTACTAACCGGAGCTATTCGTTTACAGCACCAGGGGTTGCTCTATGAAACGTCGTGAAAATGCTGTGTTGCGCCTTTCCGTGCCGTTCCCTCTCCAGCCCTTCGCCAAGTATTCCCCGCGGTTCAGTGAAATTGATGTCCTGCTCCGGGAGCACCTCGATGTGCCCTATGCCTCCGTGGTGGTGAGCCATGCGGGGAGTGTGGCCAAGGGTGCCTGCAGGGGCCTCGCCGGCAGGGGTGACATGCGGGCTCCGGGTGGGGCGGGGGTAGGGGGGGGGTGGGTGGGGCAGGGGGTTGAGTAGGGGGCTTTACTCCTTTGTTATGACTGGAAATAAGCAGGTTGGAGAGGTGATAGCGGGATCAATCGGATATCAATGTGTCGCACCGATCGGGGCGGCTTGGGGACGTATGACCTTCCCCCGGAATTGTGGACAGTCCGAAAAGCTGCTACAACAGAGCACGGAGGACTGTCATGGTATCAAGGAGAAAACGTTTTACCCGCGAGTTCAAAGTTGAAACGGTCAAGTTGGCCGTCGATGGCGACAGCAGAGTCGCCCAGATTGCCACTGACCTGGGAATTCACCCCAACACGCTTTACACATGGATTCGGCAGTATTCCGACAAGCCGGATGACGCGTTTCCCGGTACCGGGCACCTGAACTCCGAAGCCGAGACGATCCGCCAGCTCAAGCGTGAGAATGAGCGGCTGAAGATGGAGCGTGACATTTTAAAAAAAGCCATGGCCATCTTTTCCAAAGACCAGAAATGATCTTCCGCTTCATGCACGATCATCAGGCGGAGTTTCCGGTCGCGGTCATGTGCTCCGTGTTCCAGGTGTCCCGTAGCGGCTATTATGCCTGGAGTACGCGTCCTGAAAGCCGACGGAGCAAGGAGACCCGCGAGCTTTGCCAGGAGATTGCGCAAATCCACCGGGACAGCAAGGGCATTTACGGTAGCCCAAAGGTTCACAAAGAACTGCGTCGCCGTGGCAAACGGCACGGCAAGAACCGAATCGCCCGCCTGATGCGGAAAGATGGCCTGTACGCCAAGACGAAGCGGAAGTTCAAAGTGACCACTGACTCGCGCCATAGCCAACCAGTGGCGAACAACCTTCTCAACCGGGAGTTCAACCCGGCCCGGCCCAACCAGGTGTGGGCCAGCGACATCACCTACATCTGGACCGCTGAAGGCTGGCTGTACCTGGCGGTTGTTATCGACCTGTACTCCCGCACTATCGTCGGTTGGTCCATGGCAGAACGGATGACCCGGCAACTGGTCATGGCAGCCCTGACGCTGGCGGTCAAGAGACGTAACCCGCCCCGTGGCGTGTTGCATCACTCTGACCGTGGAGCGCAGTACGCCAGCGAAGACTATCAGGTGCTGTTGGCCAAGCACTGCATGATCTGCAGCATGAGCCGCACCGGCAACTGCTGGGACAATGCTCCGGTTGAGAGCTTCTTCGGCATACTGAAACGGGAGCTTGTTTTCCACAGCCGCTATCACAGCCGAGCGCAGGCCCGGCAAAGTATCTTTGACTATATCGAGCGATTCTATAACCGCCGAAGGATTCATGCGTCCCTCGGCTATCTGACACCCAGTGAGTTCGAGGAACTCAACCTTGCAGCCTAATCTACTGTCCACAAAACTGGGGTAAGTTCACTATTTTACAATGAGGTCGTTTTTCACCGATATTACACCGTTAACGCTACCGGCAACCTGTCCCGCCTTTTCCACGCTCTGTGCCGAGTCGACGAATCCGCTCAACTGCACGACTCCCTTGAAGGTCTCAACGGTTATCTGCATCGTTTTCAGAGTTGCTTCGCTAAAGATTGCTGACTTTACCTTGGCTGTGATTACAGAATCATCGAGATACTGGCCGGTACTCTCTTGTTTTGGCGTGGTTGCACACCCAAGGAATGTGGTTATTACCCCGATACAGACCAGCATTTTCAGTATGCGCTGGAGTTTTTGCATGATAAATTCTCCTTTCTCGTTGAACCTGCAGCCCTCTGTCAAAGTCGTCTCTGCCACGTGGAAATACAACGTCGCTTATTTGTGTTTTTATTACTTCTGTATTACACAATCGATGACCGCATTGATTCTCCGGTTTTTCTGCCTCCCTTCGGGGGTAGTATTATAGGCTATACGCCGTGCGGAACCGTACCCCTTGGCAAAGAGTCGCGAGCGCTCGATGCCGAATTTCCCAACAAGGTAGTTCACCACGGTTTCGGCACGCATCTGGGAGAGCTTCATGTTGTGTTCCGGGCTGCCGACGTTATCGGTATGCCCCTCGATCACAGCTGTTGTTGTGGGGTACTTCTTCATGTAGTCACCCACCTTGTTCATCTCGTCAAAGTATTGGGCCTGGATCTCGGCGCTGTCCGTTGCAAACTCTACTTTCAGGTTCATGCAGAGTCTCTCTGGGGGCGGAGCGAGTTCCTTGACATCAAGAGCACAGTCAATGATGGCGTTAATGTGTCGGCTTTTCTGTCTCCCTGCGTCGCTCGAACTCTCAGGGGTCTGCTTTGTTTTGCCGTACCCCTTGGCAAAGAGTCGGGAGCGGTCGATCCCGAAATTATCCTCCAAGGATTTCACGACGCTCTCAGCTCGCCGCTGAGAAAGCTGCATGTTGTAATCATCGCTACCGACTTCGTCGGTATAACCTTCAATAACGGCGGTGGTAGTCGGATGTTTTTTCATGAAATCGCCGACCTTGGCCACCTCATCATGATATTGGGGACGGATTTCGGCTTTGTCGATGTCAAACTCGATCTTCAGGTAAACACAGTATTTCATCTTCTCCGGAGTCGGTTCAGCGGCCGGAATCGGCTCGAGCGGAGGTTCCTGAGGCGGAGCGACTTTAGGCTCAGGCCGAGATGCCGGTGGCGCGATTGCGGCAACCGGCGCCTGGGCAGGCTTCGTTCCGCCGAACTGGTAGGTGATCCCGACAGTGTATTCATAGTTGGAAAGCGTTTCGTTATTACGGAAGAGGAGGTGCCGGAAATCGCCACGCAGGGCCAGGTCATCGGTTAGGAAATACTTTATACCTGGTCCATAGTCGAAGATCCCCTTGTTAAAGGTCTTCTGGTGTTCCCTGTCAACCGTGATGCCACCGTATCCCGCTGCCAGGAAGGGAACCAGCTTGTTGTCAGGGAAAAGGTGCAGCAGGAGGTCGGCACCGTAACGGTATACCTTGGCATCACCAAGACTGTCCAGAGTGCTCTCCGTCGGGGTGAAGTCGAACAGCGCCTCGACTCCGAAATGCTTGGTAAAGTTGTAACCTCCTCGGATGCCCACAATTGGGCTCGTTTCCAGGTGTTGTTTGCCGTCGAAGCTGTACCCGCCCGCAATTCCGGAAAGGTTGAATGAATCGGGCCGGATGCCACCCGCTACAGCCATGGATGCGGTGACTACGAGCAACAGGTAAACAATCAGATATCTGGTGATAATTTTCATGCGATACCTCCTTTGGTAAAATGTTTACTCAGATTTCGCAGTAAGAACGACTGTCATCACAATAAGAAATTCGAAAGGCAATCTAGTTGGTTTACGAATCATTTGCCTTCAAATCTTGACCAGAATTTTTTACGGGCAGTGCCTTCCTTGTCCATATCTCCTTTATTACGGTTGTGCTCGTACACAACGATATCTGTACGCCTTGACGGGTGAGATGTTACTCGTGAGCAATTCGCACGAGCAATTTGCCGAAGTTCTTCCCCTCCAGCATTCCAATGAATGCTTCGGGCGCCTTATCCAACCCATCGACAATATCTTCTCGATATTTGATGCGCCCTGCGGCCAGCCATGAGCTCATCTGCTGATAAAACTCATCATAACGATGGCCATAATCGTCGGAAATGATGAACCCCTGCATCTTGATCCTTTTGGTGAGAAACGTCTGCATCAGAAGACCGAGGCGATCAGGTCCCTGTGGCAATTCAGTGTCGTTGTAGTGGGCGATCAGCCCGCACAGGGGAACTCGCGCCGATGCATTCAACAGGGGCAAAACGGCATCGAACACGGCACCTCCGACGCTCTCGAAGTACACGTCGATCCCTTTCGGGCAGGCAACTTTCAATTGATTGGCAAAATCTGCACTGTGGCGGTCTATACAGTCATCGAACCCCAGTTCTTTGACAACATAGCGGCACTTGTCGGGGCCGCCGGCGATGCCGACCACGCGGCAACCTTTGAGCAACCAGGCAATCTGCCCCGCTACCGAGCCGACCGCACCACAGGCTGCAGGGACAACCACAGTATCCCCAGCTTTGGGGTGGCCGATATCGAGCAGGCCCATGTAGGCGGTAAAGCCGGGCATGCCGAGGATTCCGAGGTGCAGCGAGGGGTGCGGCATTGAACTGTCGATTTTGGTGAGATTTCGCCCGTCGGAGAGCTCATAGTCCTGCCAGCCACTGTAGCCGAGGACAACTTCTCCAGGCTGGTAGTCCGGATGTTGGGAGGCTTCAACACGTGAGACCGTACCGCCGACCATCACCTCGTCGATTGCCATCGGCGCTCTATAGGACGGGACATCGTTCATGAGGGTCCGTATGTACGGGTCGAGCGAAAGATACAGGGTGCGCAGCAGCATCTGCCCGGTTGCAGGAACCGGAACGGCACATTCTTCCAGACGGAAATCCTCAGCCATCGGGGCTCCAAACGGGCGGGAGTTAAGCACGATGCGACGATTTACGGCTCTATTCCGGGGCATTTAATCCCACCTCGCTTCGGGTCTGTTTTACCCTTACGCATAACCATCTTTTTTCTCCCAAACACCCTCTCCATCAAACATTCCGCTGGCTTTGAATTTTTCTGCCACCTTTCTGAAGTGGAAGCCGTATATGGCATAGGTGATGGCTAACGGGAAAAGCCGTGGTTTCCTGACGAGTGACCAGAAGAAGAGTTTCCAGAAGTGAATCCGTTCCCTGCCGATAACCCCCAGAAACAGGATCGATTTGAAAAGCGCTCCGATATATCCTCTCTGGAGGTGAAACTTTCCAAGATGCTGGGGGCGGTATTCTTTGAACAGCCTGATAACCCGCTGGTAATAATTTTTAGGTGCATAGATAGAGTCGAGAATGCTCCGGTAACCGCCGATGAGGTCGTTTACCTCCATCCGCGGGATGAAGTTTAGGTTGCTGTCCATGTTGTTGCCGGTGTCATCCCCCAGGAGCCTCCCCTCCAATGACATACGCTCGTGGAGCTTGGTACCGCGTATGGCAGATAATATGCCAACCATTGCCGTAACGATACCGCTCTCCTGGATAAAACGTATCTGACGTTCGAAGATCGACGGGGGATCACTGTCGAAGCCGACGATAAACCCCCCATGAACCTGCAGCCCTGCCTGCTGGATGCTCTTCACTGATGCCAGCAGGTCGCGATTCTTGTTCTGCACCTTGCCGCTTTCGGCGTGGCTCTCCTCGTAAGGGGTCTCGATGCCGATAAAGACCTCTTCAAAACCTGCCTTTACCATCAGTTCCATGAGACGGGGATCATCGGCCAGGTCAATTGATGCCTCGGTGTAAAAGTAGAAGGGGTGCTTCCTCTGCTCCATCCAGTCGATAATGGCCGGCAGGACTTCCCGCTTGAGTTTCCCCTTGTCACCGATGAAATTGTCATCGACAAAAAATACTGCCCCGCGCCACCCCCTGGAATAAAGGCTGTCCAACTCAGCAATCAACTGCACAAGGGGCTTACTCCTTGGCTTTCGGCCAAACAGTGCGGTAATATCACAAAACTCGCAGTCAAAAGGGCACCCCCGGCAGTACTGGATATTCATGGCAGCATAATTCCTGACATCAATCAGCTCCCAGAGCGGAATGGGAGTACTCCTCAGGTCCGCCCAGCGGTCGTCAGTATAGAGGTGCCGGGCCGTACCGTGGCAAAGGTCTGTCAGGAAGGGTGGGAGGGTGAGTTCCGCCTCGCCGAGCACCAGGTGGTCCACGTCGGGGAAATCATCGTGGCAGGCGGTGAACAAGGGGCCGCCGGCAACGGTTTTCACTCCATGCTGTCGGCAACGGGCGATCACCTGTTGAGTAGATTTCAGTTGGATGGTCATGGCACTGATGAAAACATAATCCGCCCATTTCAGGTCTGCGTCGTCCAGAGGCCGGACGTTCATGTCAACCAACCTCATTTCCCATTCACCGGGGAGCATGGCAGCCACTGTCAGCAGACCAAGCGGCGGGAAGCTTGCCTTTCTGTCGATGAATTTCAAGGCGTGCCGAAAGCTCCAGAAGGTGTCGGGATAGTGGGGATAAACAAGAAGTATCTTCATCTGAATACTCCTGAACGCGGTTACTTTGATGAGGTGGGATGATTTCTACGGAGTGAGCAACTTGCAGGCCAAATAGAATTTTAGCTGTATCTATCTGATATTAGTGGGTAAATGTGGGTGTGTCCGTGAAGGGGGGAGGTAAAGCCGTTATCGGAATCCGTCATGTATAACATAACCGTCAAATATGACGGATCGTTTTGCCATACATCCGGACTTTGTGTGGCTTATTGGCGCTGGATGCCGTATTTCCGCATGCGGGCGCGCAGGGTGCTGGGGTTGAGCCCAAGGAGCAGTGCCGCTCCCTTCTTTCCTTCGATGCGCCAGCCGGTTTTCTGGAGCACTTGAAGAATGTGGTCGTGCTCCATCTGGACTAGTTGCTTGACGTCCTGATCTGCTACCATATCACCGTTACTAAACGTGTGGAACCGGTCCAGGATCTGGAGTACGGTTCCCTGGCTGGTTATTACCGCACGTTCGATGACGCTTTCCAGTTCCCGCACGTTGCCGGGCCAATGATAATTCTGCATGACGTTCATGGTGTCCTTGGGGACGGTGCTGATCTTCTTGCCGATCTTCTTGTTGAATTTGGCGACAAAATGATTGACGAGCAGCGGGATGTCGTCCGTGCGCTGCCGAAGCGGCGGGATCATGATCGGAAAGACATTGATCCTGTAGAACAGGTCTTCCCTGAATCTGCCTTTCTTTACCTCCTCATCCAGGGTTTTATTGCTTGCTGCAATGATCCGGACATCCACCTTGATGGTACGCGGGTTGCCCAGACGCTCGAACTCGCCATCCTGAATGACGCGGAGCAGCTTTGATTGCAGATCCAGA
Organism: Geobacter sp. 60473; assembly: GCF_036323535.1. Lineage (GTDB taxonomy): Bacteria > Desulfobacterota > Desulfuromonadia > Geobacterales > Geobacteraceae > Geobacter > Geobacter sulfurreducens. The sequence continues at coordinate 383,720 of NZ_AP028967.1, forward strand.
GGCATCTCACCTATTTCGTCGAGAAATATCGTGCCGCCATCGGCCAGTTCGAAGCGGCCGATCTGCCGGGCATCGGCACCGGTGAACGCGCCCCGTTCCCTGCCGAATAGTTCGCTTTCGATGAGGTTTGCTGGGAGTGCCGTGCAGTTGACCGTAATCATTGGCCGGTTTTTGCGAACGCTGCGCGCGTGGATGGCCCGCGCTATCACCCCTTTGCCCACACCGGTTTCGCCAAGGAGAAGCACTGTCGCATCCAAGGGGGCGACCTGCTCAACCCGTAAGAACACGTTCGAAATGGCTTTGCTATGGCCAATTATCTCGCCCAAATTGTACTCCTCGGCAACCTCCTTCTGAAGGTAGATGTTCTCGGCCTGCAGCCGGTCCTTTAGTTTTTTGATTTCTGCGTACGCTTTCTGGAGCGACTCTTCGCCTCGCCTCCGTTCGGCTACTTCCTCCGTAAGCTGCAGATTGGCTCTGGTCAGCTCACCGGCGCGTTCTGACACGAGCGACTCAAGATTGTCCCTGGTCTGGCGGAGTTCCTCGTTCTGCATCTCCAGTTCTATCTGGTGGACATCAAGCTCATGGACCAACCGCTGCCGTTCATGTTCAGTCCAGAGCGGCCGGTCTTTCGGTGCTAACGTCTTCAGGCGGTCATTGGCCCGGCGGCGGAGTGCGGAGTCCTCTTTGTCTTTCGTGCTGCTCATTGCTCCCCTCCAGCCTCAAACAGAGCTTTCAGCTTTGCGTTCTCCTCGCGAAGTTCCGCTTCCAGCGCCTTGGCTGCGGTGATGTCGGCAAAGGTGATCACCACTCCGCCGATGACGTCTTCCATGGTACGGTATGGCATGATGCGCACCGTAAACCAGCGGCCATCGGTGGCAGCGATCTGTTTTTCGGAATAAACCAGTGTGCGCAGTACCTTTCGGGTATCTTCCATCATCCCGGGGTAACTCAGATCGTTGGTGATATCGGAAAGCGGACGCCCCACGTCACCCGGGATCAGTTTGAAAATCTTATCCGCGCCGGTGGTGAAACGTCGGACATTGAGTTCGTTGTCCAGGAATATGGTGACAATTTCGGTGCTGTTGAGGAGGTTCCGCATATCATCGTTTATGCGGGAAAGTTCGTTCATTTTCGATTGCTGCTCCGCGTTCACCGTCTGCAGTTCTTCGTTCATCGACTGCATCTCTTCCCGGGAGGTGGTCAACTCCTCGTTGGTCGACTGCAGCTCTTCGTTGGTTGACTGCAACTCTTCGTTGGTGGATTTGAGCTCTTCCTGCGAGGATTGCATCTCTTCACGGGTAGTATGCAGTGTTTCTCGAAGTTGCTGGATCTCCAGCTCAAGTTCGGAGACCCGTGCATTGTCGGACTGCGATGTAGCGGAACGGGCTGATGACCCCTTTTTCAGGGGTTTTGCCACGTCGTTAAAGATGATCATCACCATCCCGTGCAGCGCCTCCGGCTCTTCGATCGGTCGAACCGTGACATCAACGGTCTGAGTGCCTACGTTGGTCTCGACCTTGAGCCCTTTGGTCACGGTCGTTTCTTTGTTTCGGACCGCCTTCTGGAAAGCGCTCCCCAGTTCAAAACGGAGCCCCTCGCGGGCCATGGCGAAGATATTCCAGTTGGCCTTACCTGCCGCAGGTTCAAGGTATTTGCCGGTGCGCCCGCTGATGTAGAGGATATCCCCCTTGTCATTGACCAGCACGGCAGGGGGGGAAAAGTGCTGCAGGAGCAGCTGGTCAGCGAGGAGCTGGAGATTTGCTGCTGGTTTCGCCATTGATAACTCCTTGGGAATACCCGGCAGAGCGGGAGCAAATGAGGACGGAAATGATATCGGTTCAACCGGCAGCATGGATTCGCGCTTCCGGAACAGTCTCGCCTTGATATTGATCGGGGTGAACTGATCGCTGAAGCTGCTCACAGATTCGGCGCTCCCCAGAAACATCGCACCACCGGGCTTTAGGCTGTAGTGAAAGAGCGGCAGGAGCTTTTTCTGCAGATCGGGAGTCAGATAGATCAGCAGATTGCGGCAGACGAGGATGTCCAGCTTGGTAAAGGGAGGATCCATGATGACGTTTTGGGTGGCAAAGGTGACCATCTCTCTGATCTCTTTGCCGATCCGGTAACCGTTATCTTCTTTGGTGAAAAACCGGCTAAGGCGTTCGCTAGAGACATCGGCGGCAATATTCACCGGATAGATACCCTGGCGTGCCTTGTCGATGGCATCCCGGTCCAGGTCGGTGGCAAAGATCTGCAGGGTGAAATTCTCGGCGGGTTTGACCTGCTCAACCGCTTCCTTGAAGGCAATTGCCAGTGAATACGGCTCTTCACCGGTTGAGCACCCTGCCGACCAGGCCCGCAGCTGAGCGCCGGCTGGGCGGTCATTCAGGAGCGCCGGGATCACCTCGCGCTGCAGAAGTTCCCAGGCCGACGGGTCACGGAAAAAGCTGGTTACGCCGATCAGCAACTCCTTGAACAGGAGTTCGACTTCCTGTGGGTTCTCCTGCAGATAGCGGACGTAGCCGGCAATCCTGTCTATCTGGTGAATCCCCATCCGCCGCTCGATCCGGCGATAGAGGGTGTTTTTCTTGTACATGGAGAAGTCGTGGCCGGTCTTGGACCGGAGCAGGATAAGGACTTTCTCCAGGGAGCTCTGATCCTTCTCTTCAAGGAGGAGGTCGGACTTGGAGATGGTGAGAGCGTGCCGGAGATAGTCGATGATCTTGCCGGGCAGCTCCTCCACCGGAGCCACCAGGTCGGCCAGACCTGCATCAATGGCGCTTCTGGGCATGCTGTCGAACTTGGCCGAGGCAGGATCCTGTGCCAGCGCCAACCCCCCATTTTCCTTGATGGCCCGCAGCCCCATCGTGCCGTCCGACCCCATGCCGGAGAGGATGACGCCGATGCTCGCCTCATGCCGGTCCTCGGCAAGGGAGCGGAGGAAATAATCTATCGGCAGGCGCAGGCCACGGGCCGCCTTCGGCTCGAACAGGTGCAACACACCGTGCAGGATTGACATATCCTTATTGGGGGGGATGACGTAGACGCTATCCGGTTTGACCTTCATCCGGTCCCTGACCTGGAATACCTCCATATTGGTGGAGCGCTGCAGCAGTTCAGCCAGTATCCCTTTGTGAGTAGGGTCAAGGTGCTGGATGATGACAAAGCTCATGCCACTCCTGTGTGGCACATGAGCCAGGAACTGCTCCAACGCCTCCAATCCTCCGGCAGAAGCGCCGATGCCTACAATGGGGAAGAGGGCGCTCTCAGTTCTTGCCAGAGGCTCTATGGTGGAGGAGTTATCTCTTTCTCTTCCGGGGCTTTCCGATTTTTTGCGTATTTTCATGGGAAAAGTATAGCACGAATTAACAATTATAGATAAATCATCCCTCAATATATTGAGGCTTCTGTCATATGCTGAGGCCAAATGATTTGTTTCACGCCATCCCAATCCTCTCACCAGGCCTAATGCCCTGTTATCGTGGTGAATTCAACCTTTTGATTTTTAATAGGTTATTGGCTGGCTATTTGCTCTTGGTTGATATAGTCAGACCATCAAGCAAGGTGAGGGAGAGATATGGCAAAAACATATACCTTCACGGTTAAGCATTACCCGGTAAACGATCTGTTGGGCCTTGACCTTGAGGCTCACCTGGATCAGATGGGTAAAGCAGGTTGGGAACTGGTATCTACCCAGCAGCTCATCAACGAGCACAGCGCCACTACCCCACAGATCATTTTCTTCTGGGGCAAAGACGAGGAAAGCTGATCCGAGAAACGAGATGAAGGCATGTCTATACTGATCGATCCGGATAAAAGTTGCCTGTTGCAAGCAGCGCCGAGACTGTTGCAAATCCTGCGGGTACTCGTCCGGCACAAGTTTCTCGGCGCGTTGCGCGGCAAGAATCATTGGCCGCCACCTAAAGAAGTCCGGGAAACCTTCGAGGAGCTGGGGCTGACCTTTCTTAAATTCGGCCAGGTGCTCGCATTGCGGCGCGACCTGCTGCCGGATGCCTATATCGATGAACTAGAGCAACTGCACGACCAGCTCCCGGCATTGGGCATTGAAGCAGTGCGTGTGACGATCGAAGCCGAACTGGGCGAGCCGATGGCGGCAGTCTTTGCCTCATTCAGCGAAACACCGTTGGCTGCTGCCACCATCGCCCAAGTACATGAGGCGACTCTGCACGACGGTCGTCATGTGGCTGTGAAAGTGCAGCGACCCGGACTTGAAGCGATGATTGCCACCGATGTCGCAGCCTTGACCTATCTGGTATCACTGGTTGAAAAGCTCTTTCCGCGTCTGATAGCACTTGACCTCCCGGTGCTGGTGAGAGAATTTGCCAACAGCCTGAACCGGGAAACCGATTTCAGCCTCGAAGCACGCTCCATTATGCTCTTTCGCACTGCCCTGGCTGATATCCCAGACCTCTGGATTCCGGATGTCATAGCAAATTATTCGACCGGAAACATCCTCACCATGGAATTTTCGACCGGCGAACGGGTGGATTGTTACGCCAGGGAGCACCCGGAAGAGATGCCGCGCCTGATCAAGACCCTGGTACGGTTGACCCTGCAAACGATCTTCGAGGAAGGTCTGTTTCACGCCGACCCGCACCCCGGCAATGTATTGGTCCTTCCCGATGGTAAGCTCTCGCTACTCGATTTCGGCATGACCGGTGAACTTGACGAGCCGATGCGCAACTCGCTGACACTGTTGCTTGAAGCGGTCGTTAAAAGAGATGCGCGGGGTGCCACCGAGGCGTACCTCGAAATGGCGCCGCAGGGGAGCGAAAAGGTCAACCGGGCGGCGCTCATGGTGGACATAAAATCAGTGCTTCATGAAATTCACCGGAACGACCTGGCGGATGTTTCGATCGGAGATGCCTTCGATTCACTGCTGCGAGCCGGGAGCCGACACGGAGTCCACAACCCCGGCGAGTTTTTCCTGCTGACGCGTACCTTTGTCATCCTGGAATCGATGATTCGGGAACTCGACCCTGACCATGACTACCTGGCTTCGTTTCGTGATGAGATTTCGCGGCTGACCGCACAGCACTTTTCTCTGGATCGCATCAAGGAAAAGACCGGCACGCTGGCGCGTGAAATGGAGCGCTTGCTGACCGATGCCCCCGGCGACACACGCCGTCTGCTGCGACGTGTTGCCGAAGGGAACCTGGGCCGCTTACAGGCTCCGGCGGTGGAAGCACTGGGAGGCCGCATCAGTCGCAACCTCGAACGGCTCACCGGTGCTATCATCTCGGCGGCGCTCATGGTTGCCGGCGGATTGATGGTTACGGCTCCCAATGATGCCGGGTGGCATCATGATGGTGGCCAGGTAATGATTATCGCCGGGATTATCTGGGCGATCATCATTGCCGTAAAAACATGGCGCCGCGACCGGGGCCGACGCTGATGGCAACCGTGCTCTTTCCCCTCATCCGGCACGGAAAACCAATTATTGAGGTTCAGCATGGGTAGCGACACAAATACGAGCAAGGTACATAACGCCGCGAAACTCCGCTTCCAAGCCGAAGAGCAGTTGCGCAAGAAACCACTTGACGGTGATCCTCCCCGGACCGACGAAGCGATTCTGCGGCTTGTCCATGAGCTTGAGGTCCATCAGATCGAACTGGAGATTCAGAACGAGGAACTCCGCAAAGCAAGAGACACCGTAGAAAAGATGCTGAAGAAATATACTGATCTGTATGATTTTGCCCCGGTCGGCTACGCCACCCTTGACCGCAAAGGGACAATCCTCGATTCGAACATAACCTGTGCAACCCTGCTTGGGGTAGATCGCTCGCGTTTGATTCACCGCCCGTTCAAAGAGTTCGTCACTGCAGATTTTCGCGAGGCATTAACTGCCTTCATCAAAAAGATCTTTGCCAGTGACACAAAAGATGTCTGCGAAGTGTCATTCCAGAACAAGAATAATCTTCATCTGGTGGTTCAGATCGAAGCTGTGGCCAGCTCATCGGGCCAGGAGTGCCGCCTTGCCCTTATTGACATAACCGGTCGCAGGGAGGCCGAGAATGCCCTGCGGGAGAGTGAAGAACGGATGTACAAGCTGGCTGGAATGGCTATTGACGCCATAATCATGATGGATGACCAGGGTACGGTAACATTCTGCAATAACGCGGCAGAACGCATGTTCGGCTGCAGTGCCGAGGAGATCAAGGGTCAAGAATTTCATCGGCGCTTCATGCCTGAACAGCTCCGTGGCAGCGAAAAGCAAGGTTTTGAGCGTTTCAGAGAACAGGGCACGGGACCGTTAATCGGCAAGACAACAGAGGTTGTGGCACTCCGTAAAGATGGGACGGAATTTTCTCTGGAACTTTCCATTTCTGCCCTTAAATTACAGGGAAGATGGCATGCCATCGGGATCATGAGAGATGTCACCGAGCGTAAAGAAGCAGAGGTATCGCTGCGCCATGAAAGTACGCACGACAGGTTGACCGGCCTTTATAACCGGGCGTTTTTCGATGAAGAACTGGAACGGTTTGCCCATGGCAGGAAGTTTCCCCTGAGTATCGTGATTGCAGATGTCAACGGCTTGAAGGCAGTCAATGATTCTCAAGGGCATGGTGCTGGTGACCATCTGATCCGGCTGGCGGCACGGATTATTCTGCATGCCTTCAGGAGTGAGGACATTGTCGCCCGTATCGGCGGTGACGAGTTTGCCATTCTGCTCCCGGAAACGGACGAAAGGGTAGCAGAGGAAGCGGTCATGAGGATCAAGAGTTCCCCGGAAATCATCAATGGCCAGGTAAGCATCGCCTTCGGCACAGCTTCCGCAGAAAACAAAGATCAGATTGCCCAGGCTTTACAGCTTGGTGATGAGCGGATGTATCGGGATAAATCGGAGCAGAAGGATTTGTAAGGACCTGTAAATAATTTTGTGTAAATGGGTTTTCGGTTAAAGAGCAGGCATCCTGTTTTCAAAGATAATGGTGAACTGGTTTAAGGCCGATTTCCAGTCTCGGATCGGCATGGTCCATTTCTTGGCGATGTTCTTCAAGGCCAAGTAGAGCAGCTTCAGCATTGCCTCGTCACTGGGAAAGGAACCCCGGTTCTTGGTGACCTTGCGCAGTGACATGTTCAAGGATTCGATGGCGTTGGTCGTGTAGATCGCCTTGCGAATCTCTGGCGGATAGGAAAACAGGGGAATAATCCTCTCCCAATTCCGGCGCCAAGACTTTCCGATAGTCGGATGGGTGGAGTTCCATTTCGCCTCGAATTGCTCCAGATTCGCTTCGGCTTGTTGAACCGTCGGCGCCTGGTAAATCTGCTTCAGATCGTCGGCAACTTCCTTGCGCTGCTTCCAGGAAACGTAGTTCAGGCTGTGGCGCACCATGTGGACGATGCAAAGCTGAACCTGGGTGTTGGGGAATACGGCCTCTATGGCTTCAGGAAAGCCTTTCAGGCCATCCACGCAGGCGATAAAGATGTCACGCACGCCCCGGTTCTTCAGTTCCGTTACCACCTGGAGCCAGAACTTCGCCCCTTCTGTTTCGGCGGTCCACATGCCGAGGACTTCTTTGACGCCGTCAAAGGTGACGGCTATGGCCAGATAGACGGCTTTGTTGATGACCCGGCCATCGTGCCGGACCTTGACCCGTACGGCATCGAGGTAGACAATCGGGTAAACCTCGTCCAGTGGCCGGTTCTGCCACAGGGTTACTTCTTCCGTGACTGCCTGGGTTACCTGGGAGACCAAGGTGGGGGAAACTTCGACCCCATAGATCTCTTCCAGATGGGCCTGGATGTCACGGGTGGTCATCCCCCTGGCGTACATGGAAATGATCTTCTCGTCAAAGCCGGTAAATCGGCTCTCTCCCTTGGGGACGATGATCGGTTCGAATGATGAATTCCGGTCTCGTGGAACGGTGACGTCGAGGTTGCCGAATTCACCTTTGACGTTCTTCTGGTAATTGCCGTTGCGGGAGTTGCCGCTTTTCTTGCCGGCGGGAGCGTGCTTCTCGTAGCAAAGGCGGGGTGTGGGGTCGGACCAAGCTAACAACCTGAAGCTGCAGTAGATTTGGCCCAAAAGAACACATTCTCAGCGCTTAGAGCCTCACTTTTGCCGGTAAAACCGGCAGTGTAAGACTCCCGCTCCTCCTTCAGGGGGCTGGGGATGCTTATGAGGGGGCAGGGACATTCCCGTAGCGGCTCTCCATGCTGAAGCCGGAGAGCCGCTTGAGATCATAACTGATTTGAGGCGGGTTATTTGGTGACGATCATAACGAGTTCAATCGTTGAATTAATTGAAGTGCTGGACGGCTAGCAGAACATTTTTGGAATGAGTCGGATGGGCATGGACCGTTTTCCCTATCTGCTCCAGGGTCAGACGGTTTTCGACCGCCACTGCCATCTCGTGGATCATTTCTGTTGCCCCTTCTCCGATGATGATTGCCCCGGCGATTTGAGAGGTATCCTCCTCGATAAACAATTTCACGAAGGCCGGCGCGACTTTGTCCACCACGGCGCGGCCATTGGGGGCCTGTGGCATGGTGAAGGCCTTAATGCCGGCCCTGGCTTCATGTGTTCCTACTGCCGCCACTTCGGGGTGACAGAACACAACTCGCGGCACAGCACGATGGTCGAGGGGGTGGCGAGTGCCCTGAATAAGATTCTGGGCAAGCAGGTACCCTTCTTTTTCTGCCGCATGGGCCAGGGGCATGCCACCGATCACGTCGCCCAGCGCGTAGATGTGGGGAACGGTGGTCTGCATCATCTCGTTAACCTTGACAGCTCCCTGTTCGGTCGCTACTCCGGCAGCGTCAAGGTTCAGCCCGGCAATGTTCGCTGTGCGGCCGATGCCGACCAGTACCTTGTTAAAGACGTGAAACGGGTCGGACCAAACCAACCCATCGACATCTCGACAATTACACCTCATTTTCGGAGGATTTTTACTCTTAGATGCGCATTTTAAGGGTCATAATTGAGCACGTAACATGGCCATCATGGTGGAACTGGAGGGGCTGTCTTTCAAGCTGATCGGAGCGGGGTATATCGTTGCCCACGGATTTGTGCAATTCAAGGTATCGTCGTCATTTCTCAACAAAGCGTACTGCTCGGACATGACGGACCATGATGAGGATGCGCCGTTGGAGTGGTAGTCCCTTGTCACGAGAAAGACCGCCAGCAGGCTGATCGTGTCGGGCTCGACGAAACGGGCCGCGGTGCAGTTCGCCAGTGCCCTGGCGGACAACGGGGCTCAGTAGCGCGTGAATGGCCGGGCAGGCGAGGAAGGTGAACGCCGAAGCCTGCAAATCCGCCCCCTGCCTCACCCTCCGGAGGACGAAATGCCGAACAAGCCCAGAAAACCCTGGCTTGCAGGTGTGCTGACCCTGGTCACCAGAGGGCTGGGCCATCTGTATGCGGGCTATCCCGCAAGAGGCCTGATCCTGTTCGGAATAGAGCAATTCCTTGTGTTCGCGTTTGCCGTTGCGGCCAGCATCTATACGCCGGACCGCTATCTGCTGGTCCTGCTCGTCATCATCGGCCTCGCGTTCAATGTTTTGTGCATTGTGGACGCGGTTGATATGGCGAAAACACGCAAAGATCATTATGAGACGGCCAGGTACAACCGATGGTTTGTCTATGCCGGCTATGTGCTGGTTCTTTCGGCGGGCGTGTCCACCGTGCTGTCGGGAGCGATCAGGTCTTACCTGATAAAGGCGTATCACATCCCGGCCGCGTCCATGGAGGATACCCTGCTGATCGGCGATCACATTCTCGTGGACCAGCGTACGGCGGCACGGGAGCCGAAGCGGGGCGACCTCGTGGTGTTCGCGTATCCGGAAGATCCCTCGAAAGAGTTCGTGAAGCGCGTAGTGGCCGTTGGGGGGGACACCGTCGAGATCAGGGGCAAGGTTCTTCTCGTGAACGGCTCCTCCGTGCCCGAGCCGTACGTTGTGCACAATGAACCGACCATGATTCCCGCGACCGAGAACCCGAGAGACAACCTCGCTCCCGTGATTGTGCCGGCGGGATCGTATTTCACAATGGGCGACAATCGCGACCGGAGCTACGACAGCCGTTTCTGGGGCTTCGTGCCCAGTGAGAACGTGAAAGGGACCGTGAGGAGCATTTATTGGTCCTGGGATCGTACGGCACGTGCCGTGCGCTGGGACAGGATCGGCATGAAAGTCCTGTAGCGCGGGGCGCTGCGAAGGCCCGCAACTCCGGCCCGATGCACTCACCCCACCGGGAAGCGCCGGCAGCGCGTCATATCACGCCAATTGGGCCAGATACAAGGGGCTCGACAGACTTCCTTCCGGGACAAAACTTTTACGAACCCGGCATCCCGGCAGTGTTGCCCTGTCCCTCCCTTGTGGGCGTCCAGAACGAAGCCCGGCACGCCGTGGAGCAGTGGAGTGTTGTCCACGCACAGCAAGCGGCTATCCCTTAATGATACGGCACCAGCTTGATGCCCGCGTCATCTGCGCTGACTATTCCCCCGACTATGTTGGTCACGGCTGAAAACCCTCTCTGAACGAGGAATTTGCTGACTTGGAGCGACCGATTGCCCGACCTGCATACAATGGCAATCTTGTCGTTGGGTTTAACGCGTTTTTTCAATTTAGCCAGAAAGGCTTCCGCATCGTATTGCCTGTCCTCATTGAAAAATGTCAGACAGAGAGAGCCTTTGATAATCCCGGTTTCCCGCCACTCTTTTTCGGTGCGAATGTCTATTACGCGAACTCCCGAATTCAAGAGCACCGGCGTCAGGATGGACTGATGGACATTGATCGCAGCCACAGCCACTGTAACCATCAGCATGATAACGGTAACCATGAGCATGGCAACCCTTGCTTTCATGAAACACCTCTCTTGTTAATCCGTTTACCGTGAAGCGGGCAGCCATTGGTAAACAAGTTGTGACAACGTGCCGAGCCAGCCGCTGAATAAAAGTATGCCAACGATCATCAGGAGAACTCCGGTGAGAATCTCCATGAGCCTGACATGCATGCGAAATCGCCTGAAAAAGCCCATAAAGCCGTGCAACAGCACCCCCGAGATCACAAAGGGGATGCCCAGGCCCGCCGCATAGGCGGCAAGAAGAAACACGCTTCGCGATGCGGAGTCCGCCGTACCGGCCGCCATGGCAAGTATGGCCCCCAGGATGGGGCCGATGCAGGGTGTCCACCCGGCTGCAAAGGCCAGCCCAACAAGGAACGTACCCGCCAGCCCGCTCGGTTTGTTGCGGATCTGGACACGTTTGTCCCCCAGCAATGCTCCGAAGTGGAACACGCCGCTCATGTGAACGCCAAACAGGAAAATCAGAATTCCCCCGGCCCGTTGTAGCCAGATCATCCCGTCATGCATAAGCGACTGGAAGGTGGAAGAAGCGATGCCGGCAAGAGCTCCCAGGCTGATGAAGACAACGGAAAAACCGAGGACAAACGTCACGGAGTGGACCAGAACGATCAGGCGGACCCTGTTGCCGGGATGGGCATCCTGCAACTGGCCGAAGGAAAGCCCGGTGATGTAGGTAATGTATGAGGGGACCAACGGCAGCACGCAGGGGGAGAAAAAGGAGAGAAAACCTGCGGAGAACGCAATCCAGAAGGTGATGTCGGAACCAATGTTCATTTACTCACCCCCGGACCAGGGCTTGCAGATAGCGAATGACGGTAGGGTCATCCCAGGCTATCGCCCCCTTCACCCGATCCTTGACAATCCCGTTGCGGTCAATGACGAAGGTGTCCGGCAAGTTCCTGACCCCATACCGTAGCTGTGCCTGCTCAAGGGGATCGCTGAGAATCTCGAACGCAACAGGCGCCGTACGATACCTGTCGGGGAATTTCTTTTCGACATTGACCGCCAGGACGACCACCTCACCCCGGGGAAACAGCTTGGCCAGCCGATCCATGGAGGGCATTTCCTCGCGGCAGTAGGGGCACCATGAGGCCCAGAAGTTCAACAGTACGACCTTGCCGCGGTACTGCCTCAGTGTTCTGGACTCGCCCCTGACAGTTACAAGGTTGAGATCCGGGGCAGGGGAACCGACCACAGCCACACCGGCAACCGCTTTATTCGCTGCTGGTTTCGGCGCCGGATTCGACGCGGCCATGGCATGCGGGGCCAAGGCCAGCAGGCAGGCGCAGAGATAAGGTATCAATCGCAACATCGTAATACTCCTCAGGGCCACAGTTGGCTGTGCCGGCAGTCCAGCCGGAACCGGCAGGGATCTTCCCGGGCCGGTTGAGCTGGGAAGCAGACAGGCTGTCTGCCCACAAGCTTTTGTAATGTGAATCGGGTCGGACCAAGCCAAGTTGCCGATATTTCGACAATATCGCCTCAGTTTGGGCGGTTTTTTACCCGTGGAAGCGCATTTTCAGGGCCATTCTTGAGCACTTAACATGGAATTCAGGCTCGTTAGCTTGATCAGACCCTCAGGAGGCCGCAGGCAAGATTGCATAAATAGGGTGGGGAAAATGGATCGATAGTGGGTCCCTTTCGGCAGGGACCCCCTAATCGCCTTTAGAACACCTTTGCCAGTTTGATCTCGAAACGAAAACCATCAGAAGGGGCAGGGCTCTTATAATCGCGGTAGACGGGAAGGGTGACCAGTGCGCCCAGTGTTGTCCCGGTTGCCTTGTGTTTGAAGACTCCCTTGGGACCTGCATACCATTCCCACCTGGCATCGTTCTGGTTCCGGTCAAACCTTTTGCTTTCGCCATCCCACCCCAAATGTGACTCCACGCCCATGTCGAAGGTGTTGTTGAATGCGTAGGCCCAGCCGGTAAGGCAACGGAACATGTCAGGTTTCCGGTAATCGTGCTCTCCTTCGGTGAAGGTGTAGTAGTACAACTCCTGATCGAAGCGATTCGAGCCCAGGAAGTAAGTCAGGCCAACGCCGCCCCCTCCGCCCCAGGCCTGATTGCCGGTGTAGTCATTGTTGTTATTTCCTCCGTCAGCCGTCGGCAGTACAACGCCGAGATCGAAGGCAAGGCTGAAGGGGGCATTGTCGGCCTGGTTCATGACCACCTTGTGCAGGGCGACGGCGGTATCGCCAAGCCAGCCGAAATGGTCGGTATTGTTGGTGCTGCGCACCTCTTTTTTGATGTCGTAGATCGGGGTGGCGGTGCGGATGTCCAGTCCCGGCGCAATGCCGTAGCGGAACTTGACCACTCCGACGTTCTTGGTCAGCTTGACGTTATCGTGAAGTTCGTCGCCGTGCAGGCGCACGCCGTCGGTTTCAGCATACGTGTAATTGAGCAGCGCGGCGAATTTGCCGGCGGGGAAACCCTCGCCGGCAGGCCCCCAGGCTGAACCGACTCCGCCGAACGCCTTGGGAGCCGGCGTTACCGCCTCGTCAGCCCCCACTGCGGGGCCGATCGAGAGCATGGAGAACAGCACGCAGGCTGGCAAGGTGTAAAACAGCTTCTTCATGTTGTTGCCTCCGGTCTGCACACCCCTGTTCCAGGGGTGTCGACTGAATGTTGGTGACTGCAGCCTGCTGGGGCAGACGTCCCGGGCGGGGAGCTGGGCTTCCCACCCGGGGTCCGGTTGATCCTCCTACTTGACAAAAGCCTTTTCTACACTGAACGGCATGGCCTGATAGCCGGTCGTATCTTTGAGCTGGATTTCAACCGCCGGCTCGGTTGAGCCATAATTGAATTCCATGATGTAGGGGTTGGGGTCGGTCTTGAATGCGCCCGTAGCCAGGTCGAAATCAGCGCCGGCCGTTGCCGAGTAGACAAACACGGAGTCCTTGTCTTTTTGGTATTCGGTCAGCGAGGTTACCGGGCTGTACCAGCTGTTGCCGCGCTCTTTGCCGAACTCCCAGACCTGCTCGACGGTCATCTTCTTCTGGTCGATCTTGTAAATGACGGCGCGGGAATACTTCATGCTCGGCAGGGCCGGCTGCTCCATGCCGCGGCTGTCGCCGTTGTCAAAGACGCTCAGATAGAGGATGTCGCCCTTGGATTTGCTGTCGATCTTGAACGCGGTATGTTGCGTCCAGGTCCAGTCGAAACCACCCTCTTCATTCTCGTAACCGGGGCACTTCGAACCAGCGCTGACACATTCGATTTTGTTGCCCTTGGAGTCGACCGGGGTCAGGAGTTTGTCCTGGTATTCCTTCTTCCACCCTTCGGGGCTGCCCAGGATCCACTTGACCTGCTTGTCCCGACCGATCTTGATGGCGGCCGACTGGTGGCGGGAGCTGATGATGATCGAATCGTCTTCGGCGTCATGATCGACGCTGTTCACGTGGGCCCAGTTTCGGCCAGGACTGACACCGACAATGTCGCCGAATTTGTCGTTCTGGTCCTGCTTGGCCAGCTCTTCGGCGCTCATGGTATGACCGGCCTTGCTGGCGTCGATGTTCAGGCACACGGCCCCCTGATCCAACACCTTCATGTTGATGTCCCTATAGGGGTCGAGGATGTCGAAGAGGCGCCATTCATCCTGAACAAGACCGCTGCTGGGTTCAATTTCGATGATCACGTCGCGCACGGTCCGGACATTTTTGCCATCAGGTCGTTTGAGGTTGGAACTGGCCACCCGCAGGAAGTAGTTGCCGTTGGGTGAATTGTCCATGGAGTGGGAGAAATCGTTGTAACCGGCAGGAAGCTCGCGATTGAAGATTTCTTTCCCCATGATGTCGTACTTCACGTAGCGCTGGCCGTATCCCCAGCTCATGGCGCCGTCGTTGTTCTGCTTGAAGCCCATCATGACACCGGCGCTATAGATCGACTTCAGGTCATAGATGGAGTTGGCGTTCATGTACCAGCGGACTTCGCCCTTGGTGTCGACGATGAAATTCTGCGGATAGTAGTTCCACTCCAGAGCGCCGCCTGTCGGGTTGTTCCAGACCGCCCTGGTGCCTTTGCCTGCCTTGTGCAGGAAGTTGTTGACGAAATAGAGCCGGTCGCTGAACTTCTTGTCGACCTTCTTGACTTCAGCCGAGGAAAACAGGGCCGCCTTTTGCGTTTTGGTGGCATTCGGCTCTGAATACACGGGTGGGGCATAGAGTATGTAGTTTTCCTTGGCCTGCTCCCATTTCCCGTTGAACAGCTTGGCGTATTCGACCTCGACCGTATTGACGTAGTCCGGATACAGGCCGAAGACCGGGATGCCGCCGTGGGTCAGAAGATGCTTGTTGGCGACCTTGTATTTGATTTCCTGCCCGTCTTTCTTGGGGACGATCCGCACGGTGACGTCCTTGATGACGTATCCGCCGTTTTTGATGATGGCGGTCAATGGGGCGATGTCATAGGGGTTCATGATGACTTCGCCGAGTTTCCCTTGAACCTGGTAGTCGATGTTCGCCCCGCTGGCCCCGCCGATGGCCAAGGCCATGGTCGGGACTGCAGCTCCGAGCATGGCGGAGCACAACACGATCCGCGCTACTCTTCCGGTTTTCATCAGTGCTGCTTTTGAACTCTTCATACTGTTCTCCTTTTGATGTTGTCGGCGGCCACATGCCGCTCCTCTCGACCAAGGCCATTTTCCCGGGGCCATTTATGCCTTCCCATTGCACGCTTGACGGTCAGTCAGCGCTGCAGATTGGCGTTTGGAGCGGACAAGGGTGATGATCCAGCAGGCTGCCGCCACGACGAGGAAGAGCAGGCATACTCCGAAAGTAATCACGGTGCACTGGGCCATGTTCATGAAGTGCGCGGGAGGCCAGAGGTACCACCCTTCGGAATAGAAGTCGGTGATGGCCTTCTGCAGGTTGCTCAACTGGACGCCGTCGGGGATGATGGGGTTGTCGTAGCCGCAGTCGCCTGTCGGCTTGAACCATTCCGGAGACCACTTGTCCAGCGGCAGGTGGAACGGGAAGGTGGGTTCGGGGGAGCACCCCTGCACGCCGAAGATGTCATCGCTGTGGGCGGCACGGTGGATCTTGTCGAGCTTGATGCTGTAACCGACCCCCTTGATGCTCCCCCACAGGGCGAACACGTAGCCGACGATCTTGAGGCCGATGTTCGAGGGCTTGATGGCTGCGACGATGCCGCCGAAGGCCATGGCAAAGAAGGCCAGCCTGATGTAGACGCACTGTTCACAGGGCCTCATGTAGAGCCAGATCTGGAAGACCGAGTGGGCCAGTATGACCATGAACAGGCTCATGGCTGCCATGAGGACCCAGGGGAACCGGTTGTCCTGCCACCCGGATATGGTCCTTACCGGGTCAGACTTGAAACGGGTAATCATGTCTGTGAGTTTCACGACACGTCTCCTTATTTGTTCTTCAGCTCATTGATAAGCTGCAGCATACCGTCGACAGAGGTGATGCTCTTTGTCATGATGAGGTACTTGCCGTTGACCACAAAACCGGGAACTCCCTGGATCTTGGCCACGTCATAGGAAGCGTCCCACTCCTTCAGCAGCGCCTTTACCTTGGGGTCGTTCTTTGCCTTGTCGAATTCGGCCCGGCTCATGCCGACGGCGTCGAGACCGGTCTTCAGATAGGCGTCGGGGCCTGCATCCCAGCGCTCCTTCTTGTCGTGGTAGGCGGTGTAGTAGGCCATCTTGGCCTTTTTCAGGAGAGACTTGTCGCCGTACAGATCACGGTCGGAGAGTCCGGCCTTCTGGTCCTTGAGCAGCAGCACGGCAAATAGCTCGCTCCCCTGGACACCGTACTTGCCCTTGGTTTTGAGGTGGAATGGCCGGAATTTCAGATCGGCCGGCAGTTTGGGGACCAGTTTAGGGGTTACGGCCTTGTCGTACTTGTAGCAGAAGGGACAGTCGTAGCTGAACACCTTGATCAGCGTCCCCTGGGCGTTCGGGATCGGTTTTGCCAGCTTGACATAGTCGGTGCCTTCGGAGAAGGCGAAGCTGGTGCCGGCGAGAAGAGCCACTAGCGCGAAACTCTTGGCGATCGATTTGATAATGTTGAATGACATGATCGTTCTCCTTGTTAGTGATGGATATGGTTGGTTCTCAGGTCCTTGCCTCGCGTGACGTGTCGTGTTGGGATCTTCCATGCCCCTCCTTTCTCGCCGATTGCTCGGCTGGTGAAAGTGCCGCTTTTTACTGGATAATTGGAATGAACCTGAATAGCGTTTTTCTTTTTTTGGACCTGTTAAAAAATAATTTGGTTCATCCCTGACGTATAATTTTGTTTTTAGTTTATTTAATAAAACCAAAAATGTTTTGTCAAGATGTTTTTTATGTTTTTTTTATCCACCAACAACAGGTGTTCCCGCACACCGGTTCTGCCGGAGCGTGACAGGAACAGGCCTGACTGGACTAAACCCACAAAGGACTGTGCAGTTATCTGTTGGTCCTCCACGTAGATGCTTCGAAGCGGAGAGGTTTGAAGAGGGGGGGGGAGAAGGAGTTGCGGCTATTGGGGAAAGAAATATTTATTTCAATTTGCAGCTATTGGTATTATAAATTAAACTAAATCGGACGCAAGCGTTCCGGCCTGCTTACGCACTCATGCGATGCCAAGGGTACCCGCTCGACAACACGAGGAATCCCCCGAAGAGAGTCCACCATGAGAAATTTTCTCGAAGCCAATAAAAATCGCATCATCATCGTCACCTATGTCCTGCTCTTCGGCATGTTCTGCTTTTTTTCCCTGATGGACCTGCACAAGAGGACATCCGATTACGGCTACTTCGCCAACAAGATCAACAGTTTCATCAAAAATGCCCACGACAGCGAATCGGAGTACCTCTCCTCGCGCCTCGTCAACTACGTTACCTCGGCCGCACAGAATAAGAAGTTCGCAGAACTGTTGCAAATCGGTGATGAGGAATCACTCAAGAAGGTTGCGGACCCGGTTTTCCAGGATTTCGGGAAGCGGTACGTGCCAGTTATCTCCGTCCTGATCTTTGACGGCGCCGGAAAGCTCAGATACCACATGATACATCCATCTATCCAACACGACCCGGCACGGCTTACCCCTAATGTCAGCAAAGAGGTCTTTACTGCGAAAAAGTACACCTACGGCTATGAAACCAATATCGCGCCCCTCTATTTCTGCACGGCGCTTCCAATCAGGAATAGCCTTTCAGAGGTTGTCGGAACGATTGAGGTGGGTGTCGACCTCTCGTTTTTTCACTACAACCTCAAATGGTTCCTCAAGGACGTCAAGACAGCTATTTTTCTTAAAGGGAAATTGTTGGAAAACGATAGTGACAACATGTTTAATTCCACAGAATACGTGTATGACTATTACAGAAAACTGAAAGGTAACGACACCCAGTTTTTCAGCCGGTTCATAGACAGAATAGATTTCGAACGGACGAAAAATGATGTAAAAATCGGAGACCGCTATTACCTGGTAAGCACATCTCAGATACTTCGCGACATCGGAGGACGCGAGGTCGGTAAATATCTTGTCGCTTACGACATGACCGAGATGCGGCGGCGTCACTGGGGTTACTTCTACATCTGGCTGATCTTCTTTGCCATCACCGCTTCTGTCATGCTGTGCGTCAACCTGGTCGGGTTCAGAAAGTACGAGCGGATCATCACGGAACAAGGCAAGTTGCTGGCCCAGCGCTCGAAACAGTGCGCCCTCGGCGAAATGCTTGGATATATCGGACATCAATGGCGGCAACCGCTCTACAACCTGTCGCTGATCGTTCAGAACATCGGGCTGCAGAACCAGCTCGGCAAACTGGACGATCCCCTGCTCAACAACCAGATCACCCAGGCGAACCAGAACATCCAGTACATGTCGAACATCATTGATGACTGGCGCTCCCTACTGATGTCCGGCAGCAGCCGGACAGTGATCGAACTTCAGTCATCCGTTGAGCGGGCCATCGCCATGGTGGCACCGGTCATGGAGCAGAGCCGGATCACCATCGAAAACCGGATCACCTCGCAGGTGCACACCATGGGGTTCGTCAACGACTTGGTGCAGGTGACTATCAATGTGCTGTTGAACGCCCGGGATCAGCTCTCTCTGGTTACCGGTGAGCGCGTCATCCTCCTTTCCTGCCGGGAGGAGACCGATTCCCTGGTAACCGTCACTTTCCAGGACAATGGTGGCGGGATTCCCGAACATCTGCTGAAGCGGATTTTCGAACCCTATGTCACCACCAAGGACAAAGCGGACGGCACCGGGCTCGGACTCTATCTCTGCCAACAAATCGTCGAAAATCTCGACCAAGGCAGGGTCTGGGCAGAAAACAGGTCCTTTGAGCTGCAGGGGAAAGAGCAGTATGGGGCATGTATCTGCCTGCAATTTGTTAGAACACCAAGGGGGGAATAATGAACGTCACTGCGTTGCAGGATATGACCATACTCTTCGTCGACGACGAAGAGATTGCGCAGGAGCAGATGAAACTGGTCCTGAGTAGCTTCTGCAAAAACACCATCTGTGTCGGCAATGCCGAGCAGGCCCTGCGTGTACTGGAAGAGCATCACCCTGATATCGTCCTTACCGATATCAGGATGCCCGGTTTGTCCGGCATTGAATTGCTCACGGCCATAAAACAAAAGGATCCTGCAGTCGCCGTTGTCATGGTCTCGGCCCACTCCGAGCCCGACTACCTGCTGGATGCATTCCGCCACAAGGCTGACGGCTACCTTTTGAAACCGTTTAACTTCCATGAGATGCTCGAGCTTCTTTCCGATATAGCGACTCAAAAATTAGCCGCAAAGAGGGAAACGAAACAGGGAGCTGATAATAATGATTTTCTGCTGAAAATTCTCGATACGCTCGGCGGAAGGCGTGCCGAGATCATCGAGTACGTCATCAACCACCTCGATGCTGACAACCTGTTCCATGGCACCTATGACGAAGTGGCCGAAGCTCTGGGCGCCAGCAAGCCGACCGTGGTCGCAACATTTCAGGTCATGCTGGAAAAGAACGTGCTGACCCGGGTCAAGTACGGGACGTACCGGATGAACATGGATGCTACTGTCTGATTCGCTGGTGCGATTCGCAAGGGATTATCGTTGGTTGCAGGTAAGAATCGTGCCAAATTCTCATGGGGGAAATAGCTCGGGGGCTCTCCTGTACTCATCGCTCTCAGCATCGCCCCGGCAGGGCTTCAATCCCCCATCGCAATCACCAATAATCCCTGTAATTGCATTGACGGACTGGTTTCAGGTGATAAAGTTCAAGCATAGGAAAAGTTAGTTCCCGTCCCTCTGAATACCTTCCCCTCCCCCTCCGTTACCTTCCTCTCTCCATCCCTCCCGCAGAAGGAGGTATGAGATATGAAAAAGATAGCGATTTCCTGTCTGGTGCTGGTCCTGTTGTTGGGTGTGGATGGGGCCGGCGTGTGGGCCATTGATGTCGGATGGATGCAGAAAGGGGTGCGTGTCTGGTATTTCGGGGCTGTTGGCAGCACAACGGCGTCGGATGCCGAAGAAGCGTATCTGCTCAGCAACGTCAACGGCACTGATGTGCAGGTGACCAAGCACTCGGGGCTGAATCATTGGGGGACCACCAACCCGGTAGATACCGGCACCTATTCCGCCCTAGGCATGGGGCCGTGCTGGATCCACCCCCAGAGGCTCCAGACCCTGCAGAGCGGCGATACCTGGAAAGGCCAGGTGATCGCCACCGTGCTGCGGGAATCCCATACCTACGCTACGTTCAAGGCGCAGTTCTCTTTTCCGTACCTCCTTCTCCCGATAAAGACGCTATTCGATCTCAAAGCCCAACGGGACGTGGTGAAGATCGTCTATTACATCAATCAGTACAGTACCGGCATTGCCTACTTTGACGCCGATACCGGCCTGATGCTGCTCTATGAAACGTCCAACGGGCTGGTGACGGTGTTCTTCCTCCTGAGCGAGATCAACTACGATTTTGCCACGCAGCTGGCCTTTGCCGAGGACAACGGGCCCCATACCGGGTTCAAGTCGTCGGTTCTGGAGCAGCAGATGATGCCCTGGCCCGATACCAGGAGCGGATATCTCTTCTTCCAGTCCTCGGTCGAGTCGCGATACGGTTCGACCGTGCAGATGTGGGTCTCCATGTCTTACAGCGGGAACAAGGGGTCTGCTCTGCCGCCCTATGAGAACTTCTGTTTTTTCGGCAGCGTCCCCATTCTGCGGCACATAGCCATGTCACAGGCGGCCGTTTACCCGCCTGACCAGTGGGCACCCTATGGGCAGTATCTCTGGTGGTGGGTACCGGCAGGGGCGTTGCAGGCTACGGCCATAAATGTTTTTGATACCACCATGACCCGGACTGCCACGAGTCCCTACACCTTTACGGCCGCCCAGCAGCCGGCAAGCCTTTACTTTCCCAAGCTCTGGTTCGACAACAACGGCTACCTGACCCAGTTTTCGGCCATGGATTCCGCCACCGGACTCGATATCGATCCGGAACGAAGCGCGGCCTATTACAATAATTCCACCTCGGTCGACGGGGTAACCTACTATGTGAGCAGCATGGGGATTGCCACGCCGTCTGTCTACCATCTCAGCATGACGGTGGTGAGCGACACGCCGGACAAGGGCGGCGGCTCCGTCCACGGCGACAGCGGCATTGCCTGCGCCGGCCAGGGATCGAACCCCTCCGGAATGAGCGGTGCCTGTCAGGCGGATTTCTCCTCAGGGACCACCGTCAACCTCTACCAGACCCCCGACTCCGACTCCACATGGGCGACATGGACTGCGGCCGGCTGCGGCACAAACCAGAGCTGCCAGGTGGTAATGAGCGGCGATCGGAACCTCACGGTCACGTTCCCCTATTCTCCTATGGCAAAGGTGAATTCCAGCGGTTACCGATGCAACTCGCTCACCGAGGCGTACGCCTCAACCAGCCCGATAGACACCATATACGGCCGGGCCGTGACCTTTACGGAGGACTTCACCCTGGGCGGCAACAAGACGGTTACGCTCCTCGGCGGCCGCGACGCCTGGTATCTGCCGCTGGACGCCTGGACAACCCTGCAGGGGAAACTTTCAATTCTGAGCGGCGCACTGGTCGTGGAGAGACTTGCGATCAAATAGGCGCCGTGAGTAGCGCGCAGTGGGGAGAGCAATCGCTGGACGTCCCAAAGCTGTTCCGGGACTTATTGCCTGGTGCAGGGGACACCGTAGGCTGCCATGAAAACATCTATGGCACGATCGGTAACCTGTTTGATTTCCTCCTCGCTGACTTCTCCCAGGAGCTGAAACAGAAAACGCTCCATCAGTTCCGATTCAAGCAGGCTGAGCAGATGGCGTGACGCGACAGCCGGATCAGCCTGCCGGAGCCTGCCGAGCTCAATTGCCCTTCTGAGGAGGTCTGCAGCAAGGTCCTGCCCGCGCAGTACTCCGCGCTCGTACATAAGCCGCCCAAGATCGCTCCGGCCGGACACGGAGATGGCCAAGTGCCGATTTGCCTTAACGTTTGGCGAGTAAAGGAACGTCAGCCAACGCCTGCCGAAATCACGCAGCGATGCGGCAATATCATCCGCGGCAGGGTCTGTCGACCGGAAGACGGCCTCGAATTCGGTGTTGTTGGAGAGCGTCATTACTTCAAAAAACAATTCGTCCTTGGACGGAAAATAATTGTAAAGCGTCGCCTTCGAACCGCCCACCCGGGCGCAGATTTCCGACATCGAGGTCCGCTCGAACCCATATTCCTGGAAAACCTGTGCCGCCACCGAGAGAATATGCTGTCGTTTTGTGTCTGATTTTTTTGCCATGCTCGTGTGGTTTCTCCTTGTGTTTGTGGGTGAGCGACACCGGTTCCCATAAAAATGTTCATTTTCTGCGGTGCAGAAAACAAATCGCCGCAATTATGGCCCAGCAAATCATCGTTCCGAATACGACAATTTTCAACAGGATTATTGATACCATATGATAAGTCAATGCCGGAACAGCAGATGGATGATATTCGTCGGAAAATCGTGAGATGGTTCGGCAACAAGGATGAAGTAAAAGACGAGCAGGGCGACAAGGGCAATCACGCTGTACAACAATAATCTGGATGTTTCCATATCAGCACCTCAAGACTGACGAATGCCGAATCACAGGGCACTGGCCGTATCAATTAATCTTTCGATGGAGCAAAGCCGTTAAATCGCATTAGATTGACCGGCTTTTATGATCAGTCATTGTGCAGCCGATCCAGCCTCCCATTTATCTGCCTCAGAGTTTAAGACTACAATATCAACCCGTCTGTTTTTCGCTCGGCCTTCTGCTGTGTCGTTTGTGTCAATGGGACGGTATTCACTGTTGCCTACAGTAGATATTCTTTCGGGCTGCAAGCCATACGATTCTGTCATAAGGTGCATTATGTTATTTGCCCGAGCGCTTGAAAGCTCCCAATTGGAGCGAAACTGGGAATTTCTTATGGGAACATTGTCGGTATGTCCTTCTATCCTTAATTCATTTGCATAGATGGCAAGTGATCGAGCTATGGTTTCAATGACACTTATTGACGGTTGTTTTACTTTGTCACTACCTGAATCAAAGAAACCGGCCTCTTTCAAACTTATTACCAAGCCGCGTCTCGTAATGTCTACGATTACCTTGTCTGATTTCCCTTCTTTGATGAGATATGCCTCAATGGATGACTTGATTTGCTTAAACTCGTTTTCTGAGGCCGTAATTTTAATGCCGGCATGATTGCCGGCGCCTTTTTTCTGTTCTGAGGTCGATGAAAGTGATGGCTTTATGCTTGGGATGGGATTGATCTGATCTGATGGAATCACATTGAGTTTAGAGCCCGGAGATCCGGTAACTGACATGCCGAAGGCACTTTGTATTGATTGCATCACTTCTTCTGTTTTCTTTTTGTCGGCTTGCGACATGGCATACAAAACAACAAAGACTGCAAACAAAAGGGTTAACAGGTCTCCGTAGGACACGAGCCAGCGTTCGTGGTTAGGCTGTTTTTCCGGTTCCCGTTTTCTTGTCATCGTTCCGCCCGCTCCCTAGAGTGACCTGTCTGACCTATGCACCAGAACTGGAATTGTCGAGTACGCAAGCACCTTTTGCGTCTCGCTGCCGAGCAAAAATCCGCTGACGCCGCGGCGCCCGTGTGACGCCATGAAAATCAGATCACATTGGTTCCGACTGGCCGCTTCGATGATGGCGTTGTAGGGTTCTTCACTAACCAGTGTCACCTTGCCGTACTCAACTCCCGCTTCCTCGGCGATCTTTCCGGCTGCATCCAGAATGTCATTGGCGGTGCCGAGCATCTTTTCGCGAAACGTGGCGAAGGTGTGCGTATCGAAGATGGCGCCCGTACCGTAGTACATCTTGGGAGCCGGTTGTACGGCACAGAAAAAGGTTATGCGCGATCCGGTTTCCCTGGCGAATGAGACGGCGCGGTTGACTGCCTCTTGGGAGAGCGGTGAACCATCGGTTGGAACAAGGATGTGTTTGAACATGGCGATCCTCCTTAATGCCCGCCGGCTGACGGGTCAACCACTCGGCTCGGCTTTGGTGCGATCCAGATAACTGAAGCTGCGATAAAGAAGGCGATGCCGATGGCCCACATCAATTGGTTGGTGGCCAGCATGACGCTTTGGCCGGTAATGATGTAGTCGATAACCTGATTCACCGCATCGCCGGGAGCGCCCGAGTTTTCAAGTATGGTTCTCACGCTTCGGTCACTGTCGGCGAGCCCCACCAGTTCGGCATGGTTGCGCGTAATCTGGTTGGCCCAGGTTGTGGTCACGATGGAGGTGGCAAAGGCACCGGACAGGGTACGCAGGAAGTTCATGAGCCCTGCGGCGGAATCCATTTCGCGCTCTTCAACGCTCGCCAGGGCCAATCCGGTCGTCGGGATGAAAAAGAACGGGAGGCCGAATCCCAGAAACACCAGAGGGACGGCAATATTCCAGAAGGTCATGTCGGTAGTGGCCACGGTGCGCCACAGGGTGTCGATACCCAGCCAGATGACGCCGCCGAACACCAGTTTTCGGGCATCGATCCGAGTCGTCAACTGGGCCACCAACGGAGCAACGAAAAACGCGGCAAGCCCGGTGCCGGCGGTGGCCAGGCCGGCCTGCGTGGCGGTGTACCCCATGAAATTCTGCAGCCAGAGCGGCGTAAGTACGCTGACCCCGAAGAAAGCGGCAAACGCCAGGCTGATGGTCAGCACAGAGGCGGTGAACCCGCGATGGCGGAATACCTTGAGGTCGACGACGGGATGCTCCTCATAAAGCTCCCAGATAATGAAGGCGGCAAAGGCGATGGCCGCAATAATGGCCAGGGCAACGATCTTGCCTGAGGCAAACCAGTCGAGGTTTTTCCCTTCATCAAGTATGAGC
This sequence comes from Geobacter sp. 60473, assembly GCF_036323535.1. Taxonomy (GTDB): domain Bacteria; phylum Desulfobacterota; class Desulfuromonadia; order Geobacterales; family Geobacteraceae; genus Geobacter; species Geobacter sulfurreducens. The sequence goes on from NZ_AP028967.1 coordinate 408,871, forward strand.
TGCAGTGCCGCGACCCAGATGACGAGCAGGACCAGGCCCACCCGGTCGATGGGGTTGCGGATCAGGGGTTCGCTGTAGCGCTTCAGCAATTGCCAGGCGAAGAATCCTCCAAGAAAAGCAATCGGCAGGTTGATGTAGAAAATCCATGACCAACTGTATTCATCGCAGAAATAACCGCCCAGAATAGGGCCAAGCACCGGTGCCACGAGGGTCGTCATCGACCATAACCCCAGGGCAGCGGCTGCTTTTTCCTTGGGGAAGATCCGCATCAGCAGGGTTTGTGACAACGGCATCAGCGGTCCGCCGGAAAAGCCTTGAAAGATGCGGGCGACCACCAGCAACCCCAGCGAGTTGGCCAGACCTGATACCAGGGAGAATATGCCGAAGAAGACCATCGCCCAGACGAAGACCCGTACCGCCCCGTAACGTGCCGACAACCAGCCGGTCAGCGGGACGGTAATGGCCTCGCCTACGGCGTAGGAGGTAATGACCCAGGTGCCCTGGCTGACGGTCGCCCCAAGGCTGCCAGCGATGTTCGGCACCGCAACGTTGGCGATCGTCATGTTGAGAACAGCGATGAAGTTGGCTGCCGCGAGGATGATTGCCGCAAGCCAGAGCATGCCCCCGGAAAGCGGGGCATCATTTTCAGCGGCAGTGGTAGATGGTGAGGCTTGACTCATGCTGGCGTTCTCCACTTAGTTCCTGCCGCGGGTGTCGATTTCGGCAGTCATGGACAGGCCGACCTTGAGCGGGTTCTTCAGCAGTTCTGCCGGATCGAGCTTGATGCGTACCGGCAGGCGCTGGACAACCTTGATCCAGTTGCCGGTGGCGTTCTGGGCCGGAATGGCGGAGAAGGCAGAGCCTGAGCCGCCCGAAAAGCCTTCGACGGTGCCGTGGTAGGTCACCGACTTGCCGTAAATGTCGGCATGGAGTGTGACCGGTTGGCCGATACGGACCTTTTTGAGCTGCACTTCCTTGAAGTTGGCGTCGACATGCATTTCCTGCACGGGCACCACGGAGAGCAAGGGGGTGCCGGCCTGGACACGTTGGCCGACCTGTACCTGTCGTTTGGCGATGATGCCGCCCAGCGGGGCCCGTATCACGGTCCGCTCCAGATCGACTGCCGCCTGGTCGCGGCGGGCACGGGCCAGCGCCACTTCGGGGTTGGTGTCCACGGTCGTGCCGTCAATGAGTACGGCGTTGGCTTCGCGAGCGCTGATGGCGGTGCTGCGGTTTGCCCTGGCCTGCGCAATGGCGGCCCGAATGGCGTCCAGATTGGCCTTGGCAGCGGCAAAGGCATTTTGGGCACGGGTGAGTTCATCTCCGGATACCGAGCCCGATGTCGATAGTGTCGCGCGGCGTTTCAGGTCAATCTGTGCCCGTTCAAAATCCGCTTCAGCCGAACGGAGTTGGGCCGCAGTCCGTTCCTCATCGGCCTCCCGGGCCGTGATCTGGGCATGCAGGCTGCCGTCATTGGCCATAAAGCCCTTGACGCGACGAATCGCTCGCCCCAGGTCGGCTTCTGCCTGGGCAAGGGCGAGCCTGGCGTCGGTCTGGTCGATTCTGACCAGAATGTCACCTTTCCTGACCGTCTGGGTGTCGGTTACCAGCACCTCGCTGATGGTCCCGCCGACCGACGGAGTCACCTGGGCAACCTCGACCGCCGTGTAGGCGTTGTCGGTAGAGACGAAGTGCGAGCCGTACAAAAGCGCGTACGCCGTGGCACCTGCCGCCGAGATGACGACAACCGTGGCTAGGGCGATGAGCAGTTTCTTGCGGCGATTTGTTGTGGATACATCGGTGGGAATCGATTCGGCAGTTTCAGACATGTCGGCATCCTTCACAGTGTTAGATTTTAGAGTGCTGGTATCCGCCGCCAAGGGCGCGCTGCAAGGCGACATCAAGGGTCAGAGCCCTGGATTTGAGCCCGGCGAGGGTCCGTTGGCTGTTCAGCAGGACATCTTCCGCGTACAGGACTTCGATAACGTTGGCGAGTCCTCCTTCGTAGCGATTGCGAGCCACCCGATGTGCCTCGGCCGCTTCCGCCACAGCTTCGTCGCCTTTCTCCAGCTGCCCTGCCAGCGCCCTGATGCTGAGGGCGGCATTGGCAACGTCCTCCAGGGCGTGGGTCACCGTTGCGTTGTAATTGGCAACCATCTCGTCATAGATCGCAGACCGTTCGCGAAGTTCACCCTGCAGGCGGCCGGCAGTGAAAATCGGCAGGGATACGGCAGGGCCGATCCCGCCGATATCCGATCCTGCCCTGGTCAGCATGTCCAGCCCCAACGACTGCACACCGATAAAGGCAACCAGGTTGACGTTGGGATAGAACTCGGCTTTCTTCTGATCGATACGGTGCATCTGCGCTTCGGTCATAAGACGCGCCATGGTCACGTCAGGGCGGCGTCCCACGAGGTTTGCCGCAAGTTCCGCCGGCAGTCCGAAACTGCTGTTGAGATTGACTGTTGGCGGGTGTATGGAACGTGCCCGGTCCGGACCGGCACCTGCCAGGGCAGCCAGGCGGTTACAGGTCAGGCCGATCTGCTCGTCAATGGAGAGCAGATCACCCTCTGCTCCGGCCAGCCGGGCTTTGGCCTCACTGACGCTCCCCCGGGTTTCCATGCCGTTGGCGAACCTTTCCGAGAAAAGTTCAACCGTCTTTTTGCGAATCTCCACCGTACGGACAGCGGTATCCCGTAACGCATAGAGCCCCGCCAGTTCGGAGTAATTCATGGCAATGGCCGCCGCGATGTTCAGCCGCACCAGGGCTGTCTCGGCGCGGCTCGCCTCCAGTTGCGATGTAGCCGCCGCCAACCCCGCACGGTTCTTGCCCCAGAAATCGATCTCCCATTTCAGGTCGATCGTGCCCAGCCCGTAATCCTGCCAGCCGTCGGATGCTGCGGATCGGGGAATCAGGTGGTTGTAGCTGATCTTCTGTTCAGTCACCGACGCATTGGCGCTTACCTGCGGGATCAGGGCGGATCTGGATACCGTGACGTATGCTTCGGCCCGGCGCATGCGTGCCGCTGCTGCGGCCATGTCCGGCGAATCGCGCAGTGCCTCGTCAATCAATGTGACAAGCTGAGAATCACCATACGACTGCCACCAGCGTTCTGCCGGCCAAGTGCCGGCGGGTGCTGAAAATGATGCTGTGGTCTCATAGTCGGAAGAAGATTTCATGCTGCCGAGCCGGCCGGTTTCCGGAAGCATGGCGCAGCCACAAAGGCTGGTCGCCACGAGGGCAGCGATTGTGATAACCAGCCGTTTTGGAGACGATGTGGACGGTAGGAATTCAGGGGTCATTCAATAAGCCCTCTCATGCTCTCGATTATAAACTGTACTGTACGGTACAGTATTTTGGAGGGGAATGTCAAGCGGTGAAGAGGCTGGGGAACGCGAGGGGGCACTCCCTATATTTTTTTTACATAAGCCAGGATCTGACGTATCATCCTTCCCGTGCGTTGTAGAAAACGGAAGCTCTCTTTGGGCAGTTGCGCGCTGGATCGTGCGAAATTCGCTCGAAGTTGGACTTGCGGGGAATGTGGAGGATCAGTGGCAAGGCTCATGTGTCACCCGCCCATGATCCACTGCTATCGGCAGATTTATGGCGTCCCTTTGGCTCGGAACCGTTTGGTGATGTGTTGAAATTTCCGGCGAATCAGTCGCTGCGGCCAGAAAAGCCGGGACGTCAGATAAGGAAAATCGGGGAGCGTCCCTGGTTTTCCCGCTGGATTCCGGCTCGCTATCGTGAAACGTGACGAAGGAGTTCTACTTGTGAAAACACAGTACTATGTTGCGTCAACATTGGACGGATACATTGCGACTGAAAGCGATTCACTGGACTGGCTATTTCCGCTGGCGAGGGTGGAGGACTCCAGTTATCCGGAATTCATTGCAGAGGTCGGAGCTTTGGTGATGGGCTCTTCCACCTATGAGTGGATTCTCCGAAACGCCGACGCGGTTGCTGCTGAGACCGGATCGCCGTGGCCGTATACGCAGCCTGCCTGGATATTTACACATCGCACTCTTCCTGTAGCAGAAGGGGCGGACGTCAGATTTGCCCGGGGCGATGTGGTGAAAGTGGCGGACGAGATTCGTGCTGCGGCGAAAGAAAAGAATATCTGGATTGTCGGCGGGGGTGATGTGGCGGGGCAGTTTTACGACGCCGGATTGCTTGATGAGGTAATCGTCCAGGTTGGCTCGGCCACACTGGGGCAAGGCAAGCCGCTGTTCCCCCGAAGGGTTTTAAGTCCAGTGCTTCGCCTGATGTCTGTTCACCAGATGGGGCCCGGAATGGTTGAACTCCGTTATGAAATCAACAAGACAGGCAATGATTCGGCCGGCTTGCTGAACAGCGGGGAGAAAGAAAACCTCATGCCCTCCCACCACTACTGACTCTGCGCAGTTCCTCCCTCTGTATTCCCCCACAAACCGGGTATACTGATGATACCGGCTGCAGCGAGCCGGCCGGTATCTTTCCCATCCTCCCGATACCAAACGAAGACAAGGGCTCGCCGGAACGGCCGGGGCACACCCCGCCGTTCGGCAGCGACCGCCTCTACCGCCCCTTTCCCGCAACCACGAAAGGAGATGCCCATGGAGTTCTTCGTCTGCCCCTGCCCCGAAACCGGCACCGTGATCCTCGACGGCGTTGACCAGGGCCCCAACAAGGACGACGCGGGGGTACTGCAGGCCAAGCAGTGCAACCCGGGCCGCCATACCGTGGCGCTCCGTTGCCCTGCGGGCAAGACCTGCATCCCGCCTCAACAGACCGTGGTAATCAGAAACACCGACCCGGTGGCGCCCCTGGAGGTGGCGTTCCAATGCGTGTGACGGCCAGAGGGCTGAGGCTGTTCCTGGCCGGCGCGGCGCTCGTGGCGGGGGGCTGCGCCCACTACCCGGAGAATCCCCGGCTGGCGGCCGTTTCAACGGAAGCGGGCTACCGCTACAGCGTGGTCAGGCCCCAGCCCACGGCGGACAAGCCCTTTGTGCTGCTGGCGTTCTCGGGCGGCGGCACCCGTGCGGCAGCCTTTTCCTTCGGCCTGATGGAGGAGCTGAACAGGGTCGAGTACACCGGCCGGGACGGGGCCAGGCACCGGCTCCTGGACGACGTGGAGATCATCTCGTCGGTTTCCGGCGGAAGCTTCACCTCGGCCTACTACGCGCTCTACCCGGACCGGTTCTTCGACGATTTTCCGGGTACGTTCCTCTACCGAGACATCCAGGGCGGGCTCGTGCGGCGCCTGTTCAACCCCTACAACTGGTGGCGCCTGGCCTCGCCGGATTTCAGCCGGATCGACATGGCGGAGGAGTACTACAACGACACGGTCTTCGGGGGCAAGACCTTTGCCGACCTGGCCGCCGCGCCCGGGAAGAGGGCGCCGTTCCTGGTGCTGAACGCCACGGACATCAGCATCGCCCACCGGTTCGAGTTCACCCAGGACCAGTTCGACCTGCTCTGCTCGGACCTGGCCGGGGTCTCGGTCGCCCGGGCCGTGGCCGCCTCGTCCAATTTCCCGGTGGCCTTTGCCCCGCTCACCCTGACCATCCACAAGGAGCCGTGCGGACCACTCCCCGAATGGATCGGGCTGGGCCTGGACCGGGAGAGCAACCCGAAGCGCCGCGTGGCCGACGCCATGGCCGCCCGGTCGTACCGCGAGCCCGACCGGCTCTACGCCCACCTCCTGGACGGCGGCCTGTCGGACAACCTGGGGCTCAGGGGGCCGTTCCAGGCGGTCACCACCACGGACAGCGCGTGGAGCATCCTCCGCTACGCCAACCTGAACCGGCTGGGGCGGCTGATGGTGATCGCGGCCAACGCCAAGACGACCAAGCAGCGGAGCTGGGACGCCGAGAGCGCGCCGCCGGGGATCGGCGCCGTCCTCGATGTCGCCCTGAACGGCCCCATGGACGACGTCTCCTTTGACAGCGTAGAGATGGTCGACGGCCATTTTCAGCAGATGCGCCAGTTGGCCCGGACAGTGGATTCCTGCAACCGGCGGCTGGGGCAGGAGTGCCCGTCGGCCCTGCCGATCCCGAATCCGATCGTGACCGATTTCACCTTTACCGAGCTGACCTTTGACGATATCCCCGACCCGCGCCTGCGCCTCTGCCTGCAGGCGCTGCCCACGTCGTTCGCGCTGCCGGCCAAGACCGTGGACCTGCTCCGCGCCGCGGCCGGGTACCTGCTGATGGGCTCGGCCGAATTCGTCGGTGGCATGCAACGGCTCGATCCCTCCTGGCAGCCGCGCCCCGTGGCCATCGACCCGGCGCTGGCGGACGAGGTCTGCGGGCCGGCATCGGGCGGGGGGAGCTGACAAGGAGGCGATCCGGCCCCTGCCGTATGATTGGGGCCGGGAGCGTCGCGTCGGCCCGGTGATATACTTGAAGCAGGTGGGGGCGGTCAGCGCCATCCGCTTCACCGCTCCTGACTCACCACGGGAAAGGAGACCATCATGAACGCACCATACAAGTACACCCGTCTTTCCAAAGACGATGCCGCGCTGTTGCTGGTGGACCACCAGGCGGGGCTCATCTCGCTGGTCCAGGATTTTTCGCCCGGCGAGTTCAAGAATAACGTGCTGGCCATCGCTGCCTGCGGCAAATACTTCAACCTGCCGACCATCCTCACCACCAGCTTCGAAAACGGCCCCAACGGGCCGCTCGTGCCCGAGCTGAAGGAGATGTTCCCGGACGCGCCCTACATCGCCCGCCCCGGCAACATCAATGCCTGGGACAACGAGGAGTTCGTGGCCGCCGTGAAAAAGACCGGGCGCCGGCAACTGATCATCGCCGGCGTGGTCACCGAGGTCTGCGTGGCATTCCCCGCCCTGTCCGCCGTTGAGGAAGGGTACGAGGTCTTCGTGATTACCGACGCCTCGGGCACCTTCAACGAGGTGACCCGCCACACGGCATGGCTGCGGATGCAGGCCGCGGGCGTGCAGCTGATGAACTGGTTCGGCATGGCCTGCGAACTGCACCGTGATTGGCGCAACGACATCGAAGGCCTGGGCAGGCTGTTTTCCAACCACATTCCGAACTACCGGAACCTGATGACCAGCTATTTTGCGCTGATGGGCACGAAGTAGCGAACCCTCCGCACAAACCCCCGCAACCCTGGTTGCACCCTGCAACCCTGGTTGCGGGTATCCGTTGCGTTCCTTTTCGTGTCGCGTGCGTGTCGGATGGCACATGTGGCACATTCCCCGTGTTTTGCCAGTAACTACAAGGTGTTATATGAATTGCGCCCGCATGATGCCTGGCCGGCGCAGCATCCTCCACCACTGTCCCCGTTACGGCTCCATCGGCAGGACAACCTGAGATCGAGGCAACCATGGTTGCCTGGGTTCGGGCCCGGATTTTCCGTTTATTTCCAAAAACTCGATACATATCAATGTGTTGAAGATTGTGGTCGGATTGGTATGCCCATTGCTGAACAGGGCAAGCATGATCACTGATTACAGCCGCCGGGCAGCGTGAGTCGCGCCCCGGCCCGGCGCCTGTCAGAACTGGAGAATTCGGTCGCACACCGGAAAGGAGGGTGCTGGAAAGGGTTTTTCATTGGAAGCAGCAGGGGGGCGCGATATCCGCTTCCCCCGGGCAGGGAGATGCACGAAGCAACCTCAACCACACGAAGAAAAGGAGAACATCATGTCGAGAAGCAAAACTGCAAAGAAGCTGTCCGCACTGCTGGGAGTATCGTTGTCTGTTGCCGCTTCGGCCGCCTGGGCCGGCACCATCACCGGGTGGGACATGAGCAACGTGACGGTGGCGCCTGCCCCCTATACCGAGTATGTGACCTACACCAGCACCCTCTTCACCAGCCCGGCCAAGACTGCCACGAACGGCGTGATCACCTGGAAAGAGACCGACGTCAAGGCGCCCGGCATGAAGGTCGTCAACAAGGACGACGTGACCGGTCTCAAGTGCATCATGACCACCGGCTACAACCCCTACGACTTCTCCGACAAGATGTGCTCGGACCCGCTCCAGTCCAGCAAGCGCTGGAAGGTGAAGGGGACCAACGGCCAGCCCATCGACGTGTATTTCAAGGTGGCGACCGACACCAATACCAGCATCTACAACTCCATGCAGAAGCTGACCGACGGCGATGTGAGAAAGTGGAAAGGCTTCCGGGCCGAGTTGGGCTTCATGGTGAACGGCGTGTTCACCAAGTCCAAGTCCGGTGACGGCCTCGGCTTCACCGACAAGAAAGGGAGATTCTTCACCACCACCTCGTCCGCCGTTCAGTCCGCCGAAGTCCTGTCGGCCCTGTTCGCCCAGGGGCTTGCCGGCCCCGCCGACAAGAACCACCCGACCACCGGCTACTTTGATCCGAACTACCGCTTCAGCTACCTGCTCAATGCCACGGAAGACGGGCTCGACACCGGCCTGATCTCCTCCAATTACTATGCGCTGTTCGGCGACTGGAACAACCTGTCCGGCGTGCCCTGGGCCTACTACTATGACAATGACGACAACATCAACACCGACAACCTGCTCATGGCCAACTGCGACGGCAACTTCGTGGTGACCGATCCGGTCGCGGAAACGGGCTACTGCGAAGGGACCTGGGTGACCTACCGCAGCCAGGCCGGTCTGGACGCCAACGGCCTCCCCTATCCCTCGGACGGTATCAAGAAGCCGGTTCCGGCCGACGTGCTGGCGTCCTGGCAGTCCAACCGGCTGTACCTGACCGGCCCCATCGAAGACCTGGCCAACCTGGGCGTCAACTACTACATCACGGTCAACAAGCTGAACGCCTCCTGGCCGACCCCGAACCAGTTCGTGCTCCGCTTCTATCCGAAGTACTGAGAGCGGCCTGAACGGCAGGGTGCAGTAACACAACAGCGGGAGGGGCATGGGCTCCTCCCGCTGTGTGCGTTGTGAGCCGGCCGGGCCGCATCACAATGTCCCCCGCTTGTCCGCGTCGATCGCCAGCCCGCAGTGCCTGCAGTGCCTGAAGTAGAGGGGAAATGCAAACTTGATGTGGTAGTAGTTCCGGCAGCGGGGGCACCTGGTGAACGCCACCAGGATCACCGTGTTCCAGAGGAACAGGAACCAGACGTAGAAGGTGATGAGCGCGGCCCTGCCGGAATGGGTCCAGGCGAGGGTGACCCAGATCTCCGGCACGTAGAGGAGGATGACTGCCCAGAGCAGACACCGTCGTCTGCGCAGGCTCCTGAGCCCGGAGCCGATGAGGAATGGGTCGGTGACCATCTCTCCGTCCCCCGCGCGCTTCACGGGGCGGTGCGGCACCCTCCGCCTCCGCCGGTGAGCAGCTCCTTGAACCGCTTGAGCCGGTAGTGTGATTCGCGCTCACGCTCGCCGATGTAGTGGCCGATTTCCCGGATCTCCCGGCGCAGGCCGGGAAGGATCCGCTCCTCAAGTACCCTGATCCGCCGCGTAGTGCGGACGATCTCGTTGCCGAGCCGCTTCAGCCTGCTCTCGTAGGCGGCGATATCCAGCATTTCTCCCAGGATGGTCTCGAACAGGTGCAACGCCTCCTCCAGGTGGGGGGTGGTGAGCCGGTAGTCATAGCCCCGCTCCGGGGGCGACCGGACCACCTCGCCCCGGAATCCCACATCCCGGTAGTGAAGCCCCATGACGCTCCGGTCCACGATCTCCACCCCCAGGTCCCGGGGGGCGATCCGTTCGAGGGATTCCGCGAATTCGTCCCCTTCGATGCCGAGGCTCAGGTGCAGTTCCCGCAGCGCCCGGGCATAGGCCGCCCTGACTTCGTCCCGGGAGCGCATGAACGGGAGGGTGGCGGCCAGGAACTCCCGGATGAGCGCCAGGCGCCGCGCCTTGAGGATGCCGATGCTGCCGCTGACGGCGCGCCCCTTGTCCTTGAGCAGGAGCAGGTTGGTGCGGGTCGGGTGGATCATGGGGCCTCCGCCGGAAAGCGCCCGAGAAGGGCGAGCCCCCCGTCCAGGCTGGCGTTGATGTCCCGCCGCGCCGCGCCCTGGTGGATCAGCTCCCGCTCGAAGGCGTCGGCAAAGTCGAGCATGAGCCGGTCGCTCCCCATCATTCCCTCGCGGCCCACGATGGCCTCCAGGCGGCGCAGGTCGCGCCCCTTGGCGTACTGCTTGTAGAGGAGATCGGCGATGCGGCGGTGGTCCTGCCGGGTGCGGCCGCTGCCGATCCCCCGCTGCATGAGGCGGGACAGGCTGGGGAGGACGTCCACCGGGGGGAAGACCCCCTTCTGGTGCAGCTCCCGGGAGAGGACGATCTGCCCTTCGGTGATGTAGCCGGTCAGGTCCGGGATCGGGTGGGTGATGTCGTCTTCGGGCATGGTCACCACCGGCAGCATGGTGACCGAGCCGGGCATCCCCTTGATCCGTCCGGCCCGTTCGTAGAGCGAGGCCAGGTCCGAGTACATGTAGCCGGGATAGCCGCGCCGGCCGGGAAGCTCCTCCCGCGCCGTGGAGACTTCGCGCAGGGCGTCGCAGTAGTTGGTCATGTCGGTGATGACCACCAGCACGTCCATGCCGCGGGCAAAGGCCAGGTGCTCGGCCACGGCGAGGCCGAAGCGGGGCGCCAGGAGGCGCTCCATGACCGGCTCGCCGGCCCGGTTGATGAAGGCCGTGAAGTCCCCTTCCATGTCGGCGAGGACCTGCATGTAGAAGGCGTACTCGTGGTGGGGGAGCCCCAGGGCCACGAAGACCACCACAAAGGCGCCTCCCCCGGCGAGGCGCGCGTTGCGCACGATGGCAGCGGTCATCTCCTTGGCCGGCAGGCCGGCGCTGGAGAAGATGGGCAGCTTCTGCCCCTTGACCAGGGTGTTGAGGGCGTCGATGGCGGTGAGGCCGGTCTCGATGAACTCCTCGGGCCGCGCCCGGGCCGTGGGGTTGATGGGGGCGCCGGTGATGGGGGCCCACTGCTCGGGCACGAACATGGGGGCGCCGTCGATGGGGATGAAGGAGCCGTTGAAGACTCTGCCGATCACGTCCGCGGACAGGGGGGCCTGCCGGATCGCGTCGGTGAAGGCGACGTCTGCGTCCAGGCCCAGGCCGCGGGTTTCGCCGAAAACCTGGATCAGCGCGGTGTCCCCGTCGATCTTCAGGATCTCCCCTTCGGCCGTTTCGCCGCCGGGGCAGGCGATGCGCACCACTTCGCCCATGCGGGCCGCGAAGACCTTTTCCACGAACAGGAGCGGCCCTCTGATGGAGGAAATGGTGCGGTAACGATGCTCGGGCAGTCGCATGGCGCCTCCTGGCTCCCGTTCGCGGGCCTATCCCTTCGGGAGCTCGTCCGGGAACACCCCCTGCTTCAGCTGCTCCCCGGCCCGGTCGTGGAACGCCACGATCTCCGTGATTCGCGCCAGGGTCCGGTCCGGGGCGGAAAAGGCGTCGTCCGTGTAGGCGTTCTGGGAGAGGAACTCGTGCCTGATCCGCTCCGCCACCTTCATCAGCAGGCGGTCGGCATCCTGGAGCCCTTCGATGCCGACGATCTCTGCCACCTCGCGCAGGGCCTCCTCCCGCTGGAGGATTTCCCGGCAGCGCCGCCTGACCTCGCTCCAGCGGGGTGAGACCTGGCCGTCGAAGTGGGCCACCATCTCCGGCTCATAGAGGGAGTAGCTCTGGAACCAGTTGATGGCCGGGAAGTGGCGGCGGTGGGCGAGGGCGGTGTCGAGCATGAAGAAGACCCCTGCCGTGCGCAGGCACGCCTGGGTGACCGGTTCGGTGAAATCGCCGCCGGGCGGGGAAACAGAGAGGATCATGGAGAGGGAGCCGACCGTCCCGCCCAGGGTCTCCACCACCCCGGCCCGCTCGAAGAAGGCGGCCAGCCGGGACGAGAGGTAGGTGGGGTAGCCCTCTTCGCCGGGCATCTCCTCCAGGGATGAGGAAATCTCCCGCAGCGCCTCGGCCCAGCGGGAGATGCTGTCCGCCAGGAGGAGCACGTGGCAGCCCATGTCCCGGTAGTACTCGGCCATGCTCACGGCGGTGTAGATGGATGCCTCGCGGGCTGCCACCGGCATGTTGGAGGTGTTGACCACCACGATGGTCCGCTCCATCAGGGGGCGGCCGCTCCAGGGATCCGCCAGGGTGACGAATTCCTCCAGCAGTTCCGCCATCTCGTTCCCCCGCTCGCCGCACCCCGCGTAGACCACGATGTCCACGTCGGCGAACTTGGCGATGGACTGCTCCAGGATGGTCTTGCCGGTGCCGAAGCCGCCGGGGAAAATGGCCGTGCCGCCCCGGGCCACGGGGAAAAGGAAGTCGATGGTGCGCTGGCCGGTCACCAGCGGCAGGGTGGGGGAGAGCTTCCTGCGGTAGGGGCGCGGTCGGCGCACGGGCCAGGGGGCGATCGCGAAGATGTCCCGGCCGTCGGCCATCCGGCCGATGGGGTCGGCCAGGCGGAATTCCCCCGCGTGCAGGCGTTCGATCCGTCCCCCCCGTGGTGCCGTGACGGGGTGCCGGAATGTTCCCTCGGCCACGTGGCCCAGAAGGTCGCCGGCGGCTACCTCGTCCCCCGCGTTCCCGGCCGGGGTGAAGACCCAGGTCCGGTCCCGGTCCAGGGGGAAGACCTCCCGCCCGGCCGCGACAAAGGGGCCGGCCAGTTCCTCCAGTCGCCGGAGGGGACGCTGGAGGCCGTCGAACATCCCGCCCAGGAGCCCCGGCGCCAGTTGGACCGAGAGGGGGGCGTCCATGCCGGCCGCGGGCTCGTTCACGGCCAGCCCCCGGGTGTCCTCGTAGACCTGCACCACGGCGCGCCCCCGCTCCAGGCGCACCACTTCGCCGATGAGCCCGGCGGTCCCCACCCGGACCATGTCGTAGAGCCTGAGCCCGGAGATGTCCACCGTCACCGTCGGTCCCGCTATGCCCAGGATGCGTCCGGTCATGGCATGAGCCTCACATGGTAGCCGATCACCCGGCGAATGAGGCGGGCCGCGTAATCTTCCTCCTCTTTTCCCGCCGCTTCCGGGGCGGGGAGGACAATGAGCACGCCGAACCACCGCCGCTCCATCTCCTGGAAGCGCTCCTCGCCGATGCCGGGCAGGAGCCGCTCGTCGATGACGACCAGGCCGCACTCCGGATCGGCCATGGCCTGCCGGACCGCGGCCTCGGCCTCGGCCGGCGCTGCCGTGAGCTGGGTCGCTCCGGCAAGGCTGAAGCCGTACCGGGCATCGGCCGGGGTAATGAAAACGATCCTCTTCACCGGATCAGCTCCCCGCGGAGTTCGTCCTCCGCCTCCCCGAAGCGGCAGATGA